>DGWE01000082.1:20443-22544 GCA_002396065.1 Eubacteriaceae bacterium UBA4266
TTGGTGGTGCGGATGCGGCGGATCGGCCACAGCCGCTTCCAGTACAGCAGCACGACCGCCAGAATTGCGCCGAGCTGAATGACGACCATGTACATCGAAATAAAGCTCTTCGGTTCGTTTAAATCCATGAAGGATTGAAAGAGATACAGGTGGCCCGTACTGGAAATCGGCAGCCATTCGGTAATCCCTTCCACAATACCGAAAATAATCGATTTGATAATGTTGAGCATACAAATTCCTTTCTTGCGTATGATGAATTATTGCGTGGATAAAATTCAAAGTTTTACGCTGGATTGTGTTATGATGAGGATGATTATATCACAGAAATCCGCGTGGAAAAGCGCAGATTGCCATATTTTAGATAAAATTTAGAAAGGGTTGTGGAGAAGAAGAAATGAAAATGAACCGCAGTACAAAGACTCATCAGCTGCCGAGGACGGCCGTCTTCGCGCTGGCCATCGGGGTCGTCGCGGCGATGGTCGCCGCGGCGGAAATCCTCGGGATTGAGGACATCATTTTTCCAGAGGCCGCGGCACTGACCATCGGCTTCTGGACCGCGCCAGTCTGTCCGTGGCGCGTCGGCGCCAAGCAGGGGGTGGCCATGATGGTGACCGCCGGGCTTTTGGGTTACGGGATTTCGGCGTGGCTGCCCGCGCCGCTGATGGTCAAGATCGCGGTGGGCTACGCCTGCGGCGCGGCGCTGATCGTCGTCAGTCATTCGAGTCTCTACCCGGTGTTTTCCGCCGTGATGCTTCCGGTGATCCTCGGCGTCGACACGCCGGTGTACTGCCTTGCGGTCGCCGTCCTCGCGGCGGTCATTCTGCTGCCGGCGGGCGCGATGCACGGCGATGCTGACGCGGTCCAGACCAAACGGGACGACGCCCTTCCGGTGCGCGCTCAGGTATGCCGTTTCGGGCTGCTCCTCGTCTTTGTGCTGGTGCTGGCGGCCCTCGGCTGGCAGTTGAACCGGCTGATGCTTATCGCGCCGCCGTTAATCGTCGGGGCGGCCGGTGTCGTCGACAACCCGAAGCCGATTCCGCTGATGACCCTCGTCAAAATTTTGATCCTCTGCGCCGCCGCGGCCGTGTTCGGCTCCGGGTGCCGCCTCGTGCTCACCGAAACGATGGGCTTCGCGGCCGCTGTCTCCGTGGCGGCTGCCTTCGCGCTGCTGCTCCTGCTCGCGTGGCGGTGGGGCCTGTGGTTTCCGCCGGCCGGTGCCGTGACCCTGCTGGCCTATTTGATGCCGGCCGCGCGGCTGTCCGCCTACGCGCTCTGGATTCTTTTAGGCGGCGCCGCCCTGGGCGCCTCGGCGGTCGCGGTGCGCCTGCTCACAAAAAAACAGACGGACAAGCCGCTGCGCTTTTGAGCGGGTCCGTCTGTTAGATAAATTTGCAGAAACTATTTGAGCTGCTCAAGGCCTGAGAGCGCCGCGCCGTAGGCGCCGACGATTTCGGGCTCTTCGACGATCTTCAGCTTGAGGCCGAGCTGTTCCTCAAGCACAGCCACCATGCCCGGGTTCTTGGCGACGCCGCCGGTCATCATGACGTCCTCTTCGATGCCGACCCGGCGCAGCAGCGAGATCGCGCGCCCGGCGATAGCCACGTGAACGCCGTGGGCGATGTCCTCCGGCTCCTTGTTTTCGGCGATCAGCGAGATGACCTCGGATTCGGCGAAGACGGTGCACATGCTGGAGATGCGGATGTCTTCCTTGGATCTTAGGGACAACTGCCCCAATTCCTCAAGGGAGACGTCTAGGGTGTGGGCCATCATTTCGAGGAAGCGGCCTGTCCCCGCCGCGCACTTGTCGTTCATCACGAAATCGACGACGTCACCGGCCTCGTTCAGGCGGATCGCTTTGCTGTCCTGGCCGCCAATGTCGAGGATCGTGCGCACCGCCGGATCGAAGGCGTGTGCGCCCTTGCCGTGGCAGGTGATTTCGGTCAGGTCCGCGTCGGCGAAGGGCAGGTGATCTCGGCCGTAGCCGGTGGAGACGATCCGCGAGAGGTCCTCCCGCTTGAGCTTCGCCTTGTCGAGCACCTGGTTCATCGCCTTTTCGGCCGACAAAATGGATTTCGCGCCGGTGCGGACGATGTCCCAGGCG
>DGWE01000108.1 GCA_002396065.1 Eubacteriaceae bacterium UBA4266
CCTTCTTTTTTTGATGCAATTTTGACAGCATAAGATTATTTTTGGAAGCGGTCCTTCACGCGCAGGAGCAGTGCCGCGTTGATGACGACGAAGACAGAGCCGCAGTTGTGCCACAGGGCGCCGGTGATCGGAACGAGCAGCCCTAATCCCGAAAGGACGATGGCCGTAAAGTTCAGGATCATCGCGACGATGATGTTGACCTTGATTTTTTTCATGGCCCGATGGCTCATGTCGATCAGGTGGGGCAGGCGCTTCAGGTCGTCGCTCACCAGGACGGCGTCCGCGGATTCGACGGCGATGTCGGAGCCGATGCCGCCCATCGCGATGCCAGCGTGGGCCGAGGACAGGGCCAGGGCGTCGTTGATGCCGTCGCCGGTCATGGCCACGCGGTGGCCGTCCTTTTCCAGCACCTTCAGATTAGTTAACTTGTCCTCGGGCAGAAGGTCGCTTTTGACGTCGTCGATGCCGACTTCAGCCGCGATGCCCTTGGCGATGGCGCCGCGGTCCCCGGTGAGCATAACCGGGTGAAGCCCTAAGGATTTGAGGGCAGTGACAGCGTCCTTCGCGTCCGTCCGGACCGGGTCCGCCAGGGCGATCAGCCCGACGACGTCGCCATCCGCGCTGACGGCGATGGGCGTGGCTTCGGCCGCGGCGATGCGGTCGGCCGCGGCAGAGACGGTTTCGTCGTCGAACAGGGCGGCCTTACCGACAAAGAGGGTTTTCCCGTCGACCTTTCCCCGAATGCCTTGTCCTTGGAGCACTTCGACGTCTTCGCAGTCGGGCAGGGCGCCGCCGTCCGTTTCTTTGAAGTGGGCGGTGATGGCCTTCCCGAGGGGGTGTTCGGAGTAGCGTTCAAGGGCGGCGGCTCCGGCGAGTACAGCCTTTTCGCTGACCCCATCCTTTAAAGAGACGACCGACATGACGGCCGGCGTGCCTTCAGTCAGGGTGCCGGTTTTGTCAAAGGCGATGGTGTCGACGCCGGCAATGCGTTCGAGGGCGTCGCCGCTTTTGACGAGGACGCCGTAGCGGGTCAGGTTGCCGATGGCGGCGGCCACCGCCGTCGGCGTCGCGAGGACGAAGGCGCAGGGGCAGAACACGACGAGGACGGTGACGGCGCGGCTGAACTGATGGGTCAGCAGTCCGACGACCACGGCGCAGCTCAGCGCCACGAGAACCATCCACGCGGCCCATTTATCGGCCAGGCCGACGATCGGCGCTTTGTTCGCGTCGGCCTCCCGGGCCAGGTCGATCATGCGCTGGAGCGTCGAGTCGGCACTTTCCCGTTCGGCGCGGATGTCGATGGGGCTCTGCTGGTTGACGGTGCCGCTGAGCACCGCGTCGCCGGCGGCTTTTTCCACCGGGATGGATTCGCCGGTCATCGCCGCCTGATTGACGGCGGAGCTGCCGGCCACGATCGTGCCGTCGACGGGAATCGTTTCGCCGGCGAGGACGCGCAGGGTGTCGCCGATTTGGATCTGTTCGACGGGGATGACCGTTTCCGCGCCGTCCGTCACGCGTCTGGCGGTTTTCGGCGTCAGGTTGATCAGCGCTTCGACGCCTCGGCGCGCCCGTTCGGAGGTGTAGTCTTCGAGGAGCGAGCCGATCTGCATGATGAACGCCACTTCCCCGGCGGCGAACCATTCCCGGGTAATCAGCGAGGCGATCAGCGCCAGGGAGACGAGCAGGTCCGCCGTGATGTCCTGCTCGGTGACGATCGCCTGAGCGGCGCCGAAGACGATGGGCACGCCGCAGAGGACGGCGGCCGCCCAGGCCGGGTCAAATACGGAAAAAGCCGGAATCGGATGAAAATGAGCGGCGAGACTCAAGACCAGCGCGATCCCTGAGAGGATCACGCAGACGAGGGTCGGCCGGGTGTCGTTGTTGAGCCATTTTTGAATCATGAAGTGGCCTCCAATCTTTTATTTCGTTTAAATTTATTGTAAAATAAAAGATATTCCGATAGAATAATCAAAAATGCGCAGTTATTCGTTACCGAACAAAATGGTGAATTTGTACCATTAACGATTTAACCGATGCAGCAGAGAGGAGGATGACGATGGCAAACCGGCCCGACCGCAGGAAACAGAAAAGCCGTCAGGCGATTCTCTCCGCTTTCCGGACGCTTTTGACGCAGAAGCGCTACTCGGACATCACGGTTCAAGAGATTATCGATTTGGCTGACGTCGGCCGCAGCACCTTTTACGCCCATTTCGAGACGAAGGACACCCTGCTCGCCGAGCTGTGCGCGGACATCTCCGCCCACGTGGTCGCGCCCCATCAGCACGCCGAATCCTCCCACGATTTTTCCGGCGTCAAGCCCGACGCGGCGACGGTGGTGACCCACATTTTTTACCATTTGCGGGACGATCACCGCAACCTGGTCATGATGCTCAAAGGCAGCTCCCGGGCGCTGTTTCTGCACTACTTTAAGCACAGCCTGACCGAGACATTCCAGGCGATTTGGGGCGGAGCCATCGCGGAGGTGGACCTGCCAGAAGATTTCCTTTTGAGTCACATTACCGGCGCCTTTGTGGACGCCCTGGACTGGTGGATCTCCAGAGACATGGCTGACGCGCCGGAGATCATCGCCGGCTACTATCTCAAGACCATCGAGCCGATTCTCGGAGACGGCTGACGGATATAAACGTGTTTGGCACGGCGTTTCAGCCGAATCGCCTAAAGATTTTCAGCATGAAGGAGGCTGACATGATTTACAAAACCAAAGGAACCTGTTCCCGCGCGATCGAATTTGACATTGACGACAACGGCGTGATCACCCACGTCGCCTTTGAAGGCGGATGCGACGGCAACACCAAGGGTGTAGCGAAGCTGGTCGAAGGCCTGCCGGTGGACACGGTGATCGACAAACTGCAGGGCATCGACTGCCGCGGCCGCGGCACGTCCTGTCCGGATCAGCTGGCTAAGGCCCTTTCAGCCTGGAAGGCTGGAGAAGCGGAGTGAGCCATGGACATTTCAAACATCACGATTAACAGCCATTCCAGTGTCAAGCTCGCGGGCAGCGCTGTGGTCTACAGCGATCCCTTCCAGGTGACCGACGCGTCCCACGACGCCGATTTGGTGCTGATCACCCACGATCATTACGACCACTTCGACCCGGAAAGCCTCGACAAGGTCTGCAAGGATGACACGGCCTTCGTCGCACCGGCGACGTGTATCGATGAAATTCAGGCCTACGCCGGAGACCGCCAGGCCATCGGCCTCGCACCCGGGCAGCAGGTTTTGATCGACGGCGTCCGCATTCAGGCGGTGCCGGCCTACAACAAAACCAAGGCCTTTCACCAGAAGGCGAACGCCTGGCTCGGCTACGTGCTCGATCTGGACGGCACGACGATTTACATCGCTGGGGACACGGACAATTTGAAGGAAAACACGGCGATCGACGCCGACGTCGCTCTTGTGCCTGTCGGCGGGACGTACACGATGGACGCCAAAGAAGCGGCGGATTTTGTCAACGCGCTGAACCCGAAAGTCGCGATTCCGATGCATTACGGCGCGATCGTCGGCAATCCGACGGACGGCGATTTATTTGAAGATCTCGTCAACAAGCGCATCGCCGTCGTGCGCAAGCTGTTCGTGTAATTCAAATTTATAGGTAATCCAAAGCAGGCGTTTGAATAGATTTTAAATTCTGTTCAGGCGCTTGTTTTTTTGTGCCGTAACTTGCGAAAAATCTATCGCTCTTTGCTAAAACTAAGTTAAAAAGGATTTCATCGTATTGGCATATACTTATAACTGTGATAAGATAAATGGGTATCAAATAATGGACTATTAACGCGAAAAAGGAGGAACCGATGCAGCTCACTGAACGCCAAAAACGTATTGCGGAAATTGTGAAAAAGGAACAGCCGATTACCGGAGAAAAAATTGCCCGCAAGCTGCAGGTGACCCGCAGCGCCCTTCGGGGGGATCTCGCGGTGCTGCTGTCGGGGCAGATCCTTTCAGCGCGGCGCCACCTCGGCTACTATTACGTCGGCGGCGGTGAGGATCCGGTTCAGGAAAAGCTCGCCAGCCTGTGCATTCGGGATTACATGTCTGAGCCCATCGTCGTGCGCGCCGATTCCGATGTGGATTCGGCCATTTACCGCCTGTTCACCGAGGACATCGGCACCCTCTTCGTCGGGACGCCGGAGGACGTTATCGGCGTGGTTTCCCGGAAGGATTTGATCAAGAGCGCGATGGGGCGGGACGACTTGTCGAAAATGCCGATCTCGATGGTGATGACGCCGCGGACGAAAATCGTCTACGCCGGTCCGGAGGACACGGTGCTTTCGGCGGCGGAAAAGCTGCTGCATTACGAGGTCGACTGTCTGCCGATCGGCACGGTCCACACCGACGACGGTGAAGAAAGATTTTCGGTCGTCGGCCGGCTTTCGAAAACCAATATCGTGAAAATTTTCGTCGCCCTGGGCGAAAAGCGGGCGGCGAACAGAAAGAAAACAGAATAATAGAAGTGTGATTTGAATAAAGCAAAACGGCGCGTTGTGAGGACGCGCCGTTTTTTTGTGTGCGGTTATACATTGCCGAGCAGGACGTGTGATAAATGCGCTTCAGCGACAGCTTTGAAGGCGTTGAGCGTCGGGATTGGCGTCGGCGGTTTGACCGCGCGGTACATCGGAAAGTAGCGCGTGAGATGCAGGGTCAGGTCCGGGTTGACGTCCGCGAGCCACGCCGCCTCTTTTGCCATGTCGTCGGGATCGTCGTTTAAGCCCGGGACGATCAGCGTCGTCACCTCGACGTGGCAGTGGGCCGCGGCGCGGGCGATAAAGCGCTTCGTCGTCTCCAGATCGCCGCCGCAGGCGCGGTAGATCTCTGGGCGGAAGCCCTTCAAATCGACGTTGACAGCGTCGAGGTCCGGCAGCAGCTCGGACAGGACCGCATCGGTGCACTGGCCGTTGGTGACCAGCACGTTGACCATACCGGCCTCGTGAATCAAATGCGCCGTATCCCGAACGTATTCGTAATTGGTCAGCGGCTCGTTGTAGGTGTAGGCGACGCCGATATTGCCGCGGGTGCGCTTGAATTCAGCCGCGTCGGCCAGGACCTCCCGAGGCGAGACGCGGCGGGCGTTCTGCTTGGGCGCCCTTTGGGAGATCGTGTAGTTCTGGCAGAAGGGGCAGCGCATGTTGCAGCCGTAAAAGCCGATGGACAGGATGTTGGAACCGGGCATGAAGCGCGCGAGGGGTTTCTTTTCAATCGGGTCCAGCGCCATCGAGGCGAGCACCCCGTAGCCGGACGGGACAATGTAGCCCTTGCGGTTCGTCCGCGCTTGGCAGATTCCAGTCTCTCCGGGCGCGAGCCGGCAGTGGTGGGGACAGACCGGGCAGATTGTCGGCGCACTCATTTTAAGGCCTCGTGACGCACCACCTCGAAGCGCATGAGCGAAACCGGTTCGTCCTGGCGGATGCCCGCCTTTTGCTTCGAGATGGCGATTTGTTCGGCCGGGGTGTCGACGCCGTCCAGATCGGGCAGCAGCAGGCCCCGCCGCGCGCCGTTGGTGACGATGACGCCGTAGCGTTTCGCGTCGAGGGCGTCGACGGACTGCACCGGCTCCGGCGTCGTCAGCACGTCGACGGAAATATCAAGGGCTGGCAGTTCAGCGGGCGCGATGGGCCGAAACCGCGGGTCTTCCGTCGCGGCGGCCGCGCCATTGTGGATGATTTCGTCGGCGACGTTCTGGTAGACCGGCATGAAGGTGCCGATGCAGCCGCGAAGCTGGCCCTTTTCGTGGATCGAGACGAACACGCCAGCCCGGTTCTGGGTCATCGCGTCGGGCAGCCCGTTGGGCACGGCGATGAGCGTGCCTGTCTTGACGTAGGCTTCGACAGTCTGTCTGGCCAGGGCGACGTAAGGGTCTTCGGCGCGGAAGATCCCGGTGCCGTAGCCGACGCCGAAGGTGTTTTGATGGGAGAGCACCTGGGGCGTGACGGATAGGTCAGACAGGGCGCCGGCCATGATCGTGAAGGAACGGTGGCCGCATTCCTCGGCGGCGTCTAAAAAGGCGGGATCGAAGTGCAGCAGCGCCTCGAAATCGCCCCGGCTCATGACGTCGATCAGCCGTGCATCGTATTCCGGGCCCTGGGGGTGGAAGCCGTAAGGGCCGTCGGCCTTTTGGCAGTGGGACAAATCGCCGCTGGCGACGTAGACGCAGCGCCGTCCGGTCTGGCGGACGGCCTTCGCGATGAGGGCACCGAGATGCCAGTGATCCTTGAGGGATAGGCCGGAGAGCCCCAGACGCACGAGCTTGAAGTTGGGGTACCGCTGCCGGATGAAATACAAGGGCACGAGGGTGCCGTGGTCCGGGGTCAGCGACGGCGTGCGTTCCCCCATCGTGCCGGCCGGAAAATTTTCACTTTCGGCCAAATCCACGATCGCGTCGCGAAGCGCGGTGTCGTAATGGATGTCAAAGGTGACGTCCGGCGCGCCGAAGGGGCCGAAATCGCCAAAGGCTTCGCTCCCCGGCGCGATGTGGAAATAATCCCGGTACATTGGTGCGTGGGGCGACGACAAAATGATTGTCTCCGGCGCGAGGGCCGCAATGTCCCGGGCGACGGCGTCGTAGCCGTCTAGGGTTTTCTGAATGATTTTTTCTTCGCCCTTGCCGATTTCGGGCACGGCAACAGGCGGATGGGGCAGCATATAGCCCGCCAGGATCGACATGATAAGACCTCCCTTTTTTCAATTTACTTCTGCTATTATTTTGGAGTTCAACTGTATTTTATCGCCGAAACATAAAATTTAATTAAAAGCGGCACGGCTTTTGTGCGGTGTCGCGTGGCTTTTATCGGCGCGCCGTGGTAAAATAAAAGACAGCAAGCGTTCTCATTTGAGCGCACAATCTGACAAGCATGAGGGGAAGTTATGGATTTTTACCAATTTTATACCGGACATTGTTTCGACGCACACCAGTTTTTGGGTGCCCATTTGACGGCAGACGGCGCGGTGTTTCGGACCTTTGCGCCGGCGGCAGATAAAATCGATCTGCGCCTGTGGCAGGAAGACGGCGAAAAAACGGTGCCGATGCACGAAATTTACGACGGCAATTTTTACGAATGCGAGGTCGCCGGAGCAGCGCCCGGCGACTACTACGCCTACGAAATTTATCACAACGGCGGCTGTGTTGAGCACTGCGATCCCTACGGCTTCGGTATGGAGCTGCGGCCGGGACACCGCTCGGTGATCCGCGATCTCGGCGCCTACACCTTTAAGGATCAAAAATGGATGGCCGGACGAGATGACGGGGTGTCCAAGCCGGAAAACATTTACGAAATGCACCTGGGCTCCTGGCGCAAGAAGGGGGACGCGCCCGACGGTGACTGGTACACCTACGAAGAAATCGCCGGGCCGCTGATCGCTTATCTCGTGCAGTCCGGCTACAACGCAGTGGAATTTCTGCCGCTGTCGGAGCACCCGGCAGACGTCAGCTGGGGCTACCAGAACACGGGCTTCTTTGCGCCGACGAGCCGCTACGGCGACGCGGCGGGGCTGATGGCGCTGGTGGACGAGCTGCACCAGCACGACATCGCCGTGATCATGGACTTCGTGCCGGTGCATTTCGCGGTGGACGACTACGGCCTGGCCAATTACGATGGGACGCCGCTGTACGAATACCCTAATCAGGACGTGGGGAACAGCGAATGGGGAAGCAAAAACTTCATCCACTCCCGCGGCGAAGTCTGCAGCTTCCTTCAGTCGGCGGCCAATTATTGGCTGGAAACCTACCATTTCGACGGCCTCAGGATGGACGCGATCTCGCGTATCATTTACTGGCAGGGCGACGAAGCCCGCGGCGTGAATTACAACGCGGTGGATTTCATCAAGACGATGAACAAAGGGCTCAAGGCGCGCCATCCCAGCTGCGTGCTGATGGCGGAAGACTCTACGAATTTTGAAAAGGTGACCGCGCCGGTGGACGAAGGCGGTCTCGGCTTCGACTACAAATGGGATCTGGGCTGGATGCACGATACCCTCTCATTTTTCCAATCCTCGCCGGAGCAGCGCCTCGGCCGGTACCACAAGCTCACCTTCTCGATGATGTATTATTACAATGAGCACTACCTGCTGCCCTATTCCCACGACGAGGTGGTGCACGGCAAGGCGACGATTCTCCAGAAAATGAACGGGGACTACGACGGCAAATTCCCCCAGGCCCGGGCGATGTACGCCTACATGATCGCCCACCCTGGGAAGAAGCTGAACTTCATGGGCAACGAAATCGGCCACTTCAGAGAATGGGACGAAAAGCGGGAGCAGGACTGGAACCTGCTGGAATTCCCGATTCACGAAGCCTTCTACCACTATATCTGCGACCTCAACCATTTGTATTTAAATCACCCGGCGCTCTACGCGAAGGACTACGACCGGGACGGCTTTGAATGGACCCAAGTTCACGGCGAAGACCGGACGGTCTACGGATTTGAACGCCGCGGAGGGGGCGAAACGATCCTCGCGCTGTTCAATTTCAGCGACAAAGGACACAGCGAAGTGCTGCCCGGCACGCTTGCGGACTACGAGCTGTTGATTCACAGCAACGACGAAAAATACGGCGGCACTGTTGAAAATCCGAAACACTGCTTGAGCGTTCAAAATGGCAAAGTGGTCTGCGCCCTGGCGCCGTTTTCGGGCATTCTGTTTTTGAAGAAGAATAAGTAAAATCCTGATCGATCAAACAATCAACATCTTTACTGCATTCACAGTAAGGATGTTTTTTCTTGCAAAGCCATAAATATGATTTAAATCGTATTCGTTTTCAACATTAAGTGAAAATTGTCAGGCGCATTTAGTCAAATGACGCAATCTGTCTATGTTCCTTTTCTTAAGCTGAAATTAAAATAAAAATAACACAACAGTTAGAGTAAAAAATTGTTTAAGAGAGGGGAAGATTGCTATGGAAAAACAGGGGAGACTATTCGTCTTAACGGCTTTTTTAGGCCTATTGCTGGTGATTGGCGCGCTGCCGTCGCGCGTTTCGGCGGCTGGCGGCGCGGACAAGACGTCCAATTTTCACGCGGTGATCACGTCTCAGTCGGATACGTGGTCCAATGGCGTGACGGCGACCTACTCGGTCGATTACACGATTGATCAAGGATCTATGAGTGAAGGGGATTACGTAATCGTCTCGATCCCGCAAAACATTGTCTCGGATGTGGATTGGGCGGTTTCGGCCCAGCACTTTAGCAGCAGGGAGGATCTTGGAAACGGTCGATACAAACTCATTTTCGGCGCGGATGCCCAGTCGGCATTGAGCGGTTCCTTTGCGATGAACCTGACGATGAGAAACGACACAGATACGTCTCAGTCCGGCACAATCTCGATCGGCGGCGCGCAGAAGACGATCACAGTCAATCCGAGCTCGTCCTCAAGCGGTACGGAGGGCAGTGAAACCCGCGCCGTCGTCAAGGATGGCTTTGACAATGACGACGTCAGTTACGGCGATTACGATTATTCGGATGGTGAGGGAAACAGCGCCAAGCAGATCGGCGTGATCAAATCCAATACGGACGGGGTGTACAAGTACCGCCTGTACGTCAACGCGAAAAAGACAGATATGTCGAACATCACCGTCACTGATACGCTGCCCGGCGGCATGCACTTCACGAGCCAAACGCCGGAAGTCACCTATTATCCGAGTGGACAGACGGTCGATTCGAGCTTGTATAACCTGACGATTTCTGGAGACAAGCTGACCTTCGTTTATTCCGGAGAATTGAAAAATCAGTGCATTCAAATCAATTACTGGGTCAAAGTCGACGATACGCAGCATTCGAAATACACCAATTACGCGTCGATCAATTACAACGAAGACGGTAAATCCTATTCCGAACGCAATGGCTACGTGCTGCAGGGATCCAGCTACAACGCCGTCAACGGCGAAAAAATGGTCAACAAGACCGAAATCACCAACGCGAACAAAGATCAGCAGGTGATGTATTCGTTCAAATTCTGGGATAACAATGCAATCGCGGCCGGAAAGATCGACTTCACGGACACCTTAGATGCCCACGTGAAATACGTCAGCGCGGCGAACAGCGATTATTTCACCATCACGCAGGACGCCAACGATCCGCAGAAGATTCACATTACGAATAAAAAGGCACTGCCGGCAAACACGACGCTTTTCGCTCGGTTCTTCGTCAATATGAGTGGCGTGCCGGCGGGCTACACGGTGATGAACACAGCCGGCGGCAACACGGTCTACACGACGAAAGACGCCGAGGTAAATCTGACGGCGGCTAAAACTCTCAACGGTCAGGCGCCGGGTAAAAATCATATTTACCAGTTCGAATTGCTCGATAAAGATGGCAATGTGCTGCAGACAAAAGAAAACAATGCCGACGGCAAGATTCAATTCGATCCGCTGACATACAGCGCAAGCGACGTTGGCAAAACCTTCAATTATACAGTTAAAGAAAAGAAAGGAGACGATTCGGGAACAACTTACGATTCTACGGTGTACAAAGTATCTGTAAAGGTCGCCCAAAGCGGAAAGGATCAGCCAATCACCGCGGCATCGACGATAATGAAGGGGGATCAAAAAGTCGACGCCATGACCTTTGCAAATACCAGTCAGCTTCAACCGGCGGCGGCCTCGATCACAGCGGTTAAAACGTTGAGCGGCCGGGCAATCAAAAACGGCGAGTTCAGCTTCACCTTGACAGCGAAGGACAACGCGCCAATGCCGGCAGGCGCAGAAGACGGCAAAATAACAGTTAAAAACGAAGGCTCAGCCGTCAACTTCGGCAGCATCACCTACGATAAGACAGGGGCCTACACGTATACCATTAAGGAAAATAGAGAGGGAAGTGGCGGCGTCATTTACGATTCCAGTGAAAAAACCGTCACGGTTAACGTGAACGAAGATACGCAGAAGGGAACCCTGACTGCCGTTGTCAATGGTGCCGGATCGGCGGCGACCTTTGCCAACACGTACAAAGCAAAGCCCGCGTTAGCCGACATCACAGCGCAGAAGACGATGACCGGCCGCGCCCTCAAAGACGGTGAATTCAGCTTTACCTTGAAAGCCAAGGACAGCGCGCCGATGCCGACAGGCGCCAAAGACGGTCAGGTGACGGTCAAAAACGATGGATCGAAAATCGATTTCGGCACCATCACCTACGATCGTGCCGGCACCTATATTTACACGATTCAGGAAGAGAGGGGGAATCTCGGCGGCGTAAGCTACGACGGCAGTGTCAAAACGGTGACCGTTGCGGTCACGGACGACGGTAATGGCCAGCTGAAAGCCGACGTGTCCGGCGGCGGCAAGGATGCGGTGTTCAATAACACCTACAAGACCGGCAGTGTGAACGCGTCGATCACGGCGGTGAAGGATTTGGAAGGCCGGCCGCTGAAGGACGGTGAATTCAGCTTCACGCTGACTGGCGAAAATCACGCGCCGATGCCCAAAGACGCCAAAAACAACACGCTGACCGTGAAAAACGACGGCGCCTCAGTGAATTTTGGCAGCATTAATTACGATCAGGCAGGCACCTACACCTACACGATCAAGGAAGAAAAGGGCAGCCTCGACGGCGTGCATTACGACAGCAGCACAAAGACAGTCCAGGTTGTGGTCACCGACAACGGCGACGGTACGCTGAGCGCTAAAGTTAAAGGCGCAGGCAGCGATGCGGTGTTTACCAATACGTACACGCCGAAATCCATCACGACCTCGCTCTCGGCAGATAAAGCTTTGACTGGCCGCGCCCTTAAAGACGGCGAGTTCAATTTCACCATTTCCGCGGCGGCGGGCACGCCGATGCCGAAAAAGACAACGGCAGCCAACAAGGCTGACGGCACCATCGATTTTGGCGCGGTCACTTACAATCAAGCCGGCACCTACACCTATACAGTCAAGGAAGACGCGGGGAATGTGAAAGGCGTCACCTACGACAGCAGCGAAAAAATCATCGTGGTCGAGGTCACAGACGACGGCAACGGCCAGCTTCAGGCCAAGGTCACAGGCAGCGGTCAAAACGCTGAATTTAAAAATAAATACGATGCAGCTGGTTCTGCCGTCATTAAAGGGCAGAAAACCGTCAACGGCAAGCAGGACGGCAAATTGAACGGCTTTACCTTCACGTTGACGCCAGTTACGGCTCAGGGTGTCGGCATAGGCCTGCCGATGAAAACCGTGACCGCGGCGGACGGCAGTTTCGCCTTCGACGCATTGAATTACGATCTCAAAGACGTCGGAATCCATTATTACCTTTTGAACGAAACGAACCTTCCCAAAGGTTATCAGAAGGATTTCCAGCCGAAGCTGATCAAAGTTACGGTGACGGACAATGGCGACGGGACGTTGAAGACGAAGGCAGAGGGCATGCCGGCAAATGGGTATACCCTCGACAATACGTACACGACAACCCATGTGACGCCAATCGTGCCGCATACGGGCGTTGGCGTTAAAACCGGCGATACAATCAACACGATCGCGTGGCTGATCTTAGCTTGTGCAGCGGGCATCACCCTTGTCACGGTCAACAGAAAACGTGATGTTGAAAAATAAATGAGTGAAATTGAACGCGCGATAAAATAAACAAAGGACGTTTCCATTGAATGATGCATTTCAATTGGAAACGTCCTTTTTATGTGCCGTGAGATTTAAGTCCGCGTTGAAGGGACAGAATCGGTGCTGAAAGCGTGGATGACAACTTCATCCATAGAGAGGTCGACGAAGGTCAGGTATTTGGTCATCACGCTTTCGGATGGCGAGATCGCACCATTGTCGATAAAGTGCAGAATTTCTTCGACGAAAATATTCTTGAAAAACCACATGATGAGCTCAACATCTTCCATATGAAGAGGGACGCGGTAGTAGTGCGCGCGGGCCTTGACGGTCGGCCGCAGAATAGACTTTGCATAATCCTCAAGAATTTGTTTAAAATCAAAAAAGAATTTTGAATAATAGATGTGTGAGAATTTAACTTGATTTTTTTGAACATAACGAAGCAGATGATCAAAGGATTGAGACCAGTGGAATGGCACGCGGTGGACGTTCATCTGCTGATTAAAGGTTTCCTGGATATAGGCGGACAATAAATCGACAATATCCCTAAAATGGTAGTAAAAAGACTGCCTGCTCACGCCGGCGGTTTGACAAATCTGATAAACCGTGATGTGATCCAAGGAATGGGCCTGGATTAATTTGTCAAAAGCGGTGAGAAGGTGAGTGCGTACATTTTTGACCAAAATATTCACTTCCTTTGCAACATAAATAAACGTCACAACAGTTAAAGTAAATATTTGTTTGTTTATTTTATTATAACAAATTAAACGACTAAATATAAGTACACGCCCCTATTTTTTTAGCAGGATCATCAAAATTTATACATAAAAGGAGGAGCTGTTAATCAAAATGTCACTTTCCCATTTTGATTTTGACAAAAGAAAAAGCTCAAAGCCTAAAATAAGCTTTGAGCTTTTTTGATGCGCGGGCATCGCTTATTGACGTTCTTTAACTTTTTCGTTCAAGAAGAACAAGCCGATCTTTTTGCCGCCGAAGGTTTCCATCAGCTGAACCATGCGGTTGGCGTTGACTTCTTCTTCGCCCTGTTCGTGGACAAACCACTGGAGGAATTCGACCGTCCGGTAATCGTGGACGTCCCGAGCAGCGGTCATGATGTCGTTAATGCAGCCGGTAATGTATTGTTCGTGACCCAGTGCGGCTTTAACCGGTTCGAGAAAATCGTTAAAAGTGACATCCGGCGCGTCGATTTGACCGAGCTTGACGGCCTGACCGTTTTCGTGAAGATAGCGGTAGAATTTCATCGCGTGTTCTTCTTCTTCCTGCGCCTGTTTTTCGTACCAGGCTGCATACCCGTCCAGACCGTGTTCATCGAAATACGCTGCGATTTGGAGATACAAATATGCAGAATAATATTCTTTTGTGATCTGGTCATTCAGCATGGTATAAACTTTTTTATCCAAAATCAAGGCCCCCTTAATGTCTTAAATTTAGAAGTATTATATCAAATTCGTTGTTTTTTTTCAATGTGATGGCGTATAATACAAATGTAAAGCACATACATTATTTGTGTAAAATTTTAAAGAAAAAGGAGAGTCATCTAATGCATCACGCTTATATTTTTATGGCCGACGGCATGGAAGAAACGGAATGCCTGACCATTGTCGATCTGCTTCGGCGGGGCGGTATTGATGTCACGACGGTCTCGGTCATGAAGGAAAAGACCGTGCACTCATCTCATGGTGTAGATATTAAGGCAGACAAGAAATTTAAAAAGGTCGATTTTTCAGACGCGGATCTTTTGTTTCTGCCGGGCGGCGGGCTCGGGGTTCAAAATCTATACGCCCACAAGGGCCTGCGCAAGCTCTTAAAATCTGCGGATCTCGAAAAGACGTATCTGGGCGCAGTGTGCGCCGGGCCTTCAGTGCTGGGGAAGCTTGGCATTCTAAAAGGCTATCACGTCACCTGTTATCCGGGGTTCGAGGATCAACTCAAAGGGGCGGATGCCACGGGTGAAGGAATCTGCGTCGACCGCCACATCGTCACGGGCATCGGTCTGGGCTATTGCGTCGACCTCGGGCTGAAGCTCGTCGCGCTGTTAGAGGGGCAGGCGGTCAGCGACAAGGTCAAGGCTAAAATCCAGCATCCGGACTGCGTCGGCCGCATCGAAATTCATTAAGATTTATGAAGGAATGGGGCTCAGCACTTGAGCAATTCTCTCTTTTTATATATAATGAAGCTGTATCTTTATAGATTTTTAACAGAGAGATTCAGATAAGAAAGAGAGATTATGAAAACAAAACGGAGTATCCAAACAAAATGGCTGATCACGATTGTGATCGCCTTGATGACGGTCATGCTCGTCAGCCTGTTCTGCCTGATGCGCGTGCACGCCGAGCCGGATAACCAGTCGAGTCAAGATTTAACCCAGTCTGTCACCGTCGAACAGAAAAAGGACGGCGATTCAGATTACAAGGTCACCTTCAAAATCAATTCGGACGTCGCAAAGGCAGGAGATTATTTTACGGTCACGCTGCCGGACGGGCTGACGATTAAGAATCAGGACAATTTGAGCTTGACGCCCTCAGCGGACGACAAGACCCAGTCCGCGTCAGTTAAGGTTCAAGGGAAAACCGTGACGGTCACCCTGACGGATTATGCGGCATCCCACTACGATTTGTCGGGGAGCCTCACCTTCAAGAACGCTCAGGGCGGCGCACCGTCCACCGAAGGCACCCTTTCGGGGACGGCCTACGGGACGCTGTCGATTCAGGACACCGCGTCCGACGACGACAGCCTCGGCGTGTCAGGCGCGCAGCTTGTCATCAAAAACAAGAGCGACGGCTCAGTGGCCGCGACGGTGAAAACAGACGGCAGCGGCAAGGCCGAAGCGAATCAGCTCAAGGCCGGCGACTACACGGTCGAAACGCAGACCGCGGCTGCGGGTTATGAAAAATCCGAGACGGCCGACGTCACAATCAAATCGGGCGAAACGCAGACGTTAGTCATCGCGTCTGACCCTCAAAAGGTCGACATCAAGGTCAACCGGATCTGGGACGACAGCGACGATCAGGACGGCGTCCGCCCCAAGACGATCAAGCTCACGCTCTACGCCGAAGGCAGCAGCGATCCGGTCGACGAAACGTCCATTTCAGCCGGTGAAGGCTGGACCACCGCTTTCAGCGTCCGCAAATACGGTGCGGATGGCAAGGCGATCCGCTACACGGTGAATGAAGCGAGCGTGACGGATTACGATTTGTCGCAGATGGGCAGCATGGAAGGCGGCTTCCTTCTGATTCACAAGCACACGCCGGACACGATTGACATCCCGGTGCGGATCACCTGGACCGATCACAAAAACCGCTACGACGACCGCCCAAGCGCGGTGGTCGTAACCCTGCTCAAAAACGGCGAACCGGCCGACAGCCAAATCGTGATTGCCAATTCGTCCGGACAGTGGAAGACGATGTTTGAAGCCGTCGACGAATACGAAAAGGGCGAAAAGATTCAATACACCGTCACCGAAAACAAATTGACGGGCTACAGCACAAAAATTGACGGGACAAAAATTTCCAACTGCTTGAAAACCGAAGCGCAGGATCAGCAGATGGCGGACGAAGCCAAGCGTCAGCAGCAGAGCATCACGTTCTTAAAGGCGATGGTGCGCCACCCGCTTCAAACCCTATGGTCCTGGCTGAAGTCTTTGTTTTAAATAAGAGGTGAACAACATGGCATTGCCGATGAATCGTTTTTTAACGGCACAGGAACGGGATTACCCGACCGCGCTGAAGGAAATTCAGGCGGGGCGCAAGCAAAGCCATTGGATGTGGTACATCTTTCCGCAGATCGCGGGGCTTGGTTTCAGCGCCAAATCTCAGTTTTACGCCATCGCCGACATGGCGGAGGCGAAGGCTTATCTGGAGCAGCCGGTGCTGCGCGCCCATCTAATCGAAATTTCAGAGGCGCTGCTGAAGCTCGACACCGACGACGCCAGACAGGTGATGGGCTTTCCTGACGATTTGAAACTGCGTTCATCGATGACGCTGTTCCATCTGACTGACCCGAGCCTCGGCGTGTTTCAACAGGTGCTCGACAAATATTACGGCGGCGAGATGGATCAGCAGACCATTGACATTTTAGGCATTAAGCAAGACGAAGACCCTGAGCTCGAAGCCGAACAGGAGGCAGAGGAAGCTCAGGAAGAAAAGGATAAAGTGTAATTTAACGGATCACAAAGCGTTCTGCTTCTGGTTTCTGATGCGTACAGCGCGGGGGAGGCCGGAAGCTTTTTTAAGGTCAAAATTAAAATCAATCAAAACGGATGGAACGATGAGAAAGAAACGACACAAACAATTAGGGATGACGGCGGTGCTGCTGGCAGCGCTTTTGGCGCTGACCGGCTGCGGCACGAGCTTTGGCACGTCGAGCGAGCCGGTCAGCCGCCAGGTCATCGCGATGACGACCGTCATGAATTTGAAGGCCTACGGCAAAAATGCCGAAAAGGGACTCGATGACGGCGAAAAGGAAATCAATCGGCTGGACAAGCTGCTCTCGGTGGGCTCGGACACGAGCGAGGTCAGTAAGCTCAATACCTCCGGAGGCGGCACCGTCTCCTCGGATCTCGATACACTACTCAAAAAATCCCTTTCGGTTTACCGTTCCACCGGCGGCGCCTTCGACATTACAGTTTACCCGTTGATGAAGCTGTGGGGATTCACCGAGGTGTACAACGAGTCCGGCGAGCTCGACCAGGACAAGAAGCGGGACATTCCGACGTCGTCGGCCATCACCCAGACCCTCGCCAACGTCGGCGCGGACAAGCTCAGCTACGACGCGAAGACGAAGCGTCTGAGCCTGCCGGCGGGAACGCAGATCGATTTCGGCGGCATCGCGAAGGGCTACACCTCTCAGCGCATCGTCGATCTGATGAAAAAGGACGGCGTGACGGCGGGCAACATTGAGCTCGGCGGCAACGTCCAGGTCTTTGGGAAAAAGCCGGACGGCTCGCCCTGGACCATCGGCCTGACCGATCCGAACAAGACCAGCCGGACCATGGGGGTGCTCACGCTGACAGAGGGCCGCGCGGTGGTGACCTCCGGCGGCTACGAGCGCTACATCACCGGCAAGGACGGGAAAAAGTATCACCACATTCTCGATCCGAAGACCGGGTACCCGGCGGACGGCGGCATCAAATCGGTCACCATCGTCTGCAAGGACGGCACGACGGCGGACGCCCTGTCCACGGCGATGTTTGTATTGGGGAAGAAGAAGGCCGTCGCCTATTGGAAAAATCACGCCAAGGATTTCGAGATGATTCTGCTGGACGACGACAACACACTGTGGGTGACCTCGGGCCTCAAGGGGCAGGTCGAATCCACGCGGTATACGATGAAAACCATCAAAAGGGGGAAAGCATGAGTTTATTAGAGGAGAGTGGACGGGAAAAACCGAAGGCCAACGGCCTGGCCCTGCTGCCGATTCTCGTTTTCTTAGTTTTGTATTTGGGCAGCGGCATCTATTTTGAGTACATTCACCCGATTAAGGGGAAGATGGGCTTTTACATTATGTCGGTCGTCGTGGCCTTCGGCATCGCGCTGATCGTCGCGTTCATTCAGAATCCGAAGCTGCCCTTCAGCGAAAAGATCCACGTCTGCGCCCAGGGCATCGGCGACGACAACATTACGATCATGCTGTTCATCTTTCTGTTGGCGGGGGCCTTCAGCGGCATCGCGCAGGCGGCGGGCGGCGTGACGTCCACCGCGAACATGCTGCTCAACATTGTGCCGGCGCGTTTTGCTGTGCCGGGGCTCTTCGTCATCGCCTGTCTGATTTCGATGGCCATGGGCACGAGCGTCGGGACGATCACCGTGCTGGTTCCCATCGCCGCGTCGGTGGCCCACACCGCGGGATTGGATTTGGCGGTCTGCGTCGGCACCGTGGTCGGCGGCGCGATGTTCGGCGATAACCTGTCCTTCATTTCGGACACGACGATCGCGGCGACCCAGACTCAGGGCGTCGAGATGAAGGATAAATTCAAGGTGAACTTCAAAATCGCGCTGCCGGCGGCGATCGCGACGCTGATCGTCACGGCATTTCTGACCTTCCGCGGCGCGCCGAGCAGCCTCGGCCATTATCCCTTCCGGGTCGGGCTGGCACTGCCTTATTTCGCGGTGCTGGTTGCGGCCCTGCTCGGCGTCAACGTGTTCGTCGTCCTCGGGGCGGGGATCGTGCTCTTTCTCATCGCCGGCGCTTGCTGCGGCACCCTGACCTACGTCAAAGCTTTCTCGGCGATGGGCACCGGGACGAGCGGCATGTTCGAGACGATGATCGTCACGATTCTCGTCGCGTCCATCGCGGCGCTGATGCGCGAGTACGGCGGATTTGAGGCGATCCTGCAGTGGATCCGCAATCATTTCAACGGCCGACGGGGCGGCATGTTCGGCATCGCCCTATTGACCGGACTGATGGACATCGCGACGGCCAACAACACGGTGGCCATCGTCGTCGCCGCGCCGATTGCGAAGCACATCTCAGAGGAATACGGCGTCGATCCGCGGGTGACGGCGTCCCTTCTCGATACTTGCTCGTGTATTTTCCAGGGCATCATTCCCTACGGGGCGCAGCTGTTGATCGCGGCAGGCCTTTCCGGCCTTTCCAGCGTCGCCATCATTCCGTATCTGTATTACCCGTTCTTCCTGATGGTCTGCGTTGTGATCTCGATCGTCTTCACCGGCAGGGGCCGAGCGGCCAAACAGGCGTAAAAAAATACGAAGATCCGATTTGGATCTTCGTATTGATTTTTTAACGCGATTATTTAGCTTTGCCCTGATTGGCGACCGCGTTGATCTTTGCGGCGATAACGTCGGGATCGCCGATGTATTCCTTGGAAATGAATTTGCCTTCGTCATCGAGGGTGTAAACCAACGGCACACCGGTCGGGATGTTGAAGCCGAGGATTTCGTCTTCGCTCATGCCTTCAAGCGACATCGCGAGGGCGCGCAGGGAGTTGCCGTGGGCGGCGATCAGCACGCGTTTGCCGGCGAGCATCTGCGGCAGGATGGTTTCGTTGTAGTAAGGCATGACGCGGTCGATGGTCAGCTTTAAGCTTTCGCCCAGCGGCAGGTCTTCCTTCGGGACGCTGCGGTACTGTTCCTGAAGGGCTGGATTTCTCGGATCGTCTTCCTTCAAAAGCGGTGGCGTGGTGGCGAAGGAACGGCGCCAGATCTTCACCTGATCTTCACCGTATTTCGCGGCGGTGTCGCTCTTGTTGAGGCCCTGCAGCGCGCCGTAGTGGCGTTCGTTTAAGCGCCAGGTCTTGTAAACCGGCAGCCAGCAGCGGTCCAGGCTTGTCAGTGCGAGATCCAGAGTGTGGATGGCGCGTTTCAGATAAGATGTGTAGCAGACATCGAAATCAAATCCGGCTTCTTTGAGTGCCTTGCCGGCGTCTGCCGCTTCCTGGCGGCCTTGATCGGACAGTTCAGCATCGTGCCAGCCGCAGAATTTGTTTTCCTTGTTGTATTCGCTCTGGCCGTGGCGCAGAAGAACCAATTTCATCGTCATGGATATTACCTCTCATTCATAAAAATATAAAATTCAGCGATTAAACTATCTTTTGTTGTTATTGTAGCCAAAGGGAAAGTTTTCGTCAAGAAGAAACGACAGCGGGTTCAGCGCCGCTGCCCCTCAAATTGTAAGCATTTAAAAGGAGGACCTATGTTTTTAATGATCGGCGTCACCGACGGGCAGAAAGCACTGCCTTACCATCAGACGGGCGTCTGTCCGCGGTGCGGGCAGTTCACCGCCTACGAGGTGTGGATGACCTATACCCAGCTGCTTTTGTTTTTCATTCCGTGCTTCAAATGGCACCGCCAGTATTTCGTCCGGATGCGCTGCTGCGGCGCGGTTTACGCCCTCGATCCGGAGGTCGGCCGGCGCATCGCGCGGGGCGAGGACGTCACCATTCGGCCTGAGGATCTTCATGAAATGGTTGGATCAGACGGCGGCGGCTTCCGCCGGGGGCCGCGGCACCGCTGCGCCTTCTGCGGGTATGAAACGGACGAGGATTTCGCCTACTGCCCGAAATGCGGCCGCCGGTTCGAGGATTAAATTTGAAAGATTAAAGGAAATGCAGCTCGAGCAAATGGGCGAAAGCGATTGGCTGCGGCGCATCCTGACAGGTCAACGTCAGGGTGCGCTTTTTTAGGTTGGCCGAAAGAATTCGGCCCCGGCGGTGCCGGACGTAGCCAGTCTTCCCGGCGAAGGGCTCGAAGTAGGTCAGCGCGGCGGGAACACCATCTGACGGATGGGTGCTCAGCCGCTCAAAAAGCGCCTTGAGGGCGGCGTTCAGGGCTTCGGCCGCGTCGTCAGAGAGCTCCGGACAGGGGCTGGCCGCGTGGACGGCTTCGCGGGTCCTCAGGGCTGCGTCGTAGGTGGTCAGCGCCGCGAAGGGCGCGAAAATCTTGGCGCGGTTCGCCGTGGACATCGGCGGGTGGCGGCGGCTGAAGGCGTCGCCCTCGTGCCGGGGTGCCCCCTGGCGGATCAGCTGTTTTCGGTTCATGCGCGGTGGCCTCCAATCTCTTCGTTGCGGGTCAGGGTTCTGGCGTTTTCGAGCAGGTCCATCCCGCGGAACAGCGCGTTTTTGCCGTAGCGCTTTCGGACCGCGACAAAGGCCTGCTGCAAGGCGTGCTCCCGCTTTTCGCCGGCGGGATCGTCCCAGAAATTGCACTGCACGACAGCCGACGCCTTCGGGATCACGCGGTTGGCGGTCAGCGTGATCCGGCGCACCGGCAGGTCAGGGTCGGCAATCTGCTCGAACAGACGCAGGGCGCCCGGAACGATTTTGGAGGTCAGCGCTGTCGGGCCGCCGAGGTCGACGCTGCCGTGGGCGCTTTTGGGCACCTTCCGGCCGTAGTGGTCGATGTGGATCGGGCCGCAGTAGCGGCCGCCGTCGAGGGCGGTGCGGTCAAAGCCGACGTGAAGCGTGACAGATGGGGTCACGAGCCCTTTTTCGACGAGGGCGAGGGCCAGCTGGTCGGCCATTTCTCTGACGATGAGGGCCGCGTCCTGGTGGGGGTAGGGCTTGGGCAGAACCTGGCCGGACCCCAGGGAGTGATCCCGCGGACAGTAGGCTTTGATGTCGGCCATTGTGCAGGGCTCGATCCCCCAGGCGTGGTCGATTAAAATCTGAGCGTCGACGCCGAACAGCTGGTAGAGCAGCTCCTCGTTGTTTCGGGACATCTCAGCGATATCGCCCATCGTCGTCATGCGGTATCGGGCCAGCTTTTTCGAGATGCCCGGGCCAATGCGCCAGAAATCGGTGAGAGGTTTGTGGTCCCAGAGGGTCTGGCAGTAGGCGCGCTCGTCGAGCTCGGCGATGCGCATGCCCTTGGCGTCGCCTGCGAGGTGCTTGGCGACAATGTCCATCGCGATTTTGGCGAGGTACAGGTTGGTGCCGATGCCGGCGGTGGCGGTGATGCCCGTTGCGGCGTAGACGTTTTGAATCAAATGCTCGGCCAGCTCCCGGGGGTTCATCGCCAATGTCTTTAAGTAAGGGGCCGCGTCGATGAAGACCTCGTCGATGGAGTAGACGTGGATATCCGCCGGCGACAGGGTCCTCAGGTAGATGCCGTAAATCTGCGAGGACACCTCGACGTAGCGGCGCATCTGCGGCGGCGCGATGAGAAAAGGAATTTTCCGGCCGAGCTTTTTCTCTACATAGGCGATCTGCTGCTTGACCTCAAACAGCCGCGGCCGGCTGCTGACGCCGAGGGCCTTCAGCGCTGGAGAGACGGCGAGGCAGATGGTCTTGTCCGTCCGGGTCTCGTCGGCGACGACAAGGCGGGCCTTCAGCGGGTCGAGGCCCCGCTGCACACATTCCACAGACGCGTAAAAGGATTTGAGATCGATGCAGAGATAGGCGGGTTTCATCCTTTTCCTCCATAATGAATATCAATGAATGAATATTGTCAGGAGCAGTCCATATTCGCGAAAAACCGGGCGTTGGGCACGAGCGGCACCCGCAGGTCCCAGCCCAGGCGGGTCATTTCCTGAAGCTTGATCAGCACGAGGTTGACGTCGGTGCGCATGATTTTGGCCATTTCGACGACGTCCCGGCCGTCCCGGGCGAGCTCGTAGACCTGATCCTGATCTAAAAGCAGGTGCGCCGCGAAGGCGTTGGCCTCGTACTCGGTGTGGTCCACTGTGTCAAACAGGGAATTTTCGCTGAGGGCTTCTCCTTTAGCCAGAGCGCGGTGGAGCTGGTCGTGGCCCAATTCGTGGGCGAGGACCATCCGCCGCAGATCCTCCGAGAGGGAGGGGTTGATCAAAATGATGCGGTGGCGCCAGCGCACGGTGTACATGCCGAGGAGCTCGTCGAGATCGGGCACTTCGTAGAGCCGGATGCCGAGCTTTTGAATGATCAGCTCCAGGCGGCGGTTGCCGTACTGGCGGATAAAATGCTGGGCGCGCCGGTAGATGCCGGAGGAATCAATCATCGTCTTCTACCTTCCGACCCCGCCGCCTTCTGCCGTATTTTCGATTGTCTTCTTTGCAGTCGAAATAGGCCTTCTGCAGCGCGATCATCACCGCGTCCTTGTCCCGTTCCGAAAGCTCGCCGCCGGCGAACAAGCCGGAGAGCTCGGCAACCAGTTCTTCGGCCTGGCGCTTGCCCCGGCTGCCGTAGCGTCTGGCCGATTCCTCGACGAAGACCTCGTCCTCGGTCAGCAGGTAGTTCAGGGAACAGTTCAGGGTTTTGGCCAGGCGGCGGTAGATGTCCCGGTTTCTCGGGTAGCGGCCTTCCTGTTCGTAGCCAATGTAGGTGCGTCTGGAAATGCCGGCGCCTTCGGCCGCTTCGGCCTGGGTCATGGCGGCGCGGTGCCGCATTTTTTTCAGTTTTTCTCCAAATTTCATTTCATCGCCTCAATTCGTGTAAATAGTAGTGCAATTGAATTGCATAATGCAATTTAGTTGCACTTATTCTACACGCATCGGACCGCATCTGTCAAGGGGGTAGACGAAAAAAGTCTTAAGAAAAATTTGGGCTTGTTCCCATATAATGCGCCTAGATTATAAAAACACAGAAAATTTTTTGGAGGATAGCATGAACAGAAAACCTGTTGAACTTAAAGATATCGCCGGCAAAATTGTGGAAGAGCTGCCCAAGGGCATTCTGCTGACGACGAAGACGGCCGACAAAGTCGACACGATGACGATTGGCTGGGGGACCCTCGGGATCGAATGGGGCAAGCCGGTGTTTGCCGCCTACATCCGCGAAGGCCGTTTCACCCGCGGTCAGCTGGACAAGAACCCGGTCTTTACCGTGAACATTCCGACGGCACGCACCGCCGATGTCCGGAAGATCGTCGGCCGCTGCGGCTCCTGCTCCGGGCGCGACGTCGACAAAATTGCCGACACTGGCCTGACCCTCGTCGACGGCGAAAAAGTGGACGCGCCGGCCGTGAAGGAACTGCCGCTGACCTTGGAATGCCGGGTCGTCTTCAGACAGCGCCAGGAAATTGACCTCATCGATTCTCAATTCGACGGCTTCTACCCGCCGGACAAGGACAGCACGGTCTGCGGCGCGAACAAAGACGCCCACATCGCGTATTACGGCGAAATCGTCGACACGTACATCATCGAAGACTAATAAAAAAATCCGCTGAATTTACTCAGCGGATCTTTTTTTGGACGGCCATTGTGGCTTCAATTCGGAGATCAGAACGGAGATAAATATGACAGCAAAGCCGACGAGCAGTCTCGGCGTTAGGCGCTCGCCGTAAAAAAGAACAGAGAAAAGCACGCCGAAAACGGATTCGAGACAGAGGATGATCGAGGCAGAAGTCGTATTTTCGTGCTTGAGCCCGTAATTTTGACAGAGGTAAGCGAGACCGGATGGGAACAGCGCCAGATAAATCAGCTCGCCGAGGCAGGACGCCGGAATGTGAGCAGGCCAGGTCTCTGTGAAGAGGGCAATGATCCAGCAAAAGATGGCGGCAAAAGCGAACTGCATGATGGTGATCAGGATGACGTCGATGGTCTGACTATAATGGGCGGAGGCGATGATGTTCAATGCGAAAAATACACCGCAGATTAAAGTCAGACCGTCGCCCCAGCTGACGGTGAATTGCTGTGTCAGACTGACGAGACCGACACCGACAATACACAGGAAAACGGCGACGATGTTGGCATGATCCGGACGTTTCTTTTCGATGCCCCAGGATAAAAACGGGACGAATACACAGTAGACGGCGGAGAGAAATGAGTTCTTGGCCGGTGTCGTTCCCCTCAAGCCGATGGTTTGAAAAGCGTAAGCCAGACAAAAGGTCGCGGCGATGATGAAGCCAGCTTTCAGATGTTTGGGTTTGAGCTGTGCGACACGCTTATGAAAGATTGAGGCCAGCAGCACGGCGGCAATGGAGAAGCGCAGCGCCAAGAGATAAAAAGTGGGAAAGACGGCGACGACGCGTTTCATCAAAAAGAAGGACGAGCCCCAGATGATGGCCGCGGCGAAAAGGGCCAGCTGCGGCAGCAGATGCGGGTGCTTTTGAGTGAGCTTTGACATAAGACCTCCAGAATCCAAAATAAGTTACAAATTTAGAGCAGTGTCGTTATTATATCACAACGATTTTCGTTTTCAAAAGGCAAATGACGGCTTTAAAACTGCGGCTAAAAAGGCTATAATGGTCACATCGAGATTGTGATTTTAGAGAAGAAGGAGACGAGCGATGGCGTACATGGCGTTGTACCGGAAATACCGGCCCAAATCATTCGACGAAGTGGTCGGCCAGGAAGTGGCCATTCGGATATTGAAGAACCAGATTACGAGCGGCCGAATCGGCCACGCCTACCTGCTCACCGGCATCCGGGGGACGGGCAAGACGACGATTGCCAAAATTTTTGCCCGGGCGATCAACTGCCCGAACAATCAGGACGGCAATCCGTGCAACGTCTGCGAAACCTGTCGGGAAATCGAACAGCCCGGCGTCATGGACATCATCGAAATCGATGCGGCCTCCAACCGCGGCGTCGACGAAATCCGGGACATCCGGGAAAAGGTCAAATACCCGCCGACCCTCGGGCGCTACAAGGTCTACATCATCGACGAAGTCCACATGCTGACCCGTGAGGCCTTCAACGCGTTGCTCAAAACCCTTGAAGAGCCGCCGGCACACGTCGTCTTCATTCTCGCGACGACCGAGCCCAACAAGCTGCCGATGACCATTCTCTCGCGCTGCCAGCGCTTCGACATCCGGCCGATCAGCCAGGAAGCCATTGTCGACAGAATGGCCGAAATCTTAGAGGATCTCGACGTTCAGGTCGAGCCGGAAGCGCTGCAGTTTATCGCGGCCCGCGGAGATCACTCGATGCGCGACGCGTTGAGCATCCTCGACCAGGTCATCGACCTGCGGGAAGACGGCCGGCCGATCACTTACAGTCAGGTTTTGGATTTCCTCGGCATGGCCGACCAGCAGACGATCCGTCAGCTCATCGCCCACATTGCGGAGCAGGATGCGGCGTCGGCGCTGACCCTGCTCGAGACGCTGAAGGCGCGCGGGCGGGACGCGGCGCTGATTCTCGACCAGATGATTGACGCCGTGCATCAGGCGCTCATCGTCCAGACCACCGGCGAAACCGCGATGGCCATTCTCGGCATCGGACAGGGCGATTACGAATCGCTTTTGGCGACGGCCCAGCTGACGGGCGGCGGCCGGCTGTTCGATATCATGGACGTTTTAATCGACGCCAAAGAGAAGCTCAAGTACAACGACGTGGCGGAGATCGTGCTGGAAATGACGGTGCTGAAGCTGTGTACCGCGCAGGCACGCCGCGCGGCGGATCCAGCGCCAGCGGTTAAACGAGCGGTCAAAAGTGCGCCGCCGCGCCAGGCGGCGGCAAAGCCGGCCCCGAGCCCTCAACCGAAGGTGACGCCGGCCGCACCGCAGAAGCCCGCTGCTCAGACAGCAGCGCCAGCTTCAGGCGCGCGTGAAGAGCAAAGCGCTGCCGCGGCTCCCAAGGCTCAGGCGGCACCCCGGCAGGCAAAACCGGCGGCCGCGCCGAAACAAGGCGGCACCGACGCCCAGACCCTCAAGAAAAAAATGACCGCGGCTTTGAAAAAGAAGGCGCCGCTGGACGGCAAGATGTTCGAAAAGGGGCGGCTGATTCAAAAGGACGCGGACCATTTCGAATTGTGCTTTTTCGAGGACAGCGGCGACAGGATGGCCTGTGACCGGTGCACCCGCTCCCAGGCGAAGCTTGAAAAGCTGGCGGGCAGCATCGCGGGCCGGAAGGTTCAGCTGACAATCAAAAGTGTAAAAAAAAACTTCAGTGAGATGAGCCTCGCTGAAAAGACGGCGGCGATCGTCGGCAACGTGCCCATCGTCCGCAAATAAAAGAATATTTACAAAAAATGATGAAGTCTTGAACATAAACATGGTATAATGAAAAGGAACATCAAAGGAGAAATCAATGGGAAAAATGAAAAGACGCGCGCCACGGGGCGGCGGCAAGATGAATCAGAAAAATATGATGAAGCAGCTCCAGAAAATGCAGAGCGAAATGGCCCAGGCCCAGGCGAATCTTGAAGAACAGGAAGTTCAGGGAACCGCCGGCGGCGGCGCCGTGACCGTGACAATGGACGGCGCGAAGCGCGTCAAAGCCGTGCACATCGATCCGGACGTCATTGACGAAGACGATATCGAAATGCTCGAAGACCTGATCGTCGCGGCGGTCAACGAAGCGGGCACGCAGGTCGACGCCCTGACCAGCGATCAGATGGGCCAACTGACCCAAGGCATCAACATTCCGGGGTTGTCCTGATTGAGTGTTTATCCAGAATCGATCGACCGGCTGGTCGGCGAGCTGACGAAGCTGCCGGGCATCGGCGAAAAGACGGCACAGCGGCTGGCCTTTCACCTGATTGACGCTCCGAAGGACGACATCACCGCATTGGCGGACGCCCTGGTCGCAGTCAAGGACAAGGTGCATCTGTGTCCGGTCTGCTTTTCTATTACAGATAAGGCAACTTGTGATATTTGTGCTGATCCAAACCGGGACCGCTCAGTGATCTGCGTGGTCGAGCACACCCGCGATGTCTACGCGATCGAGCGCACCCGCGAGTACAACGGCCTGTATCACGTGCTACACGGCGTCATTTCGCCGCTGGAAGGCGTCGGTCCTCAGGATATTCGGGCGCGGGAGTTGATCAAGCGGCTCAACGACCAAGCGGTGAAGGAAGTGATCATGGCGACCAATCCGACGCCGGAGGGCGAAGCCACCGCGGTTTATTTAAGCAATTTGATTACGCCGGCGGGCATTCAGGTGACTCGGCTGGCAAAGGGCATTCCCATTGGCGCTGATGTGGAATACACGGATGAAGTGACATTGATCAAGGCCTTTGAAGGCCGCAAACAGATATAACAAATAATTGAACAATTGAGGGAGGTTAATTAGGATGTTGAAAAAAGGAATTAACGCGTCGCCGGGGATTGCCATCGCCCGGGCGATCGTTTACGTCAAGCAGGAACTGACGGTGGTTCAGCAGTCGATTGACGACGTTCAGGCGGAACTGGACCGCTTTAACGCCGCAGTGGCAAAGAGCAAGGATCAGCTCAATACGCTGAAGGAAAAAACCGCCAGCGAAATGAGCGAGGAAGAAGCGGCGATTTTCGACGCCCACAGCATGTTCCTCGAAGATCCTGAATTTGTCGGTGCGATCACCCAGGCGGTCGAAAACAATAAAATTAACGCAGAAGCGGCGACAAAAGCTGTCGTTGATCAATTTTACGCGATGTTCGATGCGATGGATGATCCGTATTTTAAAGGACGCGCCGCGGATATTCAGGATGTCGGCGACCGGCTCATGCGCAATCTGATGGGTATTGAAATCATGGATATCTCCCATTTGGATGAAGATGCTGTCATCGTCGCGGAAGACCTGGCACCGTCTGACACGGCGACGATGGACAAGGTCCACGTCAAGGGCTTTGCGACCGACATCGGCAGCCGCACCTCCCATACCGCGATCATGGCCAGAAGCCTGGAAATCCCGGCGATCCTCGGCCTTCAGGACATTACCAAGACGGCGAAGACCGGTGAAATCATCATCGTCGACGGCAGCACCGGTGAAGCGATCGTCGACCCGACCGACGAAGAACTGGCCGAATACAAAGAAAAACAAAAGGCCTTTGAAGCCTACATGGCCGAACTGGCTGAACTCAAGGATCAAGACGCGGAAACCACAGACGGTCACAAGGTCAAAGTCGTGGCCAACATCGGCAGCCCGAAGGATGTCGAAGGGGTCGTCCGCAACGGCGGCAAGGGCGTCGGCCTGTACCGCAGCGAATTCTTATATATGAATTCCGACGAAATGCCGACGGAAGACAAGCAGTTCGCCGCGTACAAAACCGTCATTGAACAGTTCAAGGACGGCGAAGGCGTCATCATTAGAACCCTGGATATCGGCGGCGACAAAAAACTGCCGTACCTGCCGTTAGAAGAAGAAATGAACCCGTTCCTGGGGCTCAGAGCTATCCGTCTGTGCCTCTCCAAGCCGGACATGTTTAAAACACAGCTGCGAGCCATTTTGAGAGCCTCAGCCTTTGGCAAGACCCGCGTCATGTTCCCGATGATCGGCAACGTCGGCGAAGTGCGCCAGGCCAAGGCCATTCTCAAGGAATGCATGCAGGAACTGGACGCAGAAGGCGTCGATTACGATCACGATCTTGAAATTGGGATCATGGTGGAAATTCCGTCTGCGGCGATCACCGCGGATATCATCGCCGACGAAGTCGACTTCTTCTCCATCGGGACCAACGATTTGTGCCAGTACACCCTGGCGGTGGACCGCATGAACCAGAACGTCTCTTACCTGTACGATCCGCTACATCCGGCAATCCTGCGGCTGGTGAAAAATGTCATCACCCAGTCTCACAACAAGCCGGGGAAATTCACTGGGATGTGCGGCGAAATGGCTGGCGATCCGGTGGCGGCGCTGATTCTGCTCGGGCTTGGACTCGACGAATTCTCGATGAGCGCGTCGTCCATTCCGCAGGTGAAGAAGATTATCCGTTCTGTCAGCTTCGAACAGGCAAAGGCCGTCGCTGACAAGGCGATGACGATGCAGACTGGCGCGGAAATCCGCCAGTACGTTCAGGATACGCTGAAGGAACTTGGCATCCAGACCATGTAATGTGAAGCATCACGAAAGGGGAAAAGCGCATGAAAAGAAAACAAGTAACAGTGACCAATAAGGCAGGGCTTCACGCGAGAGCGGCGTCGATCTTTGTCTCGGAAGCGGGACAGTTTGAATCCGATATCGACGTCATTTACGGCGACACTCGGCTCAACGCGAAGAGCATTATGGGGCTCATGTCCGGCGGCATCGGCCAGGGGACGACGATTACGATCGAAGCCAACGGCGACGACGAAGACGAAGCGGTTGACACGCTGGTGGAACTGGTCGAAAGCGGCTTCGAAGAAGAAGAATAATTCCTTTGAATGCTCGACTGGCCTAAAGCGGCAATTAAGATTGGCATTCTAAAATTTTTTAAAGACTATACTTCAAGGAGAATTGCAATGGCTAACAAAGAATCTTATTTCATCGGTGGTATATTCGCGGGTGCTGTGATCGGCGCGGCGGCAGCGCTGCTTTTCGCCCCATCGACGGGTGATGATTTGCGGACAAGTATCGCGAGCGGCGCGAAGGAAAGATGGGACGACCTGCACGATCAGGTGAAGGAATACGGCCACAGCCTGAAAAACCAGATTCAGGACGCGACTGACACATTGACCGACCGCGTCAATCAATACCGCAGCGAAATCGAAGATAAAATCAACGATATCGAACAGGATGTCGATGACGAATTTGACGATTTCGAAGAAGAATTCAACGATGTGCTTCAGGACACTGAAGACGCCTCCGAAGCGGAAGCAGATTCGGACGAAGAAGAGGCGGCCGAATGAATCAGATGATACCGTTGTCGGCTGTTTTTTGGATCATCATCGCCGTTTCGATTCTCTTCCTGGTCGTTTATTTGATCGGGCTGATCGTCGAAACGCGCAGGACGATGGAAAAAATCAACAGCCTGCTGGACGACAATGCAGAAAAAATCACGAATATTATTGACAACGCGGACGCGATGGTCACCGACGCCAAGACCTCAGTGGATACGGTCAAGGAAGGCGTGATCGAGCCCCTCAGCGACACTCTGACGAAGCTTCAGAGCGTCTTCGGGCGGAGTAAGAAAAAGCGCCGTGTCGGTCTGCCCAAGCGGAAGAAAAAGGCAAGTGCCAAATAATTTAAGCTTTCAGCACAACAGAGCTGCGGAAATCCCGCAGCTTTTTTTGTGAGAAAATTTGATAAAATGCGGCAAATCATGGCCTTTTGCATAACCTTTACATTTTTGAAAGCTTTACAGGTTGAAAACAATCTCAATATTGGTTAAAATTAAATAAATAGACTTATTAAACAGTTTTCAGGAGGAAGATTATGAAAAATTATCCGACAAAAAACATTCGCAACATTTTGCTTCTCGGTCATGGTGGCAGTGGGAAGACCTCACTCGTCGAAGCGATGGCTTTTAACGCCGGCGCAATCGACCGTATGGGCCGCATCGATGAAGGCAATACGCTTTCTGACTTTGACGATGAAGAAAAGAGAAGAATGTTTTCAATTTCTTCCTCGGTGATTCCAATTGAATATGGCGGGCATAAGCTCAATATTATCGACACGCCGGGTTACTTTGATTTCGTAGGGGAATCGGCGGCGGCTCTCGAAGTCGCCGATGCCATTATCATTGTCGTCGATGCCTTGGCCGGTGTCCAGGTCGGCACCGAAAAGGCCATTGACATGCTGAAGAAGGTCGACGTGCCGGCGTTTATCGTCGTCAATAAAATCGACCGCGAAAACGCTAAAATCAGCAAGGTCGTCGAAGAACTCAAGGCGTCTTTCGGCAACAAAATCGTACCGTTTATCCAGCCTTGGGGCGAAGGCAGCGAAATGCGCGGCGTCGTCAATATCGTCGACATGACAGGCCGCGAAAGAAAGGACAACCGTTGCTTTGACGCCGAAGTGCCGGCGGAGCTGATCAAAGTGCTGGAACCTTATCGTGAAATGATCATGGAATCGGTGGCCCAGACTTCGGAAGACCTGATGGAAAAATACTTCGACGGCGAAGAACTGACCACTGAAGAAATTCACCACGGCCTGCGCCAGGGCGTGCTCGCCGG
>DGWE01000041.1 GCA_002396065.1 Eubacteriaceae bacterium UBA4266
AGGCACACAATGGGTAAACCTGTCTTAGAAGTAAAAAATCTCAAAAAGCAGTATCAGACGAACAACGGCGTAGTCGACGCGGTGAAGGGCATTTCCTTCAACGTCAACAACGGCGAAATTTTCGGCTTTCTCGGCGCCAACGGCGCCGGCAAATCGACAACGATCAACATGGTGACGACGCAGCTTCTGCCGACCTCCGGCCAGATCCTGTACGACGGTGTCGATCTCACCCGCGACGTCGCCGCCATCCGGCAAAAAATCGGGGTCGTCGCCCAGCACAACAACCTCGAGCGCAGCCTGACGGCCGAGGAAAACCTCTACTTTCACGGCCGGTATTTCGGCATGACACCGAAGGCGATCCGGGAAAAATCCGACGAACTGCTGCACAAATTCGGGCTTTGGGAACGGAGAAAGGATTTCGTCCGGAGCTATTCAGGGGGTATGGCGCAGCGGCTGAAAATCGCCCGGGCGATGCTCCACGACCCAGAGGTGCTCTTTCTCGACGAACCGACGACCGGCCTCGACCCCAATTACCGCAATATCCTCTGGGATCAAATGCTCAAGATGAATCAGGCCGGGACGACCATTTTCCTGACCACCCATTATATGGAAGAGGTTGAAAATTTCTGCGAACACGTGGCCATCATGAAGCAGGGCAGCCTGCTCGCGTACGGAACTGTAAAGGAATTGGAAGAAAAAACAAAAACAACGTCACTCAACGATGTTTTCCTTGTGCTGACCAATCGGGACGGCGTCGACGACAGACAGCGCGCAAACAAGGAGGCATAATCCGCTATGAAAGCAAAAAATTTAAAATCCACAGCATTCTGGGCGATGGTTCACAGGGATCTCCTGGTGCAGTGGCGGGACAAATGGGAGTTCGTCTTCCGCGTGGGCATGCTCCCCTTTATCCTGATTCTGGTCTACGGCTACATGCTCCCGGCCATCGGCATCCTGCCGGCCGGTTTCCCGACCCACATGTTCTGCGGCATGATCGGCATGTCGATGCTGATCACCGGCATCCACGGCACCGCGGTGCCCACGTCGATAGATTTTCACAACCTGCGGGAAATTGAAGACCGCCTCCTCGCGCCGGTCTCCTCGCGCACCGTGGCCTTCGCCAAAATGTTCGTCGGCGTTTTGGAATCCTTCATCGGCGGCCTGATCGTCCTCCCGATTTCACTGATTTTCATGGGCTCCCGCATTTCGATTCAAATGACGCCCCACGCCATTCCGCTCCTCATGCTGGCGCTGGTGTTGACCGCGCTGGATTCGGCCGCCCTCGGCCTCTTGGTCGGCACCATCGTCAAGCCCTCGCAGATCGCCGCGATGTTCCCCGGTTTTTTGATGCCGGTCGTATTCCTCGGCTCAATTTTCTACACCTGGAAGCAGCTGGCGCCGATCCCGGTAATGCAGGTGATCACGCTGCTGGACCCGCTCACCTGGGTCAACGAAGCCATCCGCGGCATCATGACCCCGCAGATCGACAGCCTCCCGCTGCTCATCGCCCTACTCGGCGTAGTGGTCTGGATCCTTGTCCTCGGTCTCATCGCTTTCCGCCGCTTCAACAAAATGGTCTACAATCACTAAACCGCATCCCATTCACGCGAAGCGCAGAACGCTCCGCCTTAGACGGAAGGGCCCAATTATTCGGGCCCTTCCGTCTATTTTATTTTTATCTTTTCCGCTCATCTTTCATCTTTTGTGTTGATTGACTCACACCGCCTGCCGCCTCATTGGGCTGCTGCTCTCTAAAATTGACCATTTAGTCAATTTATGCTACACTGTTTTCAATTAAGGAGGGGGTTGCATGAAACAGGAAGAAAAAACCCGGCTGACGATCGAAAAAATTCTACAGGCTGGGATTGCAGAATTCGGCGAAAAGGGCTACCGCGGCGGACGCATCAACGCGATCTGCGACGCCGGTATCAACAAGGGTCTGATTTACCACAATTACAAAAACAAGGACGCCCTCTACCTCGCCTGCGTCGCGAAAAGCTTTGCCGACATGGCCGAAACCATTGAAGCTGAAATGGCCGACTCCGGCGTCACCTACTACGCCGCGCGGCAGCATTTTTTCAAAACCCACGACATGGAGGGCCGGATTTTCCTCGAGGCCGCTGTGGACCCGCCGGCCGCGCTGCGGGATCAAATCGCGAAATTGAAGGCACCCTTCGACGCTTTGAACCGCCGGGAATTTGCAAAGCTGCTGGCGCGCCACAAGCTGCGCCCGGGCATTACCGAGGAGATGGCCTTTGCGTGGAGCGAGGCCGTCGTGAACGGCTACCACATGACCTTCCGCCAGCGCGGCCGCCAAAACGAAAATTTTCAAGAAAAGATCGACCGCCACGAACGGGAAGGTCTGAAGTGGATTGAAATGATGCTGTTCGGCATCGTGGAAAAGGAGGACTGAAATGATCGTACTGCGCTGGATCGCCGCGCTTTTTATTGCCTTTGTGCTCGGCCGGCTGATAACCAAAATCCGCATGCCGGCCATTCTCGGCTGGCTGATCGGCGGCATGCTCCTCGGGCCCCACGGCCTCGCGCTGATGCCGAACCGCATTTTAAACAGCGGCTGGTACCTACTGATGCAGGACGTGCTCAGTGCCGCCGTCGGGCTCATGCTCGGCACGGAGCTCATCTGGAAAAGGCTCAAGGCCTACGGCAAAGCCCTTATTTTCACAACGCTGACCCAGTCTCTCGGCACCTTTCTCGTCGTGTCAGCGGCCTTCGCGGTGATCTTCGCCTTTCAAGGCATTCCGGTCTGGCTCGCCTTCGCCTTCGGCGGCATCGCCCTGGCCACAGCGCCGGCCCCAGCACTGTCCATCACCCAGGAATACCACACCCGCGGCCCGGTGACCGATACCCTGCTGCCGATGGCCGTGCTCGACGATATCGTCGGTATCGCCGTCTTTTTCACCGTCAACGCCTTGATCGCCCGTCAGATGTCGGCGGCGACCATGAGCCTTTGGATGGTGCCGGTCATGATCGTCCTGCCGATCCTCGTCGGCATTCTGCCAGGGTGGCTCGCCGGCAAATGGCTGCGCCGCTGCCATACCAAAGCCGTGATCCTGACCGCCATCGTCAACCTCGGCGCGCCCCTCAATTACCACCTGATTCTCGGCGCCGGCGTCACCACCGCCGTGTACATCGGCTTCCGAGGCATCGGCAAATACTTCGGCGCCCGTTTCGGCGCCACGGTGACCCACATGCCGCCAACCGTCCAGAAGGATTTGGGCCTCACTCTGCTGCCCCATTCCGGGGTTTCCCTGATCTTCACCGGGATCATCTGCGCGACGCTCTCCGCCCGTCCCGATCTCGTCCACGTCGTCCAGGGAACCATCGCCGCCGCGGCGATCATCAACGAATTCATCGCCGTCATCCTCGCGAAGAAGGGCTTCGAACTGGCCGGCGAAATTCCGAAAGACACCGCGGCCTAATGTTTATTCGGTAAGCCTAAGCATCTTGGCGGTTCGACAGACGAAGTCCACGATCTGCCGTTTCTCTGCCTCATCGATGTGGTGCCCCGCCCGGGAAGCGACCAGCCGGATGATACCGCCGGTAAAAAAAGCGGCGGTGTCCGCCGGGTTCGCGTCCGCCGCCGTCTGAGCGTGGGCGCTCACCCATTGTTTCACGTCCTGCTCGATCGTGTCGGATACGATATCGAGCAGCGTCGGGTAGGCGCTGCTCTGCACGACGCGGTGAACCAATTTAACGTTTTGATTAAAAAAATCCAGCAGCTCCTCGGTCAGCGTGCCGAAATAGGACGCCGCATCTTCTTTTCTCTTGTAATTTTCAATAAAAGCCTGCTGAATTACGCGGGTGTAATAGGCGAAAAAATCGTATTTATCGAAAAAATGGTTGTAAAACGTCCCCCTTCTGACCGCGGCGCGCTCGCAAAGGGCGTTCACCGTGATTTTTTCAAAGGGCCGTTCCTCCATCAAATCCTGAAAGGCGTCGCACAGCGCCTGCTTGGTTTTGACCACTCTCAAATCGTCCATCTCGGATTGACCTGACCTTTCTCTTTTTTAAAATTAGACATTTCCCGGGAAATGACAAATAATGCACATCCCTGCGGAGTTGTCCGTTGCCGGTGGGTTATTCAGATATTATAATGCAAAGTATTGAACATTTGTCAATTATCTTTGTTATGATGAAAGGAAATCCGCTGAAATGGAACACTTTTACCGCCATGTCGTCAAACACCGCCACGTGATCATCGCCATCTTTCTAGTACTGGCTGCCGTGTCCTTCTGGGCTCGGTCAAAGGTCAACGTGGATTACGACATGAACGACTACCTGCCGGCATCCTCCGCCTCCACCATCGCGCTGGACACCATGCAGTCCGAATTTAGTACCGCCATCCCCAACTGCCGGGTCATGCTGCGCCATGTCGACGAACAGACCGTGCTGACTTACAAAAAAAAGATCGCCGCCGTGGACGGCGTAACCGCTGTGACCTGGCTCGACGACCGCCTGCCCAATGACACGATTCCCCTTGAATTTTTGAGCAGCCACATCACCGCCCCCTATTACAAGAACGGCAATGCCCTGCTGACCGTCACCTTGAACAGCAAAAAGCGCATCGCCGCGGTGAGCGCCATTCGTAAAATTGTCGGCAGCCGCGGCGCCCTGACCGGATCGGCGGTCAGCACCGCCATCGCCACGACGAGCACGGTCAAGGAAATCCGCATCATCACCCTGGTGGCCATCACAGTGACCTTGTTGATTCTGACCCTGACGACCACGTCCTGGATCGAGCCCTTTGTGGTCCTGTTCGGGCTCGGCGTCGCCATTATGCTAAACGCCGGCAGCAATTTGATGTTCGGCACCATTTCCTTCGTCACCAATGCCGCCGGGAACATTCTGCAGCTGGCTGTCTCCCTGGATTACTCGGTCTTTCTGATTCACCGCTTCGAGGAATGCCAGCAACACGGTGCCAAGACGGCGGAGGAAGCGATGATCGAGGCCTTGACCAAATCGACCGGCTCGATCCTCTCCAGCGGGCTGACCACGGTCATTGGCTTTTTAGCCCTGGTGCTGATGCGCTTTCGAATCGGGCCGGACATGGGCCTCGCCCTGGCCAAGGGCGTCGGCATCAGCCTGATCACGGTCTTTCTATTCATGCCTGGCGTCATCCTGCTCGTCCATCCGCTGCTCGAAAAGACGACCCACCGCTCGCTGCTGCCCGACTTCACACGTTTCGGCCGGTTTGTCTCCAAAATCACCGTGCCCGCCGTCGTCGTTTTCGCGATTCTGGTCATCCCCGCCTACGTGATGAGCACCCAAAACAGCTATTATTTCGGGTCGAGCCACATTTTCAGCGCCGGGACGACCTACGGCGACGACACCGCCGCCATCCAAAAGGTCTTTGGCAAAACCGACACCTACGTCCTGATGGTCCCGAAGGGTGATGAAGCAAAGGAACGGGCTCTGGCCAAGGCCGTCGGTAAGCTGGACCACGTCACCTCGGTCACCGACATGACGACGATGGTCGGGCCGGCGGTGCCGACGGAGATGCTCCCCGAAAAGCTGACCAGCCAGCTGGAATCCAAGCATTACAGGCGGATGGTGGTTGCCGTGCGCGCCAATTACGAGGGCACCCAGACCTTTAACCTCGTGAAGCGCATTCGGAAAACCGCCGAAACATATTACCCGGGCAAATGGCTGCTGGCCGGCGAAGGCGTCAGCACCTACGACATGATGGACACCGTCACCGCGGACATGCAGAAGGTCAACTTCGTCGCCATTGCTGCCGTCTTCGTCGTCCTGCTGATCACGATGCGCAGTTTCCTGCTGCCGGCCCTGCTCGTGCTGACCATCGAAACCGCGATCTGGATCAACTTCTCGATTCCCCACCTGACCGGCACGCCCATTTTCTACATCGCCTATTTGATCATCTCTTCCATTCAGCTGGGCGCCACTGTCGACTACGCGATTTATCTCACCGGACGCTACAAGGAGAACCGCACCAGCTTCGTCTGCGGCAAAAAGCACGCCGTCGTCAAGACCGTTTCGGAATGCCTGCCCTCTGTGCTGACCTCCGGCACCGTGCTGGCACTGGTCGGCCTGATCCTCGGGGCCGTGTCCTCCCACGGGGTCTTGAAAGAAATCGGCCACTTCCTCGGCATCGGCACCGTCCTTTCGCTCATCATGGTGCTGACCGTCCTCCCCGGGCTGTTGTATTTGGCCGACCGGTTTGTCGTCAGAAAGCCCAAAGACCCGGACAGCGCGCAATCTGTCTAAAAGTCAGTGCCACAATCATGCTTCCTGTTGTCAGGCGCCTAAAACTGTGATACACTTTTCTAAAGAAAACGTTTGAGGTGAATGAAATGAAACAACAAAAAATCAGATTACAGCAGCTGCGGGCGATCGCCCGTTACGAAACGACCTTTAAAGACATCTTGGATGCGCAGGCACCGTCCGGTGACGGAAACGGCGTGCACATTCTCGGACGCTACTTCTACACTTTAGATGATTTGCTTGCGGCGCTGAAAAACATTCGGGACAAGGACCCGAAGGCTGCCGATTTCCAGACCTATTGGATCACGCCGATCCGCGACGGTGCCACCCATTTCAGCCGGAACTGTCTCGCCGGCGGACCGTCCAGCGACGCGCCGGAGGACAAGCTCTTCCGCAAGGCCTGGAACGTGCTCACGGCCATTCCCGCCGACGATCCTGACGCCAAAATCTCCGACACCGGCGCGATACCTAAAATCGACGCCGCGATTGCCGAAATCGAAGCCTTTTTAGACCAGGCTTAACGGCGATAGATTTCAGAAATCAACGGCAGCCCGGACATCAAGGCCTGCCCGACACGCCCCACGACCACCACACCAATTTTATCCGGTAATTTTCAGAGCAGAGCGCGAAAGCGCTCTGTTTTTTGTTTAGATATTGTTTAGATTTGAGGTACCTCCTGTCATTGCAGTGCCCCTGCCGATATGCTATGGTATTTTTATCTTAATTATTGGAGGTTGCATCTTGAAGCAGCGCAGC
>DGWE01000083.1 GCA_002396065.1 Eubacteriaceae bacterium UBA4266
CGCATCGCCGCCTTGGTTTTGACCACGCGGCGGTCCAGCTTGTCTTGATTTTTGTTGATTCTTCTGTTTTTGCCGTAATGCGAACCCATTTCATTTGCTCCATTAATGTAATATAAAGATAATGTACATTTTCTTAATATTTGTTTATTGATTTTTTCGACAATAACAGTATAATAGGATTGTAAAAATTAGTCAACACTTGTATGGTTATCTTTCAAATGTTGGCCCGCACTTATTCCATTTTCATTAATTCGACAATAGAAAGGAAAGCATTCATGGAAGCATTTGGCAAAAAAGTGGTCCAGCTCCGCTTTGTGATCTTGGCTGTTGCCCTTTTGCTTTTGATTCCATCGATCATCGGATACAACAGCACGCGCATCAACTACGACGTACTGACCTACCTGCCCGATTCGATCGACACAATCAAAGGACAGAACATTCTCGAAAACAAATTCGGCACCGGCGGCTTTTCCCTCGTCATTTTTGAGGGCATGAGCGATCAAGACATCGCGAAGACCGAAGCGAAATTCAAGCAGATCGACCACGTCAAATCTGTAATCTGGTACGATGATGTCGCGGATTTGACCATTCCGAAGGAAATGATCCCGAGCGACATTTACAAAGCCTTTAACAGCGGCGACGCGACGCTGATGGCCGTCTTTTTTGACACCTCAACCTCGTCGGACGAAACGATGAACGCCATCACGCAGATGCGCAAGGTCGCCAAAAAGCAGTGCTACGTCTCCGGCATGTCCGCCATGGTCACTGATTTGAAAAATCTGACCGAACAGGAAGAAGCGATCTACGTCGGGCTGGCCGTCCTGCTGTCCTGCATCGCGATGATGATCTTTATGGATTCCTACGTCGTGCCGCTGATCTTCCTCGCGAACATCGGCATCGCCATTATTTGGAACCTCGGCAGCAACTTCTTCTTCGGCGAGATCTCGTTCATCACTCAAGCGTTAGCCGCGGTGCTGCAGCTGGCCGTCACGATGGACTACTCGATTTTCCTCTGGCACAGCTTCGAGGAGCAGATCTCCCTCAATCCCAGTGATCCGAAGGCCGCGATGGCCAAGGCCATTGCCGCGACCGTCACGTCGGTAACCGGTTCGTCGATTACCACCGTCGCCGGGTTCATCGCGATGTGCTTCATGACCTTCCGCCTCGGTCTCGACCTGGGCGTCGTCATGGCCAAGGGCGTCATCCTCGGCGTCATCTCCTGCGTCACGGTGCTGCCGGCACTGGTTCTGATCTTCCGGAGGCTCATCGAAAAGACGCGCCACCGCAACGTCCTGCCCGATATGCACAGCCTGGCTCACAAAATCATCGACCACCGCGCGGTATTCATCATTATCTTCATCGTGGTCTGGTTCCCGGCCAGCTACGGCTACAATCACATTCAAACCTATTACGATATGGGCTCGCGGCTGCCGAAAACCCTGGAATATTCCATCGCCCGTGACAAGATGGACAAGGACTTCAAGACCGGCGCAACCCACATGATCCTCGCGAAAAAGGATCTCTCAACCCGAGACGCGCACGACATGATTGACGGCATTAAAGACGTCAAGGGCGTGAAAAACGTCATCGCGATGGATTCCTTCGTCGGCGCAATGGTGCCGAAGGAAATGATCCCGGACAGCATCAAAAACCAGCTGCAGAGCGGCAAATACCAGCTGATGATCATCAATTCCCAATATCAAACCGGGACGCCGAAGGTCAATAAGCAGATCACTCAGATTAACAAAGTCATGAAGCGGTACGACAAAACCGCCATGCTCATCGGCGAAGCGCCGTGTACCAAGGATTTGATCACCATTGCCAACCACGACTTCAACGTGGTCAACGCCGTGTCTATCGCGATGATCTTCGTCATCATTGCCCTGGTGCTGCAGTCGATCACGCTGCCGATTATCCTCGTCGCGGTCATCGAATTCGCGATCTTCATCAACTTGGGGATTCCGTTCTACACCCACACGACGCTGGTCTTCATCGCCTCGATCTGTATCTCGACGATTCAGCTGGGCGCCACCGTCGACTACGCAATCCTGATGACGACGCGGTACAAGACAGAGCGCTACGGCGGCAAGAACAAGCACGATGCCATCGAAACGGCGCTGGCCTTCGCCATCCCGTCGGTCATCGTCTCGGCGGTCAGCTTCTTCGCGGCCACCTTTGGCGTCGCACTGTACTCGAACATCGATATCATCTCCTCGCTGTGTACCCTCCTGGCCCGCGGCGCGATCATTTCGATGCTCTCGGTTATCTTCATCCTGCCTTCGCTTTTGATGATCTTCGACGGCGTCATCATTAAGACGTCCAGAGGCTTCATCAACAAGGAAAAGGTCGGCCTCGGGATGCGCAAAGCGGACGACGGCCACGAAACTCAGGTGTTCTCCGAAATCGAAACCCTGCCGTCGCACCCCTTCGATCAGGACGCCATCAACTCAACCCCAACGGATCCAGAGCCAGACGATTCGTCCGGCGGTCCCCACGACCCCGACGACGACACGCGGATTTTTATCCCCGGCTCATCTAAATAATTAAACAGAAAGGACTACAATCATGCACACGATCAAAACGATGATGAAACAGCACAAGGTTGTACTCGTCGCCATCGTCCTGGCTGCTGCCATCGCTCTGACTGCCTTCGCCTCCGCCCAGACTGCGCGGGCAAAGTCGTCGAACGCGTCTACCGCCTCGAATAAGACGCTGACAGCCAAGGCTGAACTGGCTTCAGGCGCCAAGGCGCAGACCTCGAAGTCAGGGGGCGCCATCAGCAAGGCCGAAACGGTTTACGTGAAAGCCGATGCGACGGGCACCCGCACCGCCACCTACGTCTCCGACTGGCTGCAGAACGCCGGCAACGAAACGGCGTTAACTGACGTGTCCAATCTTTCGAATATTCAAAACGTCAAGGGACACGAAAAATACACGAAAAACGGCAATACCCTGACCTGGAAAACCAAGGGCAAGGACATTTATTACCGCGGCGAAACCGACGCGGCCCTGCCTGTGAACGTGCAGGTCAGCTACGAATTGAACGGCGAAAGCGTTACGCCGAAGGAATTGGCCGGTAAGAGCGGCGATGTCAAGATCACCTTCACTTACAACAACGAAAGCGAAACCGACGGCATCACCACCCCATTCACCTGCGCGACCGCGCTCGACCTGCCGACGTCCCGCTTTACGGACATCAAGGTAACCAACGGCGCAGTCCTCAGCGACGGCAACAACAATATCGTCGTCGGGGTCGGCTTCCCTGGCCTGAAACAGGATCTCGGGCTGGAAAACGTCGACCAGGTGAAGATTCCGGAATCCTTCACGGTTGAAGCGACGGTGAAGAACTTCAAGATGGGCAACACCCTGACCTCGATCTCGACGGATGTGCTCAACCGCGCCGGGCTCAAGGATATCAAGAGCTTCAAGGATTTGGACAACGCGATTAATCAGCTCGAAAACGCCAGCGGCAAGCTCGTCGCCGGCTCCCTCGCCGCACGAAATGGCTCCGCCGCGCTCCAGACCGGCGCAGCGTCCCTCAACACCGGCATCGGCAGTCTGCAGAGCGGGCTGAACGCCTACACAAACGGCGTGGCGTCTGCTGCAAACGGCGGCGCCACTCTCGCAAGCGGATCGCTCTCACTCTACAACGGCATCAACAGCCTCTACAATCAAGTGCCAACATTAACCAGCGGCATTGGGAAACTCTATCAGGGCAGCCAGCAGCTGACCGCTGCTTACGGCGACACCAAAACAGACAAAACGATCCTTAAGGGGTCCAATGATTTGGCAAGCGGCGCGGCCTCAGTCAGTTCCGGCGTGCAGACGCTTATTAACAGTAATTCGCAATTGATTGATCAGAATATTTCAAATCTGCAGTCCCTTGAAAGCTCTATCAAACAAACGCAACAATTAAAGGCGACTTTGACAGATATGAAAACTAAAGAAGAAACTATTGATGACGCGGGAGCAAAAACGGCGATTGGGTATGCGAATGCTATTCTCGATAACATGAATAAAAACGAAGCGACAACAGATAAAGGTCTTGAAGCTAGCCTCAAACAAGTCCAGAGTGGTATCCAACAATTGCAGGCAACTAAAACAGCGCTTGCCGCACAAAATTCATCTGTCAATCAACTCAAGGCAGGCGCAGCTTCTGTCGCAAGCGGCGCTAAGACTTTAAATGAAAGCTTGAATCAAGTCGCACAAGGCACGAAAGACTTAAATGACGGCCTCGCAAAGCTCAATGGCAGCACGGGCACATTAGCCAACGGCGTCGATCAGCTTAACAGCGGCAGCAAAAAGCTCGCCGACGGCTCCAAGACGCTGAGCGAAGGGCTCAACACCCTCCAATCCAACAGCGCCGCTTTGAATTCCGGTGCGTCCCAGCTCGCAAGCGGCTCCAGCCAGCTCTACGCCGGCACGGTTTCGCTGACAAGCGGCCTCAACACCTTGTATTACGGCATGAATCAATTCAAGACCGTCGGCATCGACAAGATCGCCAGCGTCTACAACAACAACTTCAAGGATTTGGCCAACAAGCTCAACACCATCAAGAAAGCCTCAGCCGATTACAACAACTTCTCCGGCATCGCTTCCGGCATGGGCGGCTCGGTCAACTTCGTCATTGAAACAGACAGCATCTCCAAATAATCGAGATTTTCTCCTTTCTACACACAGTCTGGCACTCACGCCGGGCTGTGTTTTTTTTGTAAAATTCAACAATGAATGTTCAAATCTTGTCTAATTTTTATATTTCTTTTGGACTGTAATTGTTTTATAATAAAAACAACTTAATTATTCACATTTCAGGTGCCCTTAGATTTTAACTCAAGGGAGAATAGGGAATCAGGTGAAAATCCTGAACGAACCCATCACTGTAAGCCGTGAACCCCGCAGGATGTCACTGTCGCCAACATATCGACGATGGGAAGGCGCGGGCTCGCCTCTGGCGCACGGCAAGTCAGGAGACCTGCCCGAAATACACCCGCTGTTGGATGACGGTAAAGTCCATGGCCGAATCATTCTTGTATTTCGGCTGTGGATTTTTTTATTGCCCAAAAGCCGAACGTATTGTACAAAATGTTCTAGAAAAAGGAGATTTATGATGACCATACTCGAAGCAGCCCGCGCCGGACAAATTACGGACGCGATGCGCATTTGTGCAGAACGAGAAGATGTCGACGCGGAATTCATCCGTCAGGGCATCGTCGACGGCAACATCGTCGTCCTCGACAGTTCACGGGACAATATCCGTCCCGTCGCCGTCGGTAAAGGCTTAAAAACAAAAGTTTCTGCCTCTGTCGGCATGTACGAAGAAAAAGACACCATCGACGGTGAAATGGAAAAGATTCAGGCCGCTGTCAAGGCCGGCACCGACACCATTATGGATTTGTCCGTCCGCGGCCCCATCGAAGAGATGCGCGAAAAGGTGCTTGCCACCGCTGACCGCCCAGTCGGCACCCTGCCCATGTACGAAACCTTGGCCAAGGCCGCCGCTGAACACGGCACGGCGATGGACATGACCGAAGACGACATTTTTGACATGATCGAACATCAGGCCGCCCAGGGCGTGTCCTTCCTCGCCATGCACCCGGCCACCACTTTGGAAGTCGTCCGCCACGCCAAAGAAGAACACCGCATCGATCCCCTCGTTTCCTACGGCGGCAGCCATTTGATCGGCTGGATGCTCTACCACAAAAAAGAAAACCCGATGTACACCCAGTTCGACCGCGTCATCGACATCTGCCACAAATACGACACCGTCTTGAGCTTTGCTGACGGCATGCGCCCGGGCTGCGTCGACGATTCTCTCGATGCGCCGCAGGTTGAAGAACTGGTCCTGATCGGCACCCTTGCCCGCCGCGCCAGAGAAGCCGGCGTCCAGGTAATGGTCAAAGGACCGGGCCACGTCGCCCTCGACGAAATTCAGGCCACCGTCCAGCTCGAAAAGAAACTCTGCCACGGCGCTCCGTACTTCATCTTCGGGATGCTCCCGACCGACACCGGCGCCGGCATGGATCACATCACCTCTGCCATCGGCGGCGCCGTCGCCGCGTATTACGGCGCAGACTTCCTTTGCTACGTCACCCCGGCTGAACACATTGGCATGCCGTCCAAGGATGACGTTTACCAGGGCGTCATTGCCTCCCGCATCGCCGGCCACGCCGCAGACGTTGCCAAAGGCCTGCCTTCCGCTGTTAATTGGGATAAAGAAATGTCTGAAGCCCGGGTCAAGATGAACTTCCCAGCTCAGTTCAAGCTGGCCATCGATCCGGAAACCGCCGAAAGAATGTGGCGGGAACGCTCAGACGATTTCTCCAGCGAATGTACAATGTGCGGCAAATTCTGCGCCGCCCGCATCGTCGAAAAAGTATTGAACGGCCAGGAAGCGCCGACTAGAACAGAAGAGGTGATCAAATAATGACTACGCAAATGCTCGAAGCCCGTAAGGGTCATATTACAGAAGAAATGGAAATTGTGGCGAAAAAGGAAGGGGTCAGCCCGGAATACATCCGCGACCAAGTCGCGGTCAGCCACATCGTCATCCCGAAGAACATCCACCGCGACCGCACCAATATCTGCGGCATCGGCGCCGGTCTGGACGTCAAGGTCAACTCCTTGATGGGGACCTCTTCTGACCGCAACGACAAGGAGATGGAAAAACGCAAGCTCCGCCTGATCGAAGAAGCCGGCGCGGACGCCTTCATGGATCTGTCCACCGGCGACGACATCGACGGCATGCGCGCCCAGTCCATCGCCCACTCCAATATCGCGGCCGGCTGCGTGCCGATTTACCAGGCTGCCGCCGAATCCATCGAAAAACACGGCTCCATCGTCGGCATGACCGCGAAGGAAATGCTTGACACCATCGAAAAGCAGTGCCAGGACGGCATGGACTTCATGGCCATTCACTCGGCCTACAACTTCTGGGTTCTCGACACCTTAAAACAGAGCGGCCGCCTCACCAACGTCGTCTCCCGCGGCGGCTCCTTCCTGACCGCCTGGATGCACTACAACCAGAAGGACAACCCGCTGTTCACCGAATTTGATAAGATTCTGGAAATCCTCAAATCGACCGACACCGTGCTCTCCATCGGCGACGCCATCCGTCCGGGCTGCAACTGGGATTCCCTCGACGCGCCGCAGGTCGCCGGCCTGATGGTCGCGGGCGATTTGGCCAAACGGGCCATTGAAGCGGGCGTCCAGGTCATGATCGAAGGGCCGGGCCACGTGCCGCTGAACCACATCGCGACGACGATGCAGCTGCAGAAACAGCTCTGCCACGGCGTGCCTTACTACATCTTAGGCTTCCTCGCCACCGACGTCGCGCCGGGCTACGACAACATCACCGGGGCCATCGGCGGCACCTTCGCCGGCATGTACGGTGCCGACTTCCTCTGCAACCTGACACCGGCTGAACACCTCGGTCTGCCGACCGAAGAAGACGTCGTCACCGGCGTGCGCACCGCCCGTCTCGCTGCGGACTGCGTCAACATGCTCCGCCGCGACAGCAAGAGCTACGAACGCTCGCTGAACATGGCGAAAGCCCGCGTCGCCGACGATCCCCAGGCGCAGATCGACAACGCCCTCTTCCCGGAACTGGTCAAGGAACGGATGTCCACAGAACCGGCCCACGATCACTGCGCGGCCTGCAGCGAAGGCCTCTGTCCGGCGGACTACGCCTACCAATATTTCTTCGGCGACTGATTTTAAACCTTTAAGGAGTACAACATGGCAAACCTTACCCTTGATACTGTTTTAAACGGCATTGAACCGGCTGACAAAGCCTGGGAAGAAAAGGCGAAGGCCCGCGTGGAAGCCCTCGCGGTGCCGCCCTGGTCTCTCGGCCGCCTGTCCCGCTTAGGCGTCCGCCTGGCGGGCATGCAGCGGACCGTTCACCCCGACGTGACCCGCAAAATGATCATCACCTGCGGTGCCGACGAGGGGGTCGCGGAAGAAGGTGTCTCGGCCTTTCCTCAGGAAGTCACGCAGGAAATGCTGCGCAATATCGCTTACGGCGGCGCGTCGATCAACGTGCTGTCCAAGGCGGCCGGCGCTCAGGTGCGCCTGGTGGACTGCGGCGTCAAGGGTGATTTTCCAGAGCTGATCGAAAAGGGCGTCCTCGTCGATAAGAAGGTCGCCTACGGCTCACAAAACATGCGCAAAGGGCCGGCCATGACGAAGGCGCAGGCGGTCGCCTCCCTCGAAGCGGGCATCGACGTCGCCTCCGATGCCATTGAAAAAGAAGGCATCCAGCTTCTCGGCACCGGTGACCTCGGCATCGGCAACACGACGCCGTCCGCCGCGATTCTCGCCGTCATCGGCCACCACTCGGTGGAAGACGCCACTGGCCGGGGCACCGGCCTCGACGACAAAGGCCTGGCGAACAAAATTCAGGTGATCAAGGATGCAATCGCCCTGAATCAGCCGGACCCGACCGACGGCCTCGACGTGCTGGCCAAGGTCGGCGGCTTCGACATCGGCGGCATCGCCGGCACAATCCTCGGCGCGGCCTACCACCGCACGCCGATTTTAATCGACGGCTTCATCTCTACCGCCGGCGCACTGATCGCCAAGACTTTGTGTCCGACCTCAGCCGACTACATGATCGCTGCCCACAAATCCCAGGAACCGGGCCACACGCTGATGTGGCAGACCCTCGGTCAAAAGCCTCTCCTAGATCTGGATATGCGCCTCGGCGAAGGCACCGGCGCCGCCGTCGCGATGCACATCGTCGAATGCGCGGCCCGGACGATGAACGACATTCTGACCTTCGAAGAAGCGGCCGTCACCAACAAAAACTAACGCCATGAAATACGATCCTCACAAAAGCGGTGCCCAGTATTTAGAAGATCTGGCCACCTCATATTGGTACGCAAGTGCCCTCTTTACAGCCCTGGACTCAGGGCTTTTTGAGGTCTTAAGGGAAAATAATCAGCTCGACGCTGAAGCCGCGGCCGGTATCCTCGGCTGGAAGCCCGGCCCGGCCGAACGGTTCCTGCGCCTGCTCAAGGAAATGGGCCTCGTCGACGTGTACGAAGGCGATTGGTACCTCACCGGACTCACCGCCGACCATCTCGTCGACGGCGCGCCCCACGATCAACGCGCGAACATCCGCTGGCGCCGGGATCTCCGCGCCGAATGGGACACCCTGCCCGACGTCCTCGCCGCCGGCACCCGCACGCTGTTCCCATCAGACGACGTCTCCGAGGCCGACATGCACGCCCGCCGCGTCGACTACCTGAAGGCGATGGACGCGGTCATCGACGGGAAAATCGCGGAAATGCTGCCGATGTTCACAGACGCCCTGCCCGAAAACGCGGCGGTCCTCGACGTGGGCTGCGGCAGCGGCAAATTCGCGCTGTCGGTGTTAAACGCCTGCCCCAGCGCGACGGCGGATTTAATGGACATTCGGCAGATGACGCCCATCACCCGGGCCTTCGCCGACAAGTGGCCGGCTGAGGTCGCGGGCCGCGCCGAAACGGTCGCCCAGAACATTTTAGAGCGCCCGTGGCAGGTGAACCGGCAGTACGACCTGATCATTCTTTCCAACATCGTCCACGCCACGGCTGAAGCCGAATCCACCGCGGTCCTCGAGGAAGCGGCGGCGCACTTGGCGCCGAACGGCATCCTGCTCGTGCACGACTTCTTCATCGAACACGACCCGGTCAAGTCGCGCCTGTCCGACATCAACATGATGGTCAACACCTACAACGGCCGGGCCTACTCGGCGAAATGGACGGCTGACACACTGAAGGCCGCCGGCTGCGGCGCGTCGGCTTTCCTGCCGCTGTCCACCGACACCGGCGTGCTCTTCGCCTGCCAAAATGAAGCCCGCCTCGGCGATCTGGCCCTCGACCCGGTCGCCC
>DGWE01000093.1 GCA_002396065.1 Eubacteriaceae bacterium UBA4266
AAAAAATCTCCAACCTCTGAGTTCAACTCAGAGATTGGAGATTTTTTATTGCGGGGATGCTGTGATTTTACGCCAGCGCTTCGACAGCCGCCTTCAAAAACGCGTAGGTCCGTTTGAAAGACGGGATCGACATGTGTTCGTTGGCCGTGTGGATGTCGATGTTGTCCGGGCCGATGGAGACAATGTCGAGGTCCGGAAGGGCGTGGGCAAAGAGAGCGCATTCGAGACCGCCGTGGATAACCATCGGCGTAAGGGCTTTGCCGGTCTGGGCCTGCCAAATAGCAGACATCGTGTCCAGCAGGGGAGAGGTCTCTCTTGCCGGCCACGCCGGGTAGGCGCTGGGTGCACCGGTGGTGCCGCCGAGGAGGTCGATCAGCCGAGTCACCCGTCCGCAGAGCATGTCTCTGGCGGCGTCGTGGTCGCTTCGGATGAGGAAGACGAGGGACAGCGTCTTGTCAGAGGTCGCTGCGACGCCGAGGTTGAGCGAGGTATTGACCGCGCCGGGGACGGAGCGGTTCATCGCGACGACGCCGGTTGGCGCTGTGGAAAGGATGCCGAGTACGCGGGCTTCGGAATCGGGGTCGAGGACAGACGCTTCAACCGCGTCGGCCTGCGGGAAGTCGAGGGCGAGGGTCATGCCCCGATCCCGTTTCCCGGCGATGGCGCGGAAGGTGTGCTGCAGCGCGTTGACGGTCTGATCGAGAGTCACGCGTTCGCCCGGTGCGATGAGCAGGGTGGCTTCGGCCGAGGTTGGAATCGCGTTGTCCCGTTCGCCGCCCTTTAAATCGACGATGGAGAAATCGACGTCCTTGGCGATGGCGCAGAGCGCGTCGGTGAGCACCTTGACCGCGTTCAGGCCGAATTGGTCGATTTCGTCGCCGGAATGGCCGCCGGCCAGCCCCGAGACGGAAAGCGTCGCGGCAAGGCCCTTGGCCTTTACGCGGCGGATCGGCAGCGTGCTCTTCATGTGGGTGCCGCCGGCGCAGCCGACGGTCGCCGTGCCTTCGTCCTCAGAGTCGAGGTTGATCATGGATTTGGCGTCGGCAAACTGCTGATAGTCCAACGCGTAAGCCCCGTCCATACCGACTTCCTCTTCTGTCGTGAAGATGAGGTAGAGCTTCGGGTGGACGAAATCCGGCTCGTCGAGCAGCGCCAGCGCCATGGCCACACCCGCGCCGTCGTCGGCGCCGAGGGTGGTGCCGTCGGCGTAGAGGTCATCGCCCTTGAGCACAAGGGTGATCGGATCGATGTCAAAATCGTGAATTACGCCGGGCTTGGCCACCGTGACCATATCGAGATGGCCCTGGAGAATGACCGGTGCCGCGTCCTCGTGGCCGGGGGAGGCCGGGACGGTGATGACGACGTTGCCAACGTCGTCCCGTTCGGCGTTCAGGTGTTTTTCTTCGGCAAAGGCCAAAATGGCGTTCGAGAGTTTTTCTGTATGATAAGAGCCGTGGGGAATATCCGCAATCGCTTTGAAATGCTTAAATAAATGTTCAGGCTGTAAATTTTTAAGTGGATCAGACATGTTGATCCCTCCCTTCAAGTCATTGCGGCCATTATATCAAATGCGGCAGGCGTCCGCTTGCTTTTACCCCATATTTTTCATATAATAAAGGAAATTTAATTTATGGGAGAAATTCAATGTTTTCAAAAAATAAAGATCAAAAGCAGAACTTAAGTTTTTTTGACCGTTTGTTCGGTCATTGGTGGATGATGCTCATCGAAGGGATCTTGATGATCGTCGTCGGGATCGTGATCGCGGCGGTACCAGGCTTTCGGACGCTGACCATCCTCATCCGGATCGTCGGGATTGAACGGCTGATCGTCGGCTTTTTCTATCTGATTTTAAGCCTGCGCGATCCGATCGCCGGCGTGCTGATTTCAGGGCAGGCCTTTGTAAATTTGATTCTCGGTTTTTTCCTGGCACTGATGCCGGGCTTCTTCTTAAGCATCTTCATTTTCTTGGTTGCGATTTGGGCGTTTATCTCCGGGATCGGCATGCTCGTTCAAAACCGCGGGCCGCAGCATCTGACGAGCCGCACCGTCGTCGGAATTCTGCTGATCGCCTTCGGGCTTTTCGCCGGGATCAGTCCGGGGCACACTGCTGACGCGCTCGTGCTGGTGTTTGCCGTGATGATTATCATTTTCGGTGGCTACCTGCTGAACCGTTCCAGTGAAATGCACAAGACTGAAAAGAAAATTGCCGAAGAAGAAAAGGGCTACGACGATTACACGATTGAATAAGACGGGAGTGAGTGTATTATGAAAATAGTAGTCGGGATGTCCGGCGGGGTCGATTCGTCTGTCGCGGCGCTGCTGCTGAAGCAGGCCGGACACGACGTGATCGGCATTTTTATGAAAAATTGGGACGAAACAGACGAAAACGGTGTCTGCACCGCGACCGAGGATTACGAGGACGTGCGCCGCGTCTGTGAAAAAATCGGTATTCCCTATTATACGGTAAATTTCGAAAAGGAATATCAGGAGCGGGTCTTTCAGGATTTCTTAGAGGAATACAAGCGCGGCCGGACGCCGAATCCAGACGTTTTGTGCAACAAGGAAATTAAGTTCAAGGCCTTTCTCGACTACGCGATGAAGGTGGCGGGCGCGGACAAGCTCGCGACTGGCCATTACGCGCAGATTCGGAAAAATGAGGCGACCGGCCGCTACGAAATGCTCAAGGGGGCGGACGGCAACAAGGATCAGACCTATTTTCTCTGCCAGCTCGGGCAGGCACAGTTGTCGAAAACGTTGTTTCCAATCGGCGATCTCGACAAACGGGAGGTGCGCCGCCTCGCGGAACAATACGATTTGTCGACAGCCGGGAAAAAGGATTCCACCGGGATCTGTTTCATCGGCGAACGCAATTTCGGCCAGTTCCTCCACCAGTACATGGCCAACGAGCCCGGCGAGATCAAGGACTTGGACGGCAACGTCAAGGGCCATCACAACGGGCTGATGTATTACACCCTGGGGCAGCGCCGCGGCCTCGGCATCGGCGGACAGGGGACGGGTGAGCCCTGGTTCGTCGTCGAAAAGGATTTGGCGACCAATACGCTCTACGTCGTGCAGGGCGACGACCACCCGGCACTTTACTCCAATGCACTGACCGCGTCGAAGATGAGCTGGGTCGCCGACGTGCCGCCGGAGGCCAAACAGTTCAAATGCCAGGCGAAGTTCAGATACCGCCAGCCGGACCAAGGCGTCGAGGTCAATGTCGTCGACGCCGCACACATCGAGGTCCGCTTCGACAAGCCTCAGCGCGCCGTGACGCCGGGCCAGGAAGTGGTGCTCTACGACGGAGAGGTCTGCCTCGGCGGCGGTACCATCGACGCGATCACCAAGCTCGACGGCCGCGTTCAGACCCATTGATCGGAGGCGGCGATGACAAAAGACATCCGCACAAGTCTGTCGACCCTCGTTTACATTGAGGACCCAGCGACGCATAAAATTTTAATGCTCCACCGCGTGAAAAAAGACCACGACGTCAACCACGGCAAGTGGATTGGCGTCGGCGGTCATTTCGAGGCCGACGAAAGCCCCGAAGAATGCCTGCTGCGCGAGGTGTGGGAGGAAACGGGCCTGACGCTGAAGCGCTGGCGCTTTCAAGGCATTGTGACCTTTGTCTCCGGTGACGGCGTGACGGAATACATGCACCTGTTCACCTCGGACGCATTTACCGGGACGCCCCATCCCTGCGACGAAGGGGTGCTCGAATGGGTCGACAAGGATCAGGTCTTGAATCTCAATCTCTGGGAGGGCGACCGGATCTTTTTCCGATTGATTTTAGAGGATCCGGCATTTTTTTCGCTCAAGCTGGTGTACGACGGCAATGGCGGCCTTGTCGAAGCGGTTCAGGACGGTCATCCCCTTGAATTGTTCGACGTGTTAGACGAAGATGGCCGGCCGACAGGCGTCGTCCGGGAACGGGGCGTCTGCCATCGGGACGGCAGTCTCCACGGGACGGTGCACATCTGGATGCTGCGCCGTCATCACGGCAGATGGCAGGTGCTCCTCCAGAAGCGGGCGGCCTGCAAGGATTCTAATCCGGGCTGCTACGATATTTCCTCGGCTGGACACATTTCGGCCGGCGACACGCCGCTGCCCTCGGCGCTGCGCGAGGTCGGCGAGGAGCTCGGCCTGAAGATCACGGCGTCCGATCTCGTGGAAATCGGCCGGCACCGCGCTGGGTTTTCGGCGCATTTTCACGGCAAGCCCTTCGTCGACCAGGAACTGAGCACCGTGTATCTGTGCACGAAGCCTTTCGACATCGAAGATCTCAAGCTTCAGGCGTCAGAGGTGGCATCGGTCAAATGGTTCGACTTTGACGAAGCGGCAGCCGGCATCCGGGACGGCCGCATTCCCAACTGCATCTACGTCGACGAGTTCGATATGGTAGCGGAAGCGCTGAAAAAGCGCAATATGATGAAATAATACGGGAATTGGCAAAGACTTTAGCAGAAAGCCGCAGCCGATTCTCGTATAATGAAGATAAAGAATTAAAATGGAAAGGTGGCGGTAGAAATGAAAAAGAATCCTATTGGCAGAATCGTCGTCCGCCGCGGCAGCGTGGCGGAATTGGCCGTGCCCTGCATCGTTGATCCCACTGACCCTGAACTTTCGGGCAAGGGCCTGACCGACCAGGCGGTGCAGAAAGCTGGAGGGAGAAAGCTCGTCGAGGCCTGCCGCAAAATCGGGCATCTGGACGTGGGCGAGGTTGCGATGACCGACGGCTATCAAAGCGATGCGGACCATATCATCTTTACGGTCGGCCCGCAGTATACGGGGAAGCCTCAGGATCTCAAAGATTTGGCCGCATGCTATATCAACATCCTCGAGCTGGTCAAGGAAAAAGACATCCATCAGGTGGTCATCCCGGCCATCAGCTGCGGCGGCGGAGATTTTCCGATTGAAAAGGCGGCGCCATTAGCCATTGAAACCATCCGAGGCTGGCTGAAGCTCAATCCGGATTATTCGATTATCGTGTTTGTCATCGGCATTATCCCAGTCGTCTACGAAGCCTATTGGCAGTATTTAATGGATCATCCGTATTGAGACAAAGGACAGAACAATGACGAAAATCATCTGTTATGGGGATTCAAACACCTACGGGTACGATCCGAGAATGGGCGGCAGCGGCCGCTACGACGAGGCGCATCGGTGGCCTGAGGTGATGGCGGCGGTGCTGGGCGCCGCGGGGAAGGATGTCGACGTCGTCAACGCCGGTTTCCCTGGCCGGACGCTCTCGACGGTGCTCTACCCAGATTATTACGGCCACGGCGTGGATTTGTTCACGACGTCTATGCGCGGGTACGCGCCCTTCGACTGGCTGTTCGTCATGCTGGGCAGCAACGACTGCCTGAGACCGGATTCGATTGAACGTGTGGTCGGCCGAATGGCGGATTTGATCGACGAAGCTGCCGCTTCCAACTGGTGGGCGGAGGCGCCGCAGATTCTTTTGATGGCGCCGCCGCAGATCGGCAGGGAGCTGGACGTGCCGGCCGACGCTTTTTTAAGCGGCTATTGCGCAACGCTCGGCGAGACGACTCTCGACGGCTTTGCCAAGAAAAGCCGAAAGCTCAGAGCGGCGTACCGCGAGCTGGCTGAAAAGAAAAACGTCCGCTTTTTCGACGCGGGCGAAGTGGCAGAGGCGGGCCAGGTCGATTATATCCATCTGACCGAGGAAAGCCAGCAGCAGCTGGGGCAGGCGATGGCTCAGGCTGCCTTGGCGTGGATTTAAGCAAGAGTGAGTGCCTCAAATGAGGGGACAGCGGTGTCCGCGATGCGCGCAATTTCCGGCCAGTCCTCTCGATTGGCCGGGTCGTAGACCGCAAGCGTCGGAAAGCCCGCGGTGTGGGCCGTCGTGACCGCCGTTAGGTTGTCCTCGACGACAAGGGTCGAAGCTGGCTTTGAATGAAGGGCGTCGGCAGCGGCGAGAAAAATTTTCGGTGAGGATTTGCCGGCGCGGATTTCCGGGTCCTGGTCGGTGAGCACCGCCGAAAAGCAGTCTAAAATATTCAGCCGGGAAAAGGCGGCGCGGATCAGTTCGCGGTCGCCGACGGAGGCTACCGCGAGGGGCATCTGCGCCGAAAGAGTGCGCACAAAAGCCAGAGCCCCGGGCTTGAGCGGCGCGGTGTTGCGGTAAAAAGCCCCGATTTCGTCCAAAATCGCCTGCTGAATTTCTTCGATAGATAGCGTTAAGTGGTAGTGCGTCTTGAGATAGGCGCTGCTCTGATCGAGGGTCATATTAAACAAAAGATCTCCAAGACCGGGCTCCGGCGTGACACCAAGGGCGGTCAGCACACGGGCACCGGCGTCGTACCAAATGGGCATCGAGTCGAGGAGCGTGCCGTCCACGTCCAGAATCGCGCCGGTGAAACAGTTTAAATTTATTTTCTTTTTCATGATTTCCTTTTTTTTCTTGAACTTTTGCGGTAAGGTATACACATACAGTTTATCAGAAAAAAACACAATAGAGTAGGTTACCATCATGAAAACACTTGAAGAAAATAAACCCGATATCAATGAATTGAGAAGAATTCTCGAAATTCGAAATAAGGAGAATTTATTTTCCGTCCAAATGGGAATTCAGGGCACCGTCATCGAAGAAGGTTACGCGGAAACCGAGCTCGTCATTGAGCCGAAGCACTTAAACTTGAATCATTCCGTGCACGGCGGCTGCCTCTACACCTTGGCAGACAACGCCGGCGGCGCCTGCGCGTCGTCCCACGGGCACCGGGTGAGCACGTTGAGCGGCGATCTGCAGTTCATGCGCCCGGCCATCAACTGCAAAAAATTGAAGGCTGTCGCGAAAGAAAAGAAGGCAGGCAAGCGTATTGTCGTCGTGGATATCAGCATTTACGACGAAAAGGGCACTGAACTCGCTTGCGGCCTGTTTGACTACGCGAAAATGAAAATGAGATACTGAAAGAAGAGGAAGAATATGTTATATCGAAATTTTCAAAATGTTTCCTTATCGGCATTGGGATTCGGCGGCATGCGCCTGCCGGTCATTGACGGCGATGACGCCCGGATCGACGGCCTGAAGGGAGCCGAAATGGTCGACTCCGCGATTCGCTCGGGCATCAATTATTTCGACACGGCCTGGGGCTACCATCACGGAAAATCCGAAAAGTTTTTCGGCAACGTGCTGATCAACTATCCCAGAGACAGCTATTTTCTGGCGTCGAAATTTCCAGGATACGACACGAGCAATTTCCCGAAGGTCCGCGAAATTTTTGAAGAACAGCTGAAAAAATGCCAGACGAAATACTTCGATTTTTATTTATTCCACAACGTCAACGAAAGCAACATTGATTATTATTTAGATCCCCAATACGGCATCCGGGATTATTTGGTCGAACAGCGCCGGGCCGGCCGGATCCGCCATTTGGGCTTTTCGGCTCACGGCGAGCTGCCGACGCTGAAGCGCTTCCTCGAAGCGTACGGGGACGACATGGAATTCATGCAGATTCAGCTGAACTGGATCGATTGGACCTTCCAGGGTGCGAAGGAAAAGGTTGAACTGGCCAAGGAATACGACCTGCCGATTTGGGTCATGGAACCGCTGCGCGGCGGCAAGCTGGCCCAGCTGTCAGACGAAGCCATGGCTAAGCTCGACGCGCTGCGCCCAGGCGTTTCGGCGGCAGAATGGGGATTTCGTTTTCTGCAGACCATTCCTGAAGTCGACATCGTCCTCTCTGGGATGAGCACTCTGGGTCAGCTGGAACGCAACTGCGCGATCTTCTCCGACGAAAAACCGTTAAACGAAGAAGAATGGCAGACCCTTCAGCAGATCGCGCGGGAAATGATCGAAAAGGAAGAGGTTCCCTGCACGGCATGCCATTACTGCGTCGACCACTGCCCGAAGGGGCTCGACATTCCGAAGCTCATCGAGCTTTATAACGAACAGCATTTTACAGGCGGCGGCTTCATTGCGCCGATGCGCCTGTCGACGATGGGCGAAGGGCACCTGCCCTGCGACTGCATCGCCTGCCACAGCTGTGAAAAAGTCTGCCCGCAGAATATCAAGATTTCCGAAGTGATGAAGCAGTTTAACGACGAGCTGCTTCAAAATGACAGGGCCTAAGCGCGGGGTCAACATCGCAAAAATTGTCACAAGCTCCAGTTTTGGGGCTTGTTTTTTTTTACAGCATAAGGGTACAATATTCAGAGAAAATGCAGTGAATTTTTGATAAAGAATAAACAATTATTGTGAATTGTGGTAAACTATGAAAAGTGAAAAAACGGAGGTGAAGCAATGCCGACGGGAAGAAGAAAACCCACATTGGTGCCGCCTAAAGGGCGCTATCGCAGAGGACTGATCCTGAAAAGCACGGCAGGCGGCCTTCTCGTCGGATTGGTGGCGGGCGGCGTATCGATCATCTATCGATTCGCGAGTACATTGTTCCAGGGCGGTCAGGCTTATATTCTGGCCCACGTCACGAACATTCCGCTCATTGTGATGTATTTCATCATGCTCGCGGCGCTGGCCTTTCTCGTGCGAAAGGTGATCACCTGGGAGCCCTTCACGGCCGGTTCCGGCATTGCGGAGGTGCGCGGCGAGGTGCAGGGCTATTTCGACATGAACTGGATCAAGGTGCTCGTCGGTAAATTCGTCGGCTGCCTTCTGTCGATGGCCGGCGGGCTGTCCCTTGGTCGGGAAGGACCGTCGGTACAGCTCGGCGCAATGGCTGGGAAGGGCCTTTCCAGATTGACTCACCGCGGCAAGAAGGCGGAACATTATCTGATCACCTGCGGCGCGAGCGCCGGGCTGTCCGCGGCTTTTAACTGTCCGCTGACTGGCGTGATGTTCGCCCTTGAAACCTTCAACGCGGAATATTCGGTGAATCTGCTGTTTACCGCGCTGATCGCGTCGGTCACGGCGGATTTTGTGTCGAAGGTCTTTTTCGGAATGAGTCCGGTGTTCTCCGTGCCCCTCGATCTGTTTCTGCCCCTTTCGACGGTGGGCTTCGTGATCGCCCTCGGCGTGATCTGCGGTGTGACGGGTCAGATCTTTTATCGGTCGATGCAGCTCGCGCAGAAATTCTACGACAAGCTGCCCCTTCCTGAAAACACCGAACCGATCGTCCCCTTTTTATTGGCGGGGGTGCTCGGGCTGACGCTTCCAGGCGTGCTCGGTGACGGCCATTTGATTTTGGAACAGCTGGTTCAGGGCCAGATCGCGGTGCGGATGATCGCACTGCTGCTGGTCGTGAAATTTGCCTATTCGATGCTCTGCTTTACTTCGAAATCGCCGGGCGGGTCCCTCGCACCGATGATCGTGCTGGGTGCCTTTGTCGGCGGGCTGTACGGCCATCTCGCAGTCCGCGCCCTCGGGCTGGACATGATGCTGATCAACAACTTCATCATTCTCGCGATGGCCGGTTACTTTGCGGCGATCGTGAGGACGCCGCTGACGGCCGTGGCGCTGGCCTGTGAACTGACAGGCAGCTTCAGCCACCTGATCTATTTTGGCATCGTGGTGACTGTAGCCGAGGTCGTCTCGTCGATGATGAAGACGGAACCGATGTACGAAGCGGGAATGAAGAACCTGATGATTAAGCATCATGTCGTCAGTGAACAATAAATAACGACAATAAAGAAAGACAAATGGAGGTAAGTGATGCAAGGCTATAAGTTTCTTTTAGATTTGGCACTCATACTTTTGTCGACAAAGGTATTGGGCCTCTTGACCAAGCGGGTCCAGATGCCGCAGGTCGTCGGTGCGCTTTTGGCCGGGCTGATTCTCGGGCCGGCGATGCTGAATGTCATCTCTGAAACGCAGTTTATTAAGGATTCGGCGGAAATCGGCGTCATCGTGCTGATGTTCACGGCTGGACTTGAAACGGATGTCCACGAATTGAAGCGCACCGGGAAGGCGTCTTTCGTCATCGCCTTGATCGGCGTCATCGTGCCGCTGATCGGCGGGTATTTCGTTGCGAAGTACTTCAACCGGCCGGGAATGATGAGCTCGGGTCTGTCGGCGCCGTTGTACCTGCAGAACCTGTTCATCGGGGTCATTCTGACGGCGACCTCGGTTTCAATCACGGTGGAAACCCTGAAGGAAATCGGCAAGCTCAATACCCACTCGGGCAACGCGATTCTCGGCGCTGCGATTATCGACGATGTCCTCGGCATCATCGCACTGACGATTGTCACGTCGATGGCGGATACGTCGGTGTCGATCGTGATGGTGCTCCTCAAGATCGCCGGCTTTTTCGTCTTTGCCGGTGTGGCGGGCTATTTCTTCCTGAAATTTTTCCGCTGGTGGACGCAGAAATCGGAAAAGGGCCTGAGACGCCACACGATTATCGCCTTCGTCTTCTGCCTGCTGATTTCTTACTGCGCTGAAAAATTCTTCGGCGTGGCCGACATTACCGGGGCCTTCATCGCGGGGCTGGTCATTTCGATGACGCCAAAGCGGGAATACGTGGCCAATCGATTCAGCACGCTGTCGTATCTCTACCTTTCGCCGATCTTCTTCGCGAGCATTGGCCTGGAAGTGGAACTGCCGTCGATGAACTCAACCGTCATCATGTTCTCGGTGATTCTCGTGCTGGTGGCCATTGTAACCAAAATTATTGGCTGTGGTGTCGGCGCGCTGGTCTGTCATTACAAAAAATATCAGAGCCTGCGCATCGGCGTCGGCATGATTTCCAGAGGGGAAGTTGCGCTGATCGTCGCGAGCAAAGGGCAGGCCTTGGGGCTGATCTCCAAAGCATTTATCGGGCCGGTGATCCTCGTCGTCATCATCACGACGATTGTCACGCCGATCATGCTCAAATCCGTATTTGCCCGGACGATGAAATACACGCCGCAGGGACTTGCCGCACAGGCAGCGGCGGCTGGCGTCCAAAACGACGACTTTCAGGAAAACAAGTTCGCCCGAACCTACGAAAATGTCTCCGCGATGCAGGACAGCGGCAAAGGGCTTCCGGACGATGCCAAGGATTCAGACAAAGAAAATTAAGATCGTTAACGTCAAAAACTCCGGCTCTGCAGTCGGAGTTTTTTGACGAGGTTTAAAAAAACCCTTGCTTTTTTGATGGTCCTTTGTTATTATAATCTAGTCAGCAGTGCCGAAGTGATGGAATTGGCAGACTTGGCGGACTCAAAATCCGTTGGTAGCGATACCGTGTGGGTTCGAATCCCACCTTCGGCACCAGATTAAAAAATAAAAGTGCTTCTGAAATTTTCAAAAGCACTTTTTTGTTTGCTTAATTTACGACTCTGTGATGCGTTCCTGGCGGTCCTGCCACATTTCGGCGAATATGGAAATAGAATCGATCACATCTTCAAGGGAGAGAATGTCGGTTTCGGTTTTAATGTCTGACGCGGCGTCGTAATACGCTTTGCGTTTGAGTTTCATAACGCCGATTTTTTTGAGAAGTTCTTCGTGGGTCGGCGCGTCAGCGAGCAGTGGGCGCACGTTATTTTCGTCTTTTTCGAGACGGTCTGCGAGGACGTCGTCGGCGCAGATCAGCTCAACGGTGAAGCAGTTATCCTTTAACAGCTTCTGGTTTTCTTCAGAAAGGGGCAGGCCGCCGCCGCAGGCGATGACACAGCCTTTCGGGTGGGACGTGTCCAAAATGTCCTTTAAAGTCTGAGTTTCCATTTTGCGGAAAGCCGGTTCACCGTCTTCTTTAAAAATGGTTTCAATGGTTTTACCGGCGGTTTGAGCAATGATCGCGTCGGTGTCGTAAAAGCCGTAGTGGAGCTCGTGGGATAACGCTCGTCCGACCGTGGTTTTGCCGACACCCATGTAGCCGATCAAAGCAATATTTTTTGGCATGGTCATGATTGAGTAGCCTCCTATTTTGATAAGTTTTCTATTGATAATACCGAAGAAGGCTTAAAGGTGCAAGTCTTTTCTGAAAGCACGGATCGCGTCGGGCGTAAGCTGTCCAGGTGCTGTGGCGTCGGATTCAGATAATGCCGCGTAGGTCAGGCTGCCGCCGAAGTATTCTGGCGCAATGCGCAGCAGCTTGCCGGGTTCGCCCATCATGATGAAAATGATCGGCTTTTTCCAATGTCCTTTCTGGAGAAAGCGGAGCAGAACAGAGGCCGACTGCAGAATGTCGCTTTTATCTTCGGCCCACATGGCGACTTTGATGACGTCGGGGCCCAGCTCAGCGATGTCGTAGAGCTTTTGCTTAAAAGCCTTGGGCTTCAGCGTTTTCTTGAAATTGTGGTAGGACAGAATCAGCCGTTTATCCTGTTTGTGAGCTTCCTTGCGAAGGGTTTTGATGACTTTTTCAGAATTGCCGGCTTCAGCGTCGATGTAGGCGACGGCCTGGTGTGCGAGCGCCTTCAATGCCGCGTGGCTGCGGACGGCTTCGTCGGCCTCGGCACAGGCGCCGCCTTCTTCAAAGCTCCGGAAGGTGTAGAGAATCGGAACTTGTTTTTCGGCCAGTGCGTCGAGACACGCGGCCTGTTCGTCGTCTGTCATCATGCCGAGGGCGTCCCGGCGCCATTCGATCAGATCGGGCTTTAAAGCCGCGGCCTGTTCGGCGTAATCGGACAGTGCGTCTTTCTGAGTGGGACCGATTGGGATACAGAGCGCGAAAGTATAAGGCTCTAAAATAAAGGATTGACTTAAAGATTTCATAATTTAAGTTTACGCTTCATCGGTTAAATTTTCAAGTTGTGCTATAATAAAAACGAATTTACAAGCATCACGTACAGCGCGGGAGGAGGCAAGTCAAATGACAGGTTTATCGTCGAAGCAGGCTGCGCAATTAATGGCTGACGGCAAGGGCAATACCCAGGTTGCCAAGTCAGCTAAAACCGTCAAACAGATCGTCAAAGAAAATACGCTGACCTACTTCAACTTGATTTTCGTCGTATTGGCTCTGCTTTTAATTGTGAGCGGCGCCTGGAATTCGCTGACCTTTCTGCCCGTGATCATTGCGAACACGTTAATTGGGATCATTCAAGAGATTCAAGCGAAAAGGGTGCTGGACAAGCTGACGATTATGAACGCCCCGGTGTCGATCGTGTACCGTGACGGCAGGCCGAAGAAAATGCGCACGGAACAATTGGTGCTGGGTGATGTGGTGGTGCTGGAAGGCGGCACGCAGATTCCGGCGGACGCCGAAGTGATCTCCGGCGAGATCGCGGTCAACGAAGCGTTATTAACTGGGGAAGCCGACGAAATCACGAAACAGCCCGGCGATGAGCTGATGTCCGGTTCGTTCGTGGTGTCGGGGAAATGCGCGGCGCGGTTGACCCACGTCGGCGCCGACGCCTACATCAACAAGCTGACCTTGAAGGCTAAGGCTGTGGAAACCGACGACCGCTCCGAAATGGTGCGCGCCATTGACGGAATCGTCAAACTCGCTGGAATTGTGATCATTCCCATCGGGATCCTGCTGCTTTACCAGAGCATTGGCACGGCGGGCAGCTCCTTCACCAGTGCGGTGCCGTCGATGGTCGCCGCGGTCATCGGCATGATTCCGGAAGGGCTTTACCTCTTGCTTTCGGTGACGCTGGCGGTTTCAGCGATGCGCTTGGCCCGCAAGCAGGTCATGCTTCACGATATGAAGAGCATCGAGTCGCTGGCGCGGGTCGACGTGGTCTGCGTCGACAAGACCGGAACGATTACGGACAACGCAATGCTCGTCGCCGACGCCGTGCCGGTGCGGCAGATGAACCGGGCGCAGATGGAGCGCGCGGGAGATTTGGTGAGCCGCTATTTAGGCGCCCTCGACGACAGCAACGCGACCTCCGAGGCCATGATCGATTATTTTGGCGAGATGAAGAGTGGGGACGCGCTCGAGACGCTGCCCTTTTCGTCACGCTACAAATATTCGGCCGTGCGTTTCAGAGAGGGCGTTTTTGTGCTCGGGGCGCCCGAAATCGTACTGAAGCGCCATTTCAATCTGTATCAGGATGAAGTCAACCATTACGCGGCCAAGGGCTACCGCGTCGTCGTATTCGGACAGGCCGTGAACGCGGGTGCCATTCCTCAAAACGGTCTGGATCAATGCGATGTCGATCCGATATTTTTCATCATGCTCCAGAATCCGATCCGGGAAAACGCGGCTGAAACCTTCAAATACTTTGCGAGCCAGGGCGTGGCGGTCAAGGTGATTTCCGGGGACAATCCGGTGACGGTCTCGGAGGTCGCCAAACGGGCGGGCATTGCCGGCGCGGATCACTACGTCAACGCCCAGACGCTGAATTCTAAACAGGATATTGACGACGCCGTTAAAACTACGACGGTGTTTGGCCGGGTGACGCCGGAACAAAAGCGCGAGATCGTCCACGCACTGCAGGCTCAGGGCCACACCGTGGCGATGACGGGCGACGGCGTCAACGATATCCTCGCGATGAAGGATTCGGACTGTTCCATCGCGATGGCGTCTGGCTCAGAGGCTGCCGTTCAGGCGGCACAGGTCGCATTGCTCGACTCTGATTTTTCCCATATGCCCCAGATAGTCTCGGAAGGGCGGCGGGTCATCAACAACATCGAGCGCTCCGCGACGCTGTTTTTGGTGAAGAATATCTTTTCGTTTTTACTTTCGATCTTCACGATCGTCAGTATCATCAAATACCCGCTGACGCCGTCGCAGATCTCACTGGTGTCGATGTTCAACATCGGCATCCCGGCGTTCTTCCTCGCGATGGAACCCAATAACCGGCGCATCGAGGGGCATTTCATCCAGCGGGTCATGCTCCGAGCCATGCCGGCCGCGCTGACGGACTTCTTCATGATCGCCGCGATGGTTGTTTTCGGACAGACCTTTGGTGTCGCCACCAGAGATATTTCGGTGGCTTCGACGTTCCTGCTGGCCATTGTCGGCTTCATCATCCTGTTCAATATCTCGAAGCCGCTCAATCCGTTCCGTGGCATCGTCATCGCAGGCTGTATTGCCGGACTCGTCGTTTTGGCAGTGACGATGAATTCGTTGTTTGATATTCAGTTCGTTTCGGTCAAATGTGTGATGCTGTTCGTGCTCTTTGCGGTCGCGACGGTGCCGTGTATGCAGGTTTTGACGAAATTTTTTATCTTTATCGATCATTTGGCCGCGAAACGGACGGGCAAGAAAACCATCGCGTATGAAAATTTTGAATAAAATGTAAAAAAGGGAGGCATAGATAATGAAAATGATTGGACCATCGGCAGACGCGCTTTTGAAAATGTGTGTCATTGCGAAATCTGACGAAGAAAAAGAGGAATTGGAAAGCAAGGGGCAGGTCGATCCCAAGACCCTCGAAGCGTCGCCCCTCGACAAACATTACAGCAGCATGAATCAAAATCGCTACACTCTCGAAGTGGGCGTGGATCCAAATCTCGAATACGACATCACCGGCGTGATGCAGACGCTGGAAAATTTAGGGGACGCCCCGGATTATCACGTGGTCGACTGGAACAGCGCCCAGGTGTTCATGGCGACCGTCATGCGGATTGCGACGCAGAACGCGCTGGCGGATTTCGCTCAGGGCGATTCGAGCAAGCTGATGCTGACTGAAAAAGAAGATCTGTCTGATGTCGTTCAGAAGGTGCCGGAAATTTGGGTTATGAAGCAGTTTTACGACGCGTGCTTCGACGATTTAGACCGCGACTTTTCGGACAACACCTTTGCAGTGTCGCTGAAGACCATCGAAGAAGATTAAGAAATAAAATCCGCATAAAAATAAGAGCTTTCCGAAAGGTGTCGGTTTGACGCCTTGGGAAAGCTCTTTTTAAATATTTCATTATTACATTTTCGATAAAAACCAGTCCCGTTTCCAGAGCATGAAGAGAATCAATGCGATCTGGGCGGCAAAGGAAAGGACGACGAATCCGAATTGCCCGCGGATTAAAAAGGATCCGGCCAGACAGTTTAAGATAATTTGAATCCAGCTGGTTGCGGCGA
>DGWE01000038.1 GCA_002396065.1 Eubacteriaceae bacterium UBA4266
TGCAAGACCGCTTCGGCGGTCTTTTTTTGTGATGTGAGGTTGTGAACCAAATAAAAAAACCGGCAGGGCTTACCCCTGCCGGCAGAATCATCTGGTGTCCACGGGGGGAGTCGAACCCCCGGCCTACCGCTTAGGAGGCGGTCGCTCTATCCATCTGAGCTACGTAGACTGGAATGCCTTTTATTATAATCTTTTTGGGGGATGGAATCAAGCACAGCAGATCACCCTTGCGTTTTTCGCCCAAATGCGTTACAATATTATCGACATATGTCGGAAATGAGGTGAGGATGTGGCGAGACCGACGAAATGCAGACGGATCTGCAGGCGGCCGGGTTGGGCGCGGTTTGCGCCAGACGGGGAATGCCCCGAAGGCGAAATCGTGCTGACCCTGGACGAATACGAGGCCATTCGGCTGATCGACCTTGAGGGCCGCACCCACGCCGAATGTGCGCAGCAGATGGGCATCTCCCGGACGACGGTGACGGAGATTTACGAGAGTGCCCGCCATAAAATCGCCGAGGCCATCGTCGGCGGCATGACGCTGACCATCGACGGCGGCCACGTCAAATTGTGCGACGGGACGGCCCTCGGCTGCTGCGGCCGGCCTCATTGTTGGAGAGCAGATACTCGGATAATTAAAAAGCTCAAGCGAAAGGAAAACAATCAGATGAGAATAGCGGTAACGTACGACAACGGCCAGATTTTTCAGCATTTCGGCCGGACAGAAGCCTTTAAGGTTTACGACGTCGAGGACGGCAGGGTGGTCAACGCCCAGGTCGTGGGCACCGGCGGGCAGGGCCACGGCGCTTTAGCCGGGCTTTTGGCACAGTCGGATGTGGACGTGCTGATCTGCGGCGGCATTGGCGGCGGCGCGCAGAACGCACTGGCCCAGATGGGGATTCAGCTTTACGGCGGCGTCTCAGGTGACGCGGACGCGGCGGTGGACACTCTGATTAAGGGCGAGCTCAACTACAATCCCGACGTGCACTGCGGCCACCACGGCGAAGGCCACCAATGCGGGCATCATCACGGCGGCGGTGAAGGCCATCACTGTGGGCATCATCACCACCACGGTGACGGCGATGGCCACACATGCTGCCACTGATACAGCGCACAAGACAGCTCTGCGGGGCTGTCTTTTTTTGCGCCGTTTTTCTTGAATTTTAAAATCAACTGTGATAGACTAGCCGGAAAATTTATACAAAACCGAAGAAGAGGCGAATAAAAATGAAAAATATAAAGAAAATCGGATGGATCGGGACAGGCGTCATGGGCGCGCCGATGGCCGGCCGGCTGATGGACGCGGGCTACACCCTGACGGTCTACAACAGAACTCAGGCCAAGGCGGAAGCGCTGATTCAAAAGGGCGCGCGCTGGGCGGACAGCCCGTCGGCATGTGCTGCGGGCCAGGACGTGGTCTTCACGATGGTCGGCTTCCCGAAGGATGTCGAAGAAGTCTATTTTGGGACCGATGATGACGCGGGCGCGATCGCCGCGGCGGACGAAGGCACGATCTTCGTCGATATGACGACGACCCGGCCGAGCCTGTCGGTGAAAATTGCCGAAGCCGCGTCGAAGCGCGGCTGTGCGGCGGTGGATGCCCCGGTTTCCGGCGGGGATGTCGGCGCCCAGAACGGCACGCTGTCGATCATGGCCGGCGGAGACGCGGACGCGGTTGAAGCCGTCCGTCCGGTGCTCGCGCACCTGGGCACCCAGATACTTTGGGAAGGCGGCCCGGGCACCGGCCAGCACACAAAGATGGCCAACCAGATCGCGCTGGCCGGCACGGTGACCGGCGTCTGCGAAGCGGTGAAATACGGCCAGACCGTCGGCCTCGACGTCGACAAAATGCTCAAAAGCATCGGCGGCGGTGCGGCGGGCAGCTGGCAGATGACCAACCTCGGGCCGAAAATGGCGGCCGGCGATTTCGCGCCGGGCTTTTTCGTCAAGCATCTGATCAAGGACTTGTCCATCGCCAGCGACGAAGCGGAAGAACGGGAACTGCACCTCGAGGTGCTCAACACCGTGCTGTCGATGTACAAGGATCTGCGCCGTCAGGGCATGGGCGAGCTCGGCACCCAGGCGATCATCGCCTATTACGACGCCAAAGGCGGGAAAGTGGATTTCGATGAATAAGGAACAGCGCCGCCGCCTGCTCCTGATTTTCGGGCTGATTCTGGCGGCGATTCTCGTGCCGCTGATTCTCGGCATCGTCGGCATCGTCCTGATCCGCTCGACCAAGGTGCTCACGGTGCTCGTCGTCGTGCTGATCGCGGCGGCAGCCGTCATCGCCTGGCGGGGCGGCGTCGGCCGAAGCGACAGAGAGCGCGGCATTCGACGCAAAGAAGAAAAAGAAAAGACAGACCACAACGGACGATAAGTGTGATAATCCGTCATCGGCAGGGCCGGTGGCGGATTTTTTATAATATTTGGCATAAATTCAGGGTAAAAATTTAACAAGCGGTTGATTATCTCCTAGTTTTCCTATAATATATAAAACCAATAGGCTTAATAAATAGTTATCACTACAGATGAAAACCGACAAACGAAGAGGAGAATCACATGAGTAAGCATCAACATCATCATCCGCACATTTTTGATCCGAAAAACGAGGCTGAATATTTAAAGGGCCATTCCCACGCCAAGGGGGACCACAGCCATCGCCCAATCATTTTATTCGATAAAAACGGGATTCCGAAGGTGGTGGATCACGAACACGATCACACGACGGACGCGGATTATCAGGACGACTACATGAAGGCCGTCGCGGCGTACAAGAAAACCTTCCCGGATAAGGCGCGCCAGATGGAAGAAACGCCGGATCCGGCCGTTCGGGAAATGGTGCGCCGAATGGACGACCTCGGCATCGACTGCGTCTTTGACCGGTTCGACGCCCAGAAGCCCCAGTGCAACTTCGGCATCGCGGGGATCTGCTGCAAGAACTGCCTGATGGGGCCGTGCCGGATCACGCCGAAAGCGCCGAAGGGCGTATGCGGCGCGGACGCGGATTTGATCGTCGCGCGCAACCTCTGCCGTATGGCCGCGGCTGGGGTCGCTCAGCACGGGATGCACGCCCGCGAAGTCATTTTGAATTTGATGTGGGCAGCGGAAGGCAAGCTCGACGTGCCGATCGAAGGGGAATACAAAATTAAGGCGACGGCGGAACAGTTCGGCATCAAGACGAAAAACCGCCAG
>DGWE01000080.1 GCA_002396065.1 Eubacteriaceae bacterium UBA4266
GCGAGGTGCCGAGGGCCATGATGACGGTATCGACGTCGATATTGTATTCGCTGCCCGGGATTTCCACTGGACGACGGCGGCCGGATTCATCGGGTTCACCGAGTTCCATTTTGATGACGCGGATGCCCTTGACCCAATCGTTTTCGTCTACAAGGATTTCGACCGGATTGGTCAGCAGGTGGAACTGGATGCCTTCTTCTTTAGCGTGGTGCACTTCTTCAGCACGAGCCGGCAGTTCCGCTTCGCTTCTGCGGTAAACGATATGGGTGTCCGCACCGAGGCGCAGCGCTGTTCTCGCCGCGTCCATCGCGACGTTGCCGCCGCCAACCACGACGACCTTCTTGCCTCTGTGGATCGGGGTGTCGTAGCCCTTGAAGGCCTTCATCAAGTTGTTGCGGGTCAGGTATTCGTTGGCAGAGTAAACGCCGTTGGCCTGTTCGCCCGGAATGTTCATGAAGCGCGGCAGCCCGGCACCAGAGCCGATAAATACCGCGTCGTAGCCTTCTTCGTCGAGCAGTTCGTCGATGGTTACGGATTTGCCGATGACGACGTCCGTTTCGATCTTGACGCCGAGGCGCTTGACGTTTTCAACTTCCTTCGCGACGACCTTTTCCTTCGGCAGACGGAATTCCGGAATTCCGTAAACCAGAACGCCGCCCGCTTCGTGGAGCGCTTCGAAAATCGTCACGTCGTGGCCCTTCTTGGCTAGTTCAGAGGCACAGGTCAGTCCGGCAGGGCCGGCGCCGATCACAGCGACCTTCTTGCCGGTCGAGAAGTTCGGTTTTTCCGGCACGATATTGTGTTCCCGTGCCCAGTCCGCGACAAAGCGTTCCAGCTTGCCAATGGCGATGGCTTCGCCTTTGATGCCCATGACACACGGGCCTTCGCACTGGGTTTCCTGTGGGCAGACGCGGCCGCAGACCGCCGGCAGCAGCGAGGATTCCTGAATCGTCTTGAACGCGTCTTCAAATTGGCGTTCGCTGACGAAGTGGATAAACTTCGGAATGTTAATCGAGACTGGGCAGCCCCCAACGCATCTCGGTTTTTTACAATTCAGGCAGCGTTTCGCTTCCGCCACCGCTTCTTCTTCATTGTAGCCGTATGAAACTTCTTCAAAATTGGTAGCTCTGACCTTCGGATCCTGTTCGCGGATCGGAACCCGCTTCATTGCTTTCGCCATTATTCGTCACCTCCGCATACGCCGCAGCCCCCGTGATGGGTGTCGCCTTCTTCGAACGCCAATAACGCTCTGCCTTCTTCTGTCTTGTACTGGGCCTGACGCTTCATCGCCAGATCAAAATCGACCTTGTGGCCGTCAAATTCCGGTCCGTCGACGCAGGCGAATTTAACTTCGTCGCCGACCACCAAACGGCAGGCGCCGCACATCCCAGTCCCGTCGACCATGATCGGGTTCATGCTGACGATCGTTGGAATACCGAGCTTCTTCGTCGTCAGGCAGCAGAATTTCATCATGATCATCGGCCCGATGGAGACGCAGACATCCCAGGTCTTGCCTTCGGCCGCGAGGTCTTCGATCACCTTGGTGACCATGCCGCTTCTGCCGTAGCTGCCGTCATCGGTCGTGATGTAAAGATTGCCTGCGACAGCTTTCATTTCATCTTCGAGAATGACCAAATCCTTGGTCTTCGCGCCAATGATGACGTCGACGTCGATGCCGTGTTCGTGCATCCATTTCACCTGCGGATAAACCGGCGCGGTGCCGAGGCCCCCACCGACGAAAAGAATCTTCTTCTGTTTCAATTCTTCAATGGGCGTTTCCACCAGTTCAGACGGATTGCCCAGCGGGCCGACGACGTCCATGAACGCGTCCCCTGTCTGCAGTTCGGCCATCCGGCGGGTGCCGGCGCCGACTGTCTGGGTGACGATGGTGACGGTGCCGGCTTCCCGGTCGTAGTCACAAATGGTCATCGGCAGACGTTCTCCCCTTTCATCTTCGCGGACAATCAGAAACTGCCCGGGCAGACAGTGCTTGGCCACCCATGGCGCTTCCACATCCATGCGGACAATGTTGTCGGCCAAATGCTTAGCCTCTACGATACGATACATATTTCCTCCTCTTTTCACAATGTGAATCTATTATTAAACGCAGACGGTCTGGCCGTCTGGCCGTTTAACCGATACCATTTAGGCGTTTTGACGGCCCCGCTGGAGACCAGTGACCCCGCTGCGGACAAATTCGATGATGCCGTAGGGTTCGATCATGTTCATGAACGCCTTGATTTTCGACGGCGTGCCGGTAATCTGCAGGATCAGGCTTTCCTTGCTCACGTCGATCACGTGGGCGCGGAACAAATTGGAGATTTCCACAATATTGGAACGGGTCCGGCCGTCGGCCTTCACCTTGATGAACACCAGTTCTCTGGCGATGGCGCCTTCCTTCTTCAGCTCGGTGACCTTGATGACGTTGATCAGCTTGTTCAGCTGCTTCTTAATCTGTTCGAGGGTCTGTTCGTCGGCGGTCACCACCATCGTGATGCGCGAAATTTCTTCATCTTCTGTCATCCCGACGGTCAGGCTGTCGATATTGTAGCCACGGCGGGCAAACAGCGCGGAAATGCGCGTCAACACCCCGAATTTATTTTCAACGATCAGCGATAAACAATGTTTTTCTTCCATAGGGTGGACCTCCTTTAAAACTGAATGAAGTCCGGATCAACCGTGCACTCGACGAGGGTCGGGCCTGGCTGCTTGAGCGCTTCCGTCATGGCCTGCTTCGCTTCTTCGTCGTTGGTGGCGCGGTAGGCCTTGAAGCCGTAAACCTCGGCCAGCTCCACAAAGGGCACGTTGAAATTGATATCCGTTCCCGAATAATGATGCTTCGCGCCGTAATTGTCGTGCTGCTGCTGACGCACCATCCCGAGCTTGCCGTTGTTCATCACCACCAGCTTCAGCGGCAGCTGATGTTCCGCGATGACGCCGAGCTCGCCCATCGCCATCTGAAAGCTGCCGTCGCCGCAGACGCCGATGACGGTTTTCGGATTTTCTCTAGAGCCGAAGCACACGCCGGACGCCGCTGGAATCGCGTAGCCCATCGTGCCGAGCCCGCCGGAGGTCAAATATTTGCGGTCGCCGCGGATCTGGAAGTGGAGTGCCGCCCAAACCTGATTCAAGCCGACATCGGCGACGAGGGTCGTGTCCTCCGGTGCCGTGTCGCTGAGCCATCTGAAAAAGTTCCGCGGATTGACGCCGCTGAGATTGGGATCTAAATCCTCGTCCCGATGCTTGTCGTGTTCAGCTTCGATGTCGTGAACCACCGCCATCCATTCGGGATCAGCCGCCTGAATGTCGTGTTCGAGAATTTCCGTCAGCACGGTTTTCGCGTCGCCGACCACCGGAATATTCGTGTCGTTGACGTTCTTGCCGATTTCCGCTGGGTCAATATCGATGTGGATCATTTCCTTCTGATTGAGCACCTCGGTCGACGTCCCGCGGTTGCTCATCCGAGCGCCGACGCAGAGAGCCATGTCGGCCATCTTCACGATCTGGTCCGTTTCCGGATAGCCGTGGCTGCCCCAGATCCCCGCGTACAATGGATGATCCTGAGGGAACGCGCCGATGCCCATGAAGCTCGTCACCACCGGCGCCTGCATCGCTTCCGCCAGACGCACCAATTCGTCTCGGGCGCCGCTTAAAGTCACACCGCCGCCCGCGTAAATCATCGGGCGCTTGCTCTGCTTGATCTTTCTGAGCACCCGTTTAATCTGTCCGGTATGCCCTTCGTAGGTCGGCTTGTACCCCGGAATGTTAAGGGTGTCAATGTGAGGCAGGTGACGCAGATTTTCCGTCTGAACATCTCTCGGGATGTCGATGAGCACCGGGCCCGGACGGCCGGTCGAGGCGATGTAAAACGCTTCCTTCACCACCCGCGGAATATCCTTCGGATTTTTAACCAGGTACGAGTGCTTGACAAAGGGCAGGGTCGCGCCGAAAATATCCGCTTCCTGGAACGCGTCCGTCCCGATCAGATCGCGGTTGACCTGCCCGGTAATCGCGACAATCGGAATCGAATCCAGATACGCCGTCGCGATGCCGGTGATCAAATTCGTCGCCCCTGGGCCGGACGTCGCCAGACACACGCCGACCTTGCCCGTTTCTCTGGCGTAACCGCTGGCGTAATGCGGCGCCGCCTGTTCGTTGCGTACCAATATATGTTCAATTTTTGAATCGATCAACGCGTCGTAGATCGGCAGCAGTGCCCCTCCCGGGTAGCCGAAAATCATCTCGACGCCTTCTTCTTCCAGACATTTAAATAATAATTTTGAAGCTAACATCCTACCTCCTTCTTCCCTTTGACGAACGATAGATTAAAAGCCGTCCCAACAACGGTGTCTTCACGTAAATCGCCTCGTGGGGACACATCTCCTGACAGCAGTAGCAGCGGATACATTGTTTGTATTGATACCGGGGCACGTGCCCTTTCCCCTTCTTGTCGAGGGACAGCGCCTTTGGATCCTGAGGGCAGCTGTCGACGCACACGCCGCAGCCGACGCATTTGTCCCCGTCGATGACCGGCTTGCGGGTGATGACGTTGCGCACCCGGCTGAGCGCGCTCAGGCCGATCATGTTTTCGTCCGCCACCGGCAGCCGCTCGACGTTGAAATCGGGATTGACCATCCCGTGCCAATCGTCCCCGACGTAGTCGATCTCGTCCACGCGCCAATGGCCGAGGCCCATCCGTGCGCCTTCCACAACCGTCGGCAGATATGACGGATCGAGCGCCACGAGCCGCGCAAAGGTCGCGTCCACCGCCACCGGGTCCGACGACAGAATCAGCACGTGCATCGCCACTGGATCGCCGTTGCCCGGGCCGTTGCCTTCCATCGCCGTGATGCCGTCCATCACGTAGAGTCTTGGCGCCACCAGCTTGTTCAAATCGATGAGCATCCTCGAGAACGCGTGGGCCTCGGGGAATCGCGCGTGGCTCGCGCTTTTGTTGAGGCCGTAAACGCAGCCGAAGGTGTTTTTCACCGAGCCGGTGAGCCGGGTCAGCCGATGGGTCTTCATCTTGCAGATGCTGATAACGGCGTCGGCTTCCTGGACGCCTGCCGCGATTTCAAACTGCTTGGTTTGTTCCCCCGCCGGGAAATCGACGGTGCTGCCGGCATTGAACTCTGCCAGCGGGATGTGATGAGCCGCCGCAACAGCGGCGATGCCCGACCGGTCGGCGACATTTTCCGGGTTGCCGCGCCCCGGTGAATCGCCGTAGGTCAGCCTGCCGCATCCCGCCTGTTCCAACGCGTCGATCACGGCCTCGAAAACCGCCGGATGGGTTGTGCACGCCGCCTCCGGCCCCTTTCCTCGGAGCAGATTGGGCTTGAGCAGAATTTTTTCTTCCGGCGAGACGAAGGCCGTGATGCCGCCGAGCAGATTCAGCCCCCTCGCAATCCCCTGACGAACCTGTTCAGGGTCGTAGGATTCACAGCGGATCACAGCGACCTTGGATGGTTTTTCCTGCATTGCGTTGCCTCCGTTTTCCATTACAGCAGATGAATGCCGTCTTTGCCGATGCGCAGCTTGCCGCGTTTCTGCAGATGGCCAATGGCCCGTTTAAAGGCGCCCTTGCTCAGCCCGAATTCCCTGCCGATCACAGCCGGCGGCGTTTTGTCGCCGTAGGGCAGGAATCCGCCTGCGGCCTTGAGCCTGCGCATCACGACCGCGCCGTCGGTGTTGATCATTTTGTAGCCCTGCTTGTGGGGGCTCAAAATAAGCCGGTGATCGCGGTTTCTCACCTGGGAAACCCGCGCCCGGACGTGGGTCGCGATGTGAATGTCCCGGTTCATGTCCTGTCTCGGGATCAAGCCGTGGTATTGATACTCCACAGCGACAAAGGCGCCGACATTCGGATTGATGTTGTAGACGTAGCCGTGAACCCAATCGCCGACCTTGTACGGTGCGTCGGCCTTCAGCCGATCGTACACCTTCATCGTCGCGCAGGGCCGGCCGGTCTTGTCGAGGTAAAGGGCGACCAGATATTCCTTGCCGATCTGCACCCGAACCGTCTGTTCGTGGAAGGGCAGGAGCAGATCCTTTTCCAGTCCCCAATCGAGAAAGGCGCCGATTTTCGTCACCGAAACCACTGTGAGCGGACGCATTTGGCCCATTTCGATTTTGGGCTGCCGGGTCGTCGCAATCGGGCGGTCTTCCGAATCAAGGTAGACAAAGACCGAAAGGGCTTCACCTGCGGAGAGGCCGCTGCCGCCTTCTTTTTTCGGCAGGAGCACCGTCCCGGCCTCCGGACGTTCCGGATCGGCAAGAAAAGCGCCGATTTTCGACAGATGATCCACCTGAAGGGTCTGGGTCTGCCCGATTTTAAAGGGTAAGTTAGAGTGATTCGCTTCCATGCTTTATTTTAATCCCCGTTGATTCTGATACTTTACTGGAGATCACGGATTTCTTTCCGATTTTCGCCAATTGTACTGCTGAGCTGGCCCAGCTGCTCCTGAAGCTTAGACAAAATATTGTCTGCGTAGTGCTGGGTGCCGGTGCGGATTTCCTTCGCCTGCTCCTGCGCCGCCTTAATGATCGCTTCGGCCTGAACCTGCGCTTGGTGGGTCACTTCGTTCTGGTCGATCATCGCCTTCATCTGCTTGGACGCGTCTTCCCGGGTCCGGTCCGCCTGCTTCTGAGCCTCAAACAAAATCTGCTTCTTGTTCGCGACAATCCGTTTGGATTCTTCCAGCTCGGCCGGCAGGGTTTCCTTAAGCTCCTCGATGATTTCGATCGCTTCCTCCGGGTTGATCATGGCCTTCGACGAAAAGGGCACGGCATTGCCCCGGTCGATCAGCTCTTCCAGCTCCTTGATTAACGCCATTGTTTTATCCATTGTGATTCTGCCCCTCCTGACGTTGGCGGACGGCCTCGAGCACCGGCTCCGGAACCAGACCGTCGAGGTTGCCCCCGAAGGTCATGAGCTCCCGAATCGCCGACGAACTGAGCACGGAATACCGATTGTCTGAAATCAGGTACACCGTTTCGAGCTCCGGCGCCAGCCGTTTATTGAAATAGTCCATCTGGCCTTCGTATTCAAAATCTGTCGCGTTGCGCAGGCCTTTGATCACCATCGTCGCGCCGATCTGCTTCGCGTAATCCGTCAGCAGCCCGGCGTAAGTGTCGATGACCACGTGGTCAAAAGCTGCAGTGCTTTCGCGAAGAAGGTTCAGCCGTTCTTCTATAGAAAACCAGCAGTGCTTTTTCGGGTTCTTTAAAATGCAGACGTGCAGCTCGTCCGCTACGGCCGACGCCCGTCGGATGATGTCGATATGGCCCATCGTCACCGGATCGAAGCTGCCCGGGTAGACTGCAATTCTCATCGCGCTACACCTCCTTCTCGTTTTCAGACGGCGTCCAGCGGTAAAAATCGGCCGCGGTGATGCCGTAGGTTTTGTGTTTGATTTGGGTAAAATACCCCATAGTTAAAGGCATTATAACAGATTTTTCGTGTTCAATCATCAAGATTCCGCCGGAATTCATGATTTTTTTATCTGAAATCTGGTGCGCCAATTCGACCGGCGCTTCCGTCATGCGGTAGGGCGGGTCCATGAAGATCAGGTCCGCCCGCACACCGGCTGCCGCCAGCCGATCGAGCCCACGGTCAGCCGGCCCCTCGACGATGTGAGCGCGGTCGGTGTAATGGGCCTTCGCAACGTTTTTTCGGATGAGCTGAATGCTCGCCCGGGCGTTGTCGAAAATCCACGCCCTTTTGACGCCGCGGCTCAACGCCTCGAGAGCCATGGCGCCGGTGCCGCCGAAGCAGTCGACAAAAACCGCCGCGTCCCGGACGTCCCACTGAATCGCGTTGAAGATCGCGGCCTTCACCTTGTCTGTCGTCGGCCGGACATCCTGGCCTTTCGGCTCAATCAATTTCATGCCGCGGCGTTCGCCGCCTGTAATTCTCATGCTGCCTCCTAATTCATCGAAATCTTGCCAACGCCCTGATCAAAGGCGTTGGACAGGGCCGACACACAGCGCATGTCCTCCGCCTTCGGCGACTGAATCAGCGCCAGGGCCACGTCCTTGGTCTCGGCGATGAGCCCGCTGTCCGCGGCCGGGTCCAGCGCCGAAAGACTGGGCAGGCCGTGCTGCCGGGTGCCGAGCACATCCCCGGGGCCCCGCAGCCTGAAATCGGCCTCGGCAATTTCCCGGCCGTCGTGGTGGTTGACGATGACCTTCATCCGCTCGACGGTTTTCTCACTTAAATTGTTGGACACCAAAAAGCAGTAAGCCTGCTGGCCGCCGCGGCCGACCCGGCCCCGCAGCTGGTGCAGCTGGGATAAGCCAAAGCGTTCCGCGCTCATCACGGCCATCACAGACAGATTCGGCACGTCGATACCCACCTCGACAATACTCGTCGCCACGAGCAAATCGATTGCGCCGGCATTAAACCGGTCGATAACGGCCTGCTTGTCCGCCGCGGCCATTTTCCCGTGCAGGCAGCCGACGCGGTAGAGTCCCTTGTAATACTGCTGCACCGATTGGTAAACGCTCTGGGTGTCTCGGACGCCTTCCATCTCGGCGGAATCGTCGATGAACGGACAGACGATCAGGCCCTGCTGCCCCTCGGCCATCAGCTTGGCCATGAAGCTTAAAATTTTCGGCATCGCCTTCTCGGTGTAGAAATAGGTCTTGACCGGCTTACGCCCCTCGGGCATCGTATCGATCACCGAAATGTCCAAATCGCCGTAAAGGACCAGCGCCAGCGTCCGCGGAATCGGCGTCGCGCTCATGACGAGCATGTGCGGCCGCTCACCTTTTTCTGCGAAAACGCCCCGCTGATGCACGCCAAATCGGTGCTGTTCGTCCGTGATCACCATGCCGAGGTTGTAGTAATGTACGTCCTTTTGGAATAGAGCGTGGGTGCCGATAATGACCTGCGCTTCGCCATTTTCAATATGCGCCAGCGCGTTGGCCCGTTCCTTCTCCTTCATACTGCCTGTGATCAGCGTCACGGCGATGCCGTAAGGCGACAAAAAGGCGTCGAAATTTTTCGCGTGCTGCTGTGCCAGAATTTCCGTCGGCGCCATATACGCGCATTGGTAGCCGCCGAGGGCCATCCAATAGGCGCAGGCCACAGCGACAATGGTTTTGCCGCTGCCCACATCGCCCTGGACCAGCCGGTTCATCACCCTGCCGCTCGTCAGGTCTGCCTCGATTTCCGACAACACCTTTTTCTGGCCGGATGTCAGCGCAAAGGGCAGGCCGTTTTCAAACCGGGTGATCGACGCTAAATGGTAGAGATGCACGTTCGACGGCTCTCCGGCGACGCGGTTTTTCGCAATTCCGATGTTGATCTTCAGCGCTTCCTCAAATTTCATCCGCCGCCTGCCCCGCTCAACATCCTCCGCCGTCTTCGGCAGATGCAGATCGTACAGCATCGCGTCCGCGTTTTCCAAATCGTATTGTTTGCGCAGCCACTCCGGCAGGATTTCCGGCACGGCAAGGGTGTCCGATTCCTTTTTCGGGTGCAGAATCCGGCTGACGGTCTTGTGAACGCCCTCACTGCCCAGTCCGCCGATTTTGCCGTAGACCGGCGTCAAATCGAAGAAATCCCCTGGCGCGTCCGCCGGTGTGAATTGGGGATTCACGAGTACAGGCGTCCCTTTGCTCACACTGATCTTGCCGAAGAAATAATACCACTGGTCTTCCTCGAGCCGGTCTCTAAGCCATGGCTGATTGAAGACGGTGACCCGTCCGCGGTTGCCGGCGTCGTCCTCAATGGCGCAATGAAAAAGGGACAGGTTCCGCCTAATATGCCGGACTGTCCCTTTTTTTGTAATCACTGCTTCAACCGTCACCGGCTGATCCGTCTGTTCGGTCAGCGCCGACCGTTTGGAGCGGTCGACATAAGCTCTCGGAGTGTGGGCGAGGAAATCGCCGACGGTTTCGACGCCGTCGGCACGAAGGGCCGCTTCCCGTTTCGGTCCGATTCCGGGGACCTTCCGAATGGCATCCTCTAATTTCATCTGCCCTGAACCCCTTATTCGACAGAAAGGATGTAGTAGTACAGCGGCTGCGCGCCTTCGCTCACCTCTACATCGCAGTCTTCGTATTTTTCTTCAATCGCGTCGACCAGCTGGGTCGTGTCTGCTTCTTTCAGGCCGTTGCCATAATAAATGGAAATCAATTCGCTTTCCGGTTCCATCAGGCTGTCGATCAGCTTGGCCGTCACGTCGTTGACGTCCTTGCCGACGGTCTGAATCTTGCCGCCGGTGATTCCCATGATGTCACCCTTGTTGATGACCTGGCCATCGATCTTCGTATCCCGTACCGCGTAGGTGACTTCGCCAGTCTTGACCGTATCCAAGACGTCCGTCATCGCCTTTTCGTTCGCTTCACAGTCCGCTTCGGAATTGAAGCTCAGCATCGCGGTGATGCACTGGGGAATAGTCTTGGCCGGTATCACGTGCACGTCCTTCTTCGACATTGTCGCCGCCTGATTGGCCGCGAGGATGATGTTGCCGTTGTTCGGGAATAGGAAGATGTGATCCGCATTAATCTTGTCGATTTCAGCGGTAAAGTCTTCGGTACTCGGGTTCATCGTCTGCCCGCCGGAAATCACGCGGGTCACGCCGAGCTCTTTAAAGATTTCGGAGAGGCCGTCTCCCGGAGAGACTGCCACAAAGCCATAAGGCACCGGATCGCCGGCCGGTTCTGCTTCTCCTTCGCTGTCGTCGTCGGACACGCCGAGCATTTCACGCATGTTGTCGACCTTCATGCGCGTCAGGGCGCCCATGGTCAGCGCCTTTTCAAAGGCCTGTCCCGGATGGTCCGTGTGAACGTGCACCTTAATCAGATCGTCGTCTTTAATGACGAGGACACAGTCGCCAATTGTAGACAGGTAATCCCGCAGGGCATTTTCATCGGCATCTTTCGCGTGCTTGATGATGAATTCCGTGCAGTACCCAAAGGTGATATCCTCCGGCTTCATGTTGGAATCGTCGACGAAGCGTTCGCGATCGGAAATCTTCGGCTTGGCCGCCTGTTCCAATTCTTCGCCGGCAAGGCCCTTTACTGCCCCTTCGACGATGTAGATCAGCCCTTGGCCGCCGGAGTCGACGACGCCGGCTTCCTTGAGCACCGGCAGCATGTCCGGCGTGCGGGACAGCGCGTCCTGCCCCTGCTTGAGCACATCGGTCAGGAAGGCCAGCATATCGGTGTATTCGGTGTAATGGGCCTGCGCAAATTCAGACATTTCCCGAGCAACCGTCAAAATCGTCCCTTCCGTCGGCTTCATGACCGCCTTGTAGGCCGTGTCCGCCGCCGCTTTGATACCGTCGGCCGCCGCTTTGATGTCGAGCACCTGTTTGCCCTTGTTCGCTTTCGCCAGGCCGCGGAGCAGCTGAGACAAAATGACCCCGGAGTTGCCTCTGGCGCCGAAAAGCGCGCCGCTGGACGCGGTCTTTGAAACGGCGTAGAGCTCGTCATTCTTCAGCTTGTCCAATTCCCGTATCGAATTGGCAAAGGTCATGCTCATGTTGGTGCCGGTGTCACCGTCCGGAACCGGGAATACGTTTAATTCGTCGACATTGCTTTTATAGGTTTCAAGATTCTGGGCACCGAACTCGAACATTTTCCGCAGCATCGTGCCGTCAATCTTTTGAATTTCCATTCGTCCCTCCAGAAATTTATGCTCTGACACTGACGACATTCACCGTCACGCGTTTGACCTTCATCGAGGTCTGACGTTCGACCTGATATTTGACTGCCGAGATAATATTTTCAGCGACTACTGAAATTTTGAT
>DGWE01000040.1 GCA_002396065.1 Eubacteriaceae bacterium UBA4266
CTTCTGGGGTATTCTGAAACGGGAAAGTTATTACGGCAGGCGCTTTTTGGATAGAACTTCTCTTGTAAAAATGATTGAAGACTATATCTCGTATTACAATAACAGGCGCTTACAGCGTAATCTAGGTGTGTTGACACCTATGGAAAAACATAATCAATATAAAATAGCGGCATGAAAAATGCCATCAGACGTGAGCCTGATGGCAAAGAAATTTTATTTTTTTGATTGTCTACTTGACGGGGTGCGGTTCACAGAATTATATTAAATGTGTTTTTGGTTTTGCTGTCGTTTTTGCAGCAAATGTTTTTAATGCTGCACCTTCGTTACAGAATGTCATTTTATCTGGATATACGCAGAGAAGGGATAAAAAAGGCAGTATTCAAGATGTTTATATTTACTCAATAAAATTTAATCGAGAAGAAATGGAATTAAAGACTTTATCTGGATCGGATCCGTATGCTTTATGTATGCAATTTGAAAATAGATGCCGTATTACAAAAAGTGGAATAATGAAAGAAATTGTACCATTTGAGTAATAAAACTTTTGAAGCGTTCAATAATAATTTGGTTGCTACTACGCTATTAAGAGGATAAAAATACAAAACTTGTTTGGGACAGTTGAAAATTTGCGGCAGTCAGGCAGAAAAAAGCCCGGCTGCCTTTTTTAAACAGCCGGGTATAGTGTAAATGGGATCGAATTACTCCGCCCAGAAATCGACAGGCTCATAATCCTGAAGCTTCGCCAAAAATCCTTTTTCGTCGAGCGCTTCTAAAATCAGGTCCAGAATTTCCTTCGAATCCGCGGAAACAGTGTGATAATGATAGCCGGAAGTCGTGTTCTTCAAGAGCTTTGAAGAGCCATTGGAGATGCGCTCAAGATAAAGATGCACGTCGTGACGGGAGCGGATGTTGAGATCAGCGCGGAGAATGCCGTATACGCGGTGATAAACGAAAACATCCTCGACGCGTCCGCCGAGATCGACGATGGTGTTCAGCTCTTCTTCGGTCTGCTCATCGGAGTGGCGGACTTTGTAGACGCGGGAGTAGGCGCCGCTGCTTTGAATCGCGTAGCCCTTTGTGGTCGAGAGAATGGGGGTGCCGCCTTTTCGCATCAGTGCGATGTCCTGGACGATGACCTGCCGGCTGACGGACAGCCGCTTGGCCAGGGCCGAACCGGAAATCGGCCGGTCGCTGCCCTGGAGCAGGCGGAAGATTTCCTTTCGGCGGGCATCACCTTTCATTGCCGCCTCCATCTGCTGGTTTCAAATGCTTGAGGGAGATGTCGAGGATGGGCGAAGAGTGGGTGAGAGCGCCGCTGGAGATGTAGTCCACATCCAAATCTTTAATGGCTTCGATTTTTTCAGCCGTGACGTTGCCGGAAATTTCAATTTCAGCGCGATGGTCGATGATGGCAATGGCCTGCGCCATCGTGTCGTGGTCCATGTTGTCGAGCATGATGATATCGGCGCCGGCCTCAACCGCTTCTTTGACCATTTTGAGATTTTCGACCTCGACTTCGATTTTCCGAACAAAGGAGGCGTAGTCCCGGGCCATCGTGACAGCCTTGGCGACGGAGCCTGCCGCGTCAATGTGGTTGTCCTTGAGCATCACGCAGTCGGATAAGTTGGTCCGGTGATTGCTTCCGCCGCCGGTGCGGACGGCGTATTTTTCAAAGATCCGGTTGTTCGGCGTCGTTTTACGGGTGTCCAGCAGCGTGATCGAGGTGCCCTCGAGCAGGGCCGCCATGTGGTGCGCGTTGGTGGCGATGCCGCTCATCCGCTGCAGATAATTGAGGGCGACCCGTTCGCCGGAGAGCAGCACGCGGATATCGCCGTAAACGACGCCGAGAAGCGCGCCATTTTTCACAAAGTCGCCGTCCTGGGCCTTAAAATCGACGGTCGTTTTTGGGTCAAGCAGGGTGAAGACCCGTTCAAAGATCTGCAAGCCGCAGATGATGCCGTCTTCCTTAGCGATCAGCTCGACGCTGCCCTGAACGGCATTGGGCATGACCGCATTGGTGGAGACATCCTCTTCCGGGATGTCTTCCTGCAGTGCGGATAACAGCAGGGGATCGATATTGAGTTTTATCGTAATGGGATCAAACATGGTGATAGCTCCTTATTGATTATTAAATGCGAACGGTTCGTGGGCATCGCGGTCGCCACGTTCGTCACGCTGTCTCTGAATCGCTTTTTTGACGATTTTGTGATAATTTTTTCCGATTTGCTTAGCGTTGGCATAGAGCTCCAGAGGAATGGCCTGGATCAAGGCGTCGAGGGATTCGGCGTCCGGCAGGACCGCGCCGCGAGTGGCGATGTCGTGCGCCGCGCGTTTGGCGAAGACCAGGGATTCGAGCAGGGAATTGCTCGCCAGCCGATTTTTGCCGTGGACGCCGTTACAAGCCGTTTCGCCGACTGCGTATAGATTCTCCATTGAAGTTTTACTTTCGTAATTGACGGCGATACCACCCATGAAATAATGCTGCGCCGGCACGATGGGGATGCATTCCTTTTCTGGATCGTAGCCCTTTTCCTCGCAGTGTCTGATGATATTGGGGAAGTGGCTTTCCAATTCCTTTTTGGGGATTGGCTGGAGATCTTCCCAAACGTGATGGGTGTGGTCGGCCGCCATTTTTTTGTAAATCGCCTGTGACAGCACATCTCGAGGCAGCAGCTCGTAGACAAAGCGCTGCATGTCCTTGCCGTAGAGCTTGGCGCCCTCGCCGCGGACCGATTCAGAAATGAGAAACGACCGCTTCGTCGTGTCTGGATCGTAAAACGTCGTCGGATGAATCTGAATGTAATCAATATTTTTTAAGTCGATGTGGTGACGCAGGGCGATGGCCAGCCCGTCACCGGTCAGATGGCGGTAGTTGGTAGAATGTTTAAACAGTCCGCCGACGCCGCCGGTGGCTAAAATAGTCGTCTGGGCTTGAATGACTTCAATATGACCGTCCGATTTCTGCACAATGCCGCCGTAGCAGGTGTTGTCGGTTTCGACAATATCGAGCAGTGTCGTGTATTCGTAAAAGGTGATGTTGGGCTTGGCCTTTGCAGCCGCCAGCAGATGACGGGTGATTTCCTTGCCGGTGATGTCCTCGTGGAAGAGGATGCGGTGGTGAGAATGGGCACCTTCCCGTGTAAAAAGGAAATGCCCGTTTTCGTCTCGAGCAAATTCGACGCCGTAGTCGACCAGATCGTGGATGACGTCCTGAGAAGAACGGATCATGATGTCGACGGATTTTTTGTCGTTTTCGTAGTGACCGGCCTTCATGGTGTCTTCAAAATAGCTGTCGTAATCGTCGTCGTTCTTCAGCATGCAGATGCCGCCCTGGGCGAGAAAAGAATCGTTGCTCTCCAGATCCGATTTGGAAATAACGGTGATCTGTTTGTCATCGGGCAGGTTCAGCGCGGCGTAAAGCCCCGAGCATCCGCTGCCCACGATCAGAATATCTGTTGTTTTCATTTTGGTTAGTTGATTTCCTTGATTTTCTAGAAATTTTTTGAAATTGCTAATGATTATAGCACAGCGCCGCAAAGCTGACAAGACAGCTGACAAATAAAAATAAACAAGACAATTGACAATGCCGAGAGACTGTGGGTATAATAAGGCATCAAATTTCAAGCGACGTCAAAGGGGGAGCTTATTTTGAATATTCAGGAACTACAGGAAAAGATCATTCAGTTAAAGAAAGAAAAGGACGTATGCATTTTGGCACACGCTTATCAGAGCCAGGATATCTGGGAAGTCGCCGATTACGTGGGCGATTCCTACGGACTGGCCGTTCAGGCGGCGAAGGATCCGCATCAGAACATCGTAATGTGCGGGGTCCGCTTTATGGCGGAAACCTGCAAGGTGCTCTCACCGGAAAAGAACGTAGTGCTCGCCAATTCGCTGGCAGCCTGCCCGATGGCGGCGCAGATGAATCGTCAGGATTTAATCGAATTAAAGAAAAAATACCCGGATTATACCGTCGTGGCCTACATCAATACGACGGCTGATTTTAAACGGGAAGTGGATATGATCGTCACCTCGTCTTCTGCGGTGAAGATCATTAAGAAAATGGATGCGGATAAGATCTTATTTGTACCGGACTGCCATCTGGGCACTTGGGTGGCCAAGCAGGTACCGGAAAAGACCTTCAAATTCTTTAACGGCGGCTGCCCGACCCACTGCAGAATGACAGCGGAAGACGTCAAGAGAGCCAGAACGGAACACCCTGACGCAGAAATTCTCGTCCATCCCGAATGCTTGACCGAAGTGTCAGAACAGGCGGATTACATCGGCAGCACGACGGGCATCATGAAGTACGCGGCAGACAGCGACAGCAAAGAATTTGTCATCGGGACCGAAAACAGCATCGTCCAGCATCTCCAGTTTGCTCATCCTGAAAAACGATTCTACCCGCTTTCTAAAATGTGCGTGTGCATGAACATGAAAGCGACCACGCTGATGGATGTCTATCACAGCGTCAACGGGGACGGCGGCGAACAGATTGAACTGCCGGAACAGACGATTGAAGAATCCCGCGCAGCCATTGACCGCATGGTTGAATTTGGTCAATAAAACTTGACTTTTGTGTTATAATGATCTCTATTCTTTAATTTTGGAGGCATTATGCATATTCTGAGAACCATTTCGGGCCCGCTGATCGGGGCGCTGATTGGGTACTTTACCAATTTCATCGCGGTCAAAATGCTGTTTTTCCCCAAACACGAGGTGCGCGTTTTCGGCAAACGCCTGCCCTTTACCCCTGGGGCAATTCCCAAGGGAAGAAAGCGGCTGGCCAGAAAAGCGGGCGACGTCATTGCCAACCGTTTAATCACCAAAGAGGCTGTTGTCAGCCGGATGACAGAACCGGAGTTTGAAGAGGCGATGGTCGGCCGAATCGAATCGTTGTTTACGCAGTCGATTGGGGAAATGGTCACCAATGCGGGACATTCGGAAGAAAAATCGGCGCAGATGAAGGAAAAAATAACCGCGTCGATGACCGACTCGATTGTCAGCTCGATTGAGCAGATTGATTTTGAGCAGCTGGTTCGGGACAAGGGCATTGCGATGATCAAGCAGAAGCTGGCTGGCAGTTTAATCGGCGCCTTTGTGACGGATAATATGCTGAACAATTTCGTCACACCCATTGCGTCGGCTTTAAGGGATTACGTTGAAACCGACGGGCGCGATTTGGTGCGGGAACAGGTGGCGGTCAAGGTCGAACATTTGTTCGGGCATTCGCCGGAATCCCTTTTACAGCGCGTTGACATCCAGCACGAACAGATTCAGCGTGTCATCAGAAACAAATACCGGGCGATCGCTGAAGAAGGGGTCGATCGGATTCTTAAGAAAATTAACGTCTCGGATATTGTGGCCGAAGCGATTGACGCCATGAGCGTTGATGAGCTCGAAGAGATGGTCTTATCTGTGATGAAGAAGGAATTCGACATGATCGTCAATTTGGGCGCGATTATCGGCTTTGTACTGGGACTTTTAAACTTAGTGGTATGAGAAATCACAAAAAGCATTGCGCAGGCAGTGCTTTTTTTATTGGTCTGGCCGGGAACTATTTTGTCCAAGCGGCCCAAATGCTTGAAAGCTCAACAGAATATGCTATAATAAAAAAATATATTTGGTATAGAAGAGGCACTAAATTTAGGAGTTGAGTTAATGAATTCTCCATTCGTACATTTACATCTGCACACTGAATACAGTCTGCTTGACGGCTTCGGCCGGATCAATGACTACGTTCAAGCTGCAAAAAAAATGGGAATGGAGGCGATTGCACTCACCGATCACGGTGTATTATTTGGTGCTATTGATTTTTACAAGGCCTGTCAGTCTGCCGGAATTAAGCCGATTATCGGATGCGAGGTTTACATCGCACCACGGGGACTGCATCAAAAATCAGGACGGATCGACAGTCAAGCCAGTCATCTTATTTTACTAGCGGAATCTAACACGGGTTATCGCAATTTATCAAAGATTGTTTCCAAGGGTTACATCGACGGGTTTTATTACAAACCCCGCGTGGATCATCAAGTCCTTAAGCAGTATCACGAAGGCATTATCTGCCTGTCCGCCTGCATTTCCGGCGAAATCCCGAAAGCGATTTTGGGAGGACAGGAAGACAAGGCGCTGGCTTTGGTTCGGGAATATCAGTCGATATTCGGAGATGATCATTTTTATTTAGAGGTCCAGGACCACGGCCTCATCGAAGAGGCGAAGGTCAGGGATGTCCTTTACCGATTCGCTGAAGCATACGATGTGCCCCTCGCTGCGACCAACGACTGCCATTACGTCAATCAATCGGACTACAAGGCTCACGATGTGCTGCTCTGCATTGGAACGGGAGCGACAGTCGACGAGGAAAACCGGATGCGTTATCCGAACGACCAGTTTTATTTCAAATCGCCGGATGAGATGGCCGCGCTGTTTCCGGATCATCCTGAAGCGCTGGCCAACACGGTCAAAATTGCAGAACGCTGTGATGTGACCTTCGATATGGAAAGCGCCCACCTGCCGCAGTTTGAGCTGCCAGAGGGATTCGACAGCGCCGGCGCATATTTGAAGTATTTATGCGAAACGGGATTGGCCAAGCGCTACGACCCGGTGACTCCTGAAATTAGGGAACGCATGAATTATGAGCTGGCGACGATCCACGAGATGGGATTTGACAATTATTTCTTAGTCGTTTGGGATTTTATCCACTACGCGAAAACCCACGGTATCCCGGTGGGGCCGGGGCGCGGCTCGGCGGCTGGTTCCCTCGTGGCTTATGCGCTCGACATAACGACTCTCGATCCGCTCAAGTACAATTTGATTTTTGAACGCTTCTTAAATCCGGAGCGGGTAACCATGCCAGATATTGACTGCGACTTCTGCTACGAAAGACGGCAGGAAGTGATCGACTACGTCATCCGCAAATACGGAAAGGACCGCGTCGCGCAGATCATCACCTTTGGGACGATGGCAGCTCGGGGCGCGGTCCGCGACGTTGGGCGGGTGCTCGGCATGTCCTATTCGGACGTCGACAAAGTCGCGAAGGAAATTCCAATGCGGCCAGGCCAGAATGTCACGATTGAAGAGGCTTTGAAGGAAAATCCAGACCTTCGAAAAATGGCCGATGAGGACATCAACGTTCGTGAACTCCTTCAGATGTCGGAGCAGATCGAAGGGCTGGCGCGCCACGCGTCGACCCACGCGGCTGGTGTCGTCATCGCGGACGCGCCGTTGACTGAATACGTGCCGCTGTATCGCAATGGCGACGCGATCACCACGCAGTACACGATGAACCTGTTGGAAGACCTGGGACTCATTAAAATGGACTTCCTGGGACTGCGCACCCTGACAGTCATTCACGACGCGTTGAACAACATCAAACAGACCCGTGGACAGGACATCGACATCAATCAAATCGACATGGAAGATCCGAAGGTTTACCAATTGATTGCCTCAGGCGATGATTTGGGGATCTTTCAGCTTGAAAGCCGCGGCATGATGGCCTTCATGCGGGAATTGAATCCACAGCATTTTGAAGACATCGTTGCGGGGATTTCGCTGTATCGGCCTGGGCCGATGGACCAGATTCCGAGGTATATTGCCAACAAAAAGGATCCATCACACATTACGTATTTGACGCCGGAGCTGAAGCCGATTCTAGACGTGACTTACGGCTGTATGGTTTATCAGGAACAGGTGATGCAAATCTTCCGGGATTTGGCCGGTTTTTCGATGGGACGAAGCGATTTGGTCCGCCGTGCCATGTCTAAGAAGAAAAGCGATGTCATGGACGCCGAGGGTGAAGTGTTCATCCACGGGGAAAAAGACGCGGACGGCAATGTGACGGTGCCCGGCGCAGTGGCAAAGGGCATTCCGGAACACGTCGCCAGACAGATCTACGAGGAAATGAAGGATTTTGCGAAATACGCCTTCAACAAATCCCACGCGGCGGCTTATGCGGTGGTCGCTTATCAAACGGCCTGGCTGAAGTGCTATTATCCAGCGGAATTTATGGCCGCGCTGATGTCGTCGGTAATGGACAATGAAAAGAAGATCGCACAGTATATCGACAACTGTAAAAAGCATCACATTCTCATCAAGGCGCCTGACGTCAACGAAAGCCGATACAAATTTTCCGTCGGTTTTGATGCGCAGAATAAGACGTACATTCGAATCGGATTCGGCGCGATCAAGGGCATGGGGCAGCACCCGGCCGACGATATCGTGAAAGCGAGAGAAAACGGCGGCCCGTTTAAGACGATGACGGACTTTTTTGAACGGGTGGATCTCCACCTGGTGACGAAAAAAGTGGTGCTCAATCTGATTTTAGCCGGTGGTTTTGATTTCTTGGGTTACGAGCGCTCGCAAATGGTCATGGGGTTTCCCAATGTGCTCAACCGGGTGGCCGACGAGAAAAAAACACGGCTTTCAGGGCAGGTTTCCCTGTTGGATATGGGTGAGCTGGACGCTTACAAAGGAGACCGCTTCCCCAGTACAGAACCTTTTACGAAAGAGGAAAAACTCCTTCACGAAAAGGAGGTGCTCGGCCTTTACGTGTCCGGGCATCCGCTGGAGCATTACACCGGTGTGCTGGCGAGTGAAACCAATTTGAATGCGAGCATGTTGGACAGCTACGAAGATTTGGTGGAAAGCGGCATCAAAGACGGGGATAAGGTCTGCGTCGGCGGTATGGTCGATGGCCTTAAGATTCAGCTGACGAAAAATAACGAGCAGATGGCCTTCCTTTCGTTGGAAGATCTGTTCGGTCATATTGAGATCGTGGTTTTCCCGAGAATCTTCAATCAATTCAGGGCGCTGCTTCACGACAGCGAACCGGTTTTGGTCCGCGGGAGAATCAATTACAACGAAGAAATGAATGTGTCGATTATTGCCGACCAAATTGAAAAGCTGGATCAGGTACGCAGACAGAATCAACCTAAAAATCATCAAAATTTTACAATTCATGAGGAAAAGGCAAGTTATAATAAGGAAAGAGCAGCCAATGAAAAATTAGTTCTGGCTTTCCGAGATTACAGTGAAAAAGGAAAATTAAACCGGATTAAACCGCTACTTAAGGCATCACCAGGTGACACGCCGGTGATGGTTCAATTTGAAAAGGAACACAAGCGGTTCGGCGCAGCCCGATCCTTGTGGGTCACTGCGGATTCGGGTTTAATCAAAAAATTGAAAGGAATCCTCGGCGAGGATAAGGTGAGTTTAAGATGAAACGAATTGGGCTCTTAACAAGCGGCGGTGATGCGCCGGGAATGAACGCGGCGATCCGTGCCGTTGTGCGGACAGCCGTTTATCGCGGCTTTGAAGTGTACGGCGTGAACAGAGGCTACGCCGGTCTTTTGGAACAGGATTTTTATCCAATGAACAGCCGCTCTGTGGCGAATATTATTGATCGTGGCGGTACCATTCTGCAGACGTCGCGTTCCGACTTTTTCCCGACAAACGCAGGGCTTCACCGTGCGGCGGAAATTCTCAAGGAATACGAAATTGACGTGCTGGTTGTTATCGGCGGTGATGGCAGCTTGACCGGTGCGCTGAAGCTTCAGGAACTCGGCGTGAAAATTGTCGGAATTCCAGGCACCATTGACAATGACTTCGGCGCCAGCGATTACACCATCGGTTTTGATACGGCGGTTTCGACGGCGATTGAAGCGATCAGCAAAATCCGCGACACCACCTTCTCTCACAACCGGATCAATGTGGTTCAGGTTATGGGACGCCGGTGCGGCGACATCGCGATGTACGCAGGTCTGGCCTGCGGCGCAAAGGGCATGATCATTCCGGAAAAGGACGTGCCCCTCGAAACCATCTGCAGCCGCCTGGTGGAAGGGCGCGACCGCGGAAAGATGCACAGCATCATCATGCTGGCTGAAGGCTGCGGCGGCTACCGCGATTACTGCAAAAAGATTCAGGATTTAACAAAAGTCGAAACCAAGGGCACCAACCTGGGCTACATCCAGCGCGGCGGCTCTCCAAGCCACTTCGACCGCAACCTGGCGAGCAACATGGGCTACATGGCGGTTGAAGAAATCGCGAAGGGGCACACCGGGATCGTCATCGTCATTCGCAACGGCAAATACGAAGCGGTTGATCTCGAAGAAGCCCTCAATACGCCAAAGGTTTTTGACGAAGAAATGTACGAAATGATTCAGATTTTGTCGATATAAGTCGGCATGAATCGAATCAGAGATAAAGAGGAGGTTATTAGATAGCATGCCAAATCCAGAAGTATTGAAAAAAACGAAAATGATTTGTACCCTTGGACCTGCGACGGACCGTCCAGGTGTCTTGGAACAATTGATCACGCACGGGATGAATGTCGCAAGACTGAATTTCTCCCACGGATCTCATGAAGAACACGCGAAGCGCATCGCGCGTCTTAAGAAAGCGAGAAAAGATTCGGGTATTGCGATCGCCATCATGCTCGATACAAAGGGGCCGGAAATCAGAACGGGCGTTTTGAAAGACGACAAAGTGACCTTAAATCAGGGCGATCACATCACACTGACGACTGAAGATATCGAAGGGGACGCCAGCCGGGTGTCGGTGAGCTACAAGGGCCTGCCTAAAGATTTAAAAGAAGGCGATAGAATATTAATTGACGACGGTTTGATTGAGCTGACCGTTGAAAAAATCACAGGGGAAGACATTGACTGCGTGGTCGACAACGGCGGCACGCTGGGCAGCAGAAAGAGCATCAATATCCCAGACGCGTCGATCAATCTTCCGGGTTTGACTAAAAAAGATGAAGAAGATTTGATTTTCGGCGTTAAACATGGCATCGATTTTGTTTCGGCGTCATTTATCCGCAAAGCGCAGGACGTTATTGCCATTCGCAAGGTTCTTAACAATGCCGGCGGTGAACACGTCAAAATCATTTCCAAGATTGAAAGCCGCGAAGGGGTTGAAAATATTCACCGCATTATCACCGTATCCGATGGCATCATGGTTGCACGTGGTGACTTAGGGGTTGAAATTCCGGCAGAAGATGTGCCGATTGTTCAGAAAAATATCATCCATCGCTGCAACATTGTCGGCAAACCGGTCATCACCGCGACGCAGATGCTTGATTCCATGATCCGCAACCCGCGGCCGACCCGTGCTGAAGTCGGGGACGTAGCCAATGCCGTTTTCGACGGAACCGATGCGGTTATGCTGTCGGGAGAAACCGCTGCCGGTGATTACCCGGTTGAAGCTTGCCAGACAATGGCGAGAATTGTCTTAAAAACTGAAAATTCGCCGCAGTACAAGCATCGTGATCATGTGCCGCACGGTGAAATGACGATTACAAACGGGGTCTGCTCAGCTGTTGTCAATATCGTTGAATCTCTGGGTGTTAAAGCGATTATCGCACCGACGACCAGTGGCTATACACCGCGAATGCTGTCGAAATACCGCCCGAATTGCCTGATCTTTGCGGTTTCCGATAACATGAGAACCGTCCGCAGATGCTGCATGCAGTGGGGGGCTTATTGCTTGTACGTACCGAAGATGACCGAACTTGACGATTTGGTCAACGACGTTAACCGCATCCTTGAAACCATGAACGTGGTCAAAACCGGCGATTTGGTCGTTGCGGCGGCCGGTCTTCCATTTGGCATTCAGGGGAACACCAATACCATCCGCGTCAGAACGGTCGGCAACGCGGTGCTTTCTGGTATTGGGATTGGCGACAAGCTGGTCACCGGCTTTGCGAAGTTTGTCACGCCGGATACCCTTGACGATTTCGACGAAGGCGATATTGTCGTGACGCGCGTCATCACACCGGGGATTTACGGTGCGATTGAAAAGGCTGCTGCGGTGGTCACATCAGAAGTCGGTGAAAATTCAGAAGCTGATCACGTCGCGAGAGATTACCAGATTCCAGTGATCAAGGGCGTACAGAAGGCGACAGAAGTCATCACGGAAGGTAAGCTGATCACCGTCGATCCGCTGAACGGGATGATTTATCAGGGCGCTGTCCGCAACCGTAAACTCTAAGGTTAACACTTTAAACTATCTTTAACGGTGTAAAAACTTTAGTCAAATACATTTTACATTCTCAAATAAAAAGGGTAGACTATACTATATTTTTTGTTAGTTCTGCCCTTTTTTTAATGGGCGTTTTAATGTTAGAGTATGGAGGTTTGGCATGGAAGAGCAAGACCAGCTGCAGGATCAGGACGATCCGAAACAGCATAAAGAAAAGAAAAAGCGCAAAACACTGAAGGATTTAAAAGAAAACCGAAGGATGACGCTGGAGCTGCCGGTGGAAACCAGCATCCTTCGGCTGATTTTTGCTGTTGTGTATTTGGCGGCGGGCTTTATTTTAATGGCGGTTTTCGGTCAGTTTGAACAAACGCAGATTCCCTCGCAGTATTGGGGGACGACGGCTGTGGCCATTTTAATCACGGCGCTTTTTATCGCTGTCACCTTTAAGTTTGAAGGAGAGGCGAAGCGGAATTGGCGCATTATTTTAGGCGTGCTGATCTTTTTCTTGATCATCGCCATGCATCAGACCACATGCGGCATGCCGGTTTGGACGAGCAGCCGATTTGATCCGCTGGGGATTTTCCAGTTTGGGCTGGAAGTTTTAATCATTGGTGCGCTCATTCTGTTATTTTTTGCGATTACAAACCGCCTTCGTTTAAGCATACGCATCGTCATGATCGCGCTCTTTATTTTGTCCTGCGTCAATTATTTTCTGTTGAAGTTCAGAGGCGATCCGTTCTATCTTGGCGACCTCATGACGGCCAACACCGGACTGGAAGTGGCAAAAAATTATGCGATTGGCATTTCCGGCACCATTATTGCCGGCATTTACATGGCGATTGCGGCCTACGCGGTCAGCGCGAATGTCAAAACAAAATATTTTGCGGACGACAAAAAGAAAAGCAGGAGACTGCGGCTGGGCGCCTTAGGAGTTACCGCGGCGATCGCCGTACTGATCGCAGTCCTGCCCCTTGAAGATGTCTACGATTCGTGGTCGCCTTCCAGCAATCAGTACATTACAGCTTTTACGACCAATGCCAAATTGCTGCACGTGAAAAAACCGTCGGGGTATTCGGCGACGGTGGCGAAAAATATTGTGAAAAACGGCAGCAAAAAGGCAAGTGCAGAAGTGAAGAAGAATACCGATGCGGGAAAAAAGGCGACAGAAGCCGTAGCCAGCGGGAAAAAACCGACGATTATCGCGGTGATGAATGAAAGCTTTTCCGATCTTTCAGTGCTGGGAAATTTTCAGACGAACGAAGACTACATGCCCTTTTTTAGGAGCTTGTCGAAAAACACTGTGCGGGGCAATCTGTACGTGGACGTCTACGGTGCGGGAACCTGCAACACGGAATACTCATTTTTGACAGGTAATTCCACGGCCTTTGTGCCGGAAAATACCCGGCCTTATCAGATGTACGTCAATTACCAAACCCCAAGCCTGGCAAAGAATCTAAAGGCGCAGGGCTATGAAACCTACGCCATGCATCCGGGAAAATCTTCGGCGTGGAAGCGCAATAAGGTTTACCCGTATCTCGGCTTTGACCACACCTATTTTTACGAAGATTCTTTCAGCAATGCGGCATTGACGCGGAACAGCTACGTCAGTGACCGGGCAACCTACCAGAAAATTATCGATTTGTACAAGAATAGAGGCAGCAAGCCGCAGTTTATCTTCGACGTGACCATTGCCAATCACGGCGGATACAATGTGGGCACGAGCGGCATGGAACAGGTGAAAATCACCAGCATGCCTAATCAGAAAAGCAGTGTAGAACACACCGATGCCGATGAATACCTGACGTTGATTAAGGAAAGCGACACGGCACTGAAGGAAATGATCGACTATTTTAAATCGCAGGATGAACCGGTCGCGGTCGTCTTCTTTGGGGATCATCAACCGAGATTAGATAACTCTTTTTATGAAGACGTCAAGGGCAAAAGTCTCGGCAGCTGGAGCAACGAAGAGCTTCAGCAGCGGTACATCACCCCCTATATCATCTGGACCAACTACGATATCAATTCGCAGAGCGGTAAAAATTTATCGGTCAATTATCTACAGACGACACTGCTCCAGACGTTGGGACTCAGAACAACGGCTTACGACAAATACGAACAATCGATGTACGACAAGATGCCAGTGCTCAATTATAAGGGCGCCATCACGTCGGACGGTGATTATCTGACACTGGACGATGCGGAAAAATACAACACGCAGGTTCAGAACTATCAAAAGGTGCTGTACAACAATATGTTTGATAAGCATAACCGCAATCGGTCGCTGTACTTGCTCAAGAACGCGCCGGACGGCAAAACCGACGAGGAACTCAGATCATATTTGGACAATTACCGTAAGAAGTACGGCAATAATACGCTCATGAATGTTGTGAATTAAGTTGTCACTCATTTAACCCCTGATTGTCATTGGAACAGATGGACAGTCAGGGGTCTTTTTATAGTTCATGGATTGATTTTTAACAGCACCTGTTATAAAATACAAACGATTACCTAACCTTGACAACATGATGTGGAGAAAATCATGCAAGCATACAAATGGATAGAGAAAGCGTACCGTCACCGCGCCAGTGATGTGCACTTTTCGATCGATGAGCACCCGAAATGCCGAATAGACGGCACTCTGCGCAATTTGGATCGGGTGGTGTTAAGCCGGCAGGACTGCAGGGAATTGGCGAGGGAATTGATCGGTGAAAACGGCGCGCTGATTAAGAAATTAAAACAGCATGGGTCGGTGGATTTTGCGCGGGATGTCGGAAAAATCCGCTGTCGGATTAATGTCTACTCGCAGCGCGGATCCTTAGCCGCCGCCATTCGGCTTTTGCCGGAGGTGATCCCTGAACTCGAAACTTTAGGGCTGCCATCGATTGTGCAGCGATTCTGGCAGATTCCAAAGGGACTTGTCCTCATCTGCGGACCGACCGGTTCCGGAAAATCGACAACGCTCGCGTCGATTCTCAACCAAATCAACCAATCTAAGCCTGTTCACATCATGACGCTGGAGGACCCCATTGAATATCTTTACCCTAAGGGCAGAGCGATGATTCATCAGCGGGAAATCGGCAGCGACGTGATCGACTATCGGCAAGGGCTGCGCGCGGCCCTTCGGGAGGATCCCGATGTGCTTTTAATTGGCGAAATGCGCGACGCTGAGACCGTGAAAATTGCGCTGGAAGCGGCGGAGACGGGACATCTCATTTTTTCGACGCTGCACACGCCGACAGCCGACGGCGCGATCGACCGCATGCTTTCGCTTTTTCCGGATCAAAATCAAGCAGCGCAGATCCGTCAGGTGCTTTCAATGAATTTAAAGGCTGTGCTGTGGCAGCAGCTTCTGCCGAATAAAAATCGGACGGGCCGGGTCTGTGCGTCTGAGGTACTTGTGGCGACGACTGCGGTTCAGAATTTAATCCGACAGAATGAAAAAGAGCAGCTCTACAATTTTATGATGACCGAGAGCCGATTTGGCAGCCAGACGATGGAATCCGATCTGCTCCGATTGTGGAAAGACGGCGCAATTTCTGATCAAACCGCCGTGTACTTTGCCCGAGACGCCAAAAGAATGAAGGAGACGCTTAAAAAATCTTAGAAAAGAATTGAAAACAGCGAAAGCATTCGCTATAATTTGAGAAATAATGCATACTAATGAAATTGAACGCATCCAAAATGGAAAGGAAATAATAAGGTGAAAGTACAAAAAGCAGAACTTTACACTTGGCCGACCTGTCCGTACTGCAAACGGGCCAAAAGGTTACTGGATCAGCTGCAGATTCCCTATACTGATCACAATATATGGGGACAGGATGATCAGAAACAGGTTTTAATCGAAAAGACCGGTCAGACGACCGTCCCATACGTCTTTCTTAACGACAAATTTGTGGGCGGCTGTGATGATTTATTTAATATTTACGAATCAGAAGGTCTTGAATAAAAGGCCGTTAACAATAAGGAGGAATAGCAATGGCATTTGAATACGAAGTCGTCGAAGAATGCGGCGTGCTGTCTGAAGGCAGCAACGGCTGGCAGAAAGAACTCAACAAGGTCAGTTGGAATGGGAGAGAACCGAAATACGACATCCGCGACTGGGCGCCGAACCACGAAAGAATGCGCAAGGGGATTACCTTGACGACAGACGAATTGGCTGAACTGAAAGAAATTCTCAACGATATGGATCTATAATGCGGAACCGGCACAGCGGACGCTGTGCTTTTTGTTTGCGCAAATTTGAATCATTGTTTCACCTATGCTATAATAAATGTTCATGAAATGATGGTAATTTTAATCAATATAATTCGGAGGTATAGCAATGTCTGGACATTCAAAATGGAACAACATTAAAAATAGAAAAGGAAAACAGGATGCTGCAAAAGGGAAAATTTTCACCAAGATGGCGAAACTGATTGCCGTTGCAGCTCGTGAAGGCGGCGGCGATCCGGAAATGAACTCTAAACTTCGTGAAGCCGTTGCAAAGGCAAAGGCCGCAAACATGCCGAACGACAACATCGACCGCGCCATTAAAAAGGGCTCCGGTGAATTGGGCGATGCGGTTTTTGAAGAAATCACCTACGAAGGATACGGTCCGGGCGGCGCAGCTGTCATCGTTCAGGCGTTGACTGACAACAAAAACCGAACGGCTGGCGATGTGCGGCATATCTTCGATAAAAACGGCGGCAATTTGGGAACTAACGGCTGCGTGAGCTATTTGTTTGAGCGGGCAGGCAGAATTCTAATCGAGAAATCAGACGATATCGACGAGGACGAGTTGATGATGGTGGCTTTGGACGCCGGCGCAGAGGATATGGAAACATCTGAGGATGGCTACGAAATCAAGACGGCTCCGGCAGATTTTGCCAACGTGCTCGATCAGATTCAGGCGGCTGGGTACAAGGTCGCTTCTGGGGAAATCGCTCAGATCCCGTCGACCGAAACCGAACTTTCTGACGAAGATGGTCAGAAAATGGAAAAAATGCTCGACATGTTCGAAGACAACGACGACGTTCAGGAAGTCTTCCACAATTGGGCCGAGGCGTAATTTTTACGTAATCTAAATAAGAAAGGGACAAGGTGTTCTTATGGGACAGGGTGAACATAAAGTACGCGATTTAGTCGTATATTTTATTGTGGCTTTTGCGTTAATTTTTTTGATGTCCTCTTTTGTCATCGGTGATGTCTACAACAATGCCAGTAAAATTCAATTAACCAAGGATGGCATTCAGCAGGTTTATCAAATTAATATTGGGGCTAAGCCGACATCTTCTCTGAATAATCAATAAGAATATTGCGAACAAAAAGTAAGGCATCTGCCTTGCTTTTTGTTGTTTTATGACCATTTATAAAGAAAAGGAGCACATATGAAAGTGGTGACGCCGGCAGAAATGAGTGAAATGGATCGCCAGACCATCGCTCACGGAATCGCCGATTATGAACTCATGGAAAGAGCAGGACACTGCTGCTTCGATGTGATCGACCGTGAAACGGCGAGTGATGCCAAAATATTGGTTTTGTGCGGAGCGGGCAATAATGGCGGTGACGGTCAGGTTGTCGCGCGGCTGTGTTTTAATCGGCGCAGGCCCGTTCAAGTTTTATTTGTCGGCAATCCCGATCACTTTACGCCGAATTCAGAGCGCAATTTCAAACGCCTGCAGGACACTGGCGTTCCTTATGCTTTCTTTAAAGAACTCGATGACAATACAGAAAGAATGATTCGGGACGCCGACGTCATCGTCGACGCGGTTTTGGGCAATGGTCTAAAAAACCGGCCCCTTTATCCGAATGTCGCCGCGCTTTTTGAATGTGTCAATCAGTCTGAGGCTGTCATTTACGCGATCGACATTCCTTCTGGGCTCAGAGGGAGCAATGGATTAACCGTCGGTCAGGCGATTCGAGCAGATCGGACATTGATCATTCAAAACCCAAAGGTGGGAATGCTGCTGGAGGATGGCCCAGACTTTCTGGGAGAGCCGACTGTGCTGGATGTGGGCATTTCGGAGCAGTACACGGATTCACAAAAAAACATATTAGACGAAGAAAGTATCCCTAAATTGGCGAAACGCCTTAAAAATTCCAATAAGTACGATTACGGCGCGGTTTCAATTGTCGCGGGCAGCCGCGGCATGATTGGCGCGGGTTTGATGAGCTCAGCCGCCTGTTTAAGATCAGGCGCCGGTCTGGTGACGACCTGGGTACCGGAAAGCATTTACGAGATTGTGGCGGCACAGATGCCGTGGGAAATCATGGTCAAGCCCTACACACAGGACAACGTCATCAGCCAGCTCAAGCAGCAGAAGGCGACGGCTTACGTGATTGGGCCGGGCATCGGTCGAAAAATGCTCTACGCGGATTTAATTAAATGGCTGATTGAAACGGGAAAACCGGTGGTCATTGACGCGGACGGTTTATACCATCTCACCAAAATTAAATCGGTTTTGTCTGAACACACGGGGCCGATTATTTTGACGCCTCACGCTGGCGAATTTTGCAGACTCTGCGAAATTACCAAGGATGAATATAAGGAAAACAGCACCCAAATCGCTTCGGAATTTGCCGCAAAATACCAGGTCATTCTCGTGCTGAAGGGGTACCGCACACGGATTTTCGTTCCCCGTGGGGATGAACCAGCGCAGTGCGAAATCTGGTTCAACACGACGGGCAACCCGGGCATGGCGACGGCCGGAAGCGGCGATATTTTGACCGGCATCATCGCGGGGCTGCTTTCACAGACATCAAGGCCGGAAGACGCGGCCAAGCTAGGTGTCTATCTGCACGGACTTTCTGGCGATAGGGCGGCTGAGCAATTTGGCGAATGTGCACTGAACGCGATGCATTTAATTGACAAGCTGCCGGAAAGCTTTAAAACGACTAAAAGGAATGCGAATGAATAAAACCTATAAAATTATCACTTACGGCTGTCAGATGAATGAGAACGATTCTGAAAAAATATCAGGTATGCTGAAGGAAATGGGCTACACGCCGACAGACGACGAAAAGACCGCTGGCGTTGTGGTGATGAACACCTGCAGTGTCCGGGAAAACGCGGACGAACGCTTTTTCGGCAATGTCGGCAATTTTAAACACATCAAAAAGAAAAACCCTGATCTCATTCTGGCGGTCTGCGGCTGCATGATGCAGCAGCCTGCCATTGTCAAACAAATTAAAGAAAAAAATCCGCAGGTCGATATCGTCTTCGGGACGCACAACATCGAACATTTTCCGCAGCTGCTGGAGGAATTCATTGAAACCCGCAGTCGGACAATCGAAATTTACGATGACGATCAGGGGCTGGTTGAAAATCTGCCGGTCGATCGAAAGTACCCGTTTAAAAGCTACGTGTCGATCATGAAGGGCTGCAACAATTTCTGCACCTACTGTATTGTGCCTTACACGCGGGGAAGGGAAGTCAGCCGCCCTCATGAAAAAATTATAGAAGAGATCACGCGATTGGTCGAAGACGGCTGTTTGGAAGTCATGCTGCTGGGTCAGAATGTTAACTCCTACGGCAACGACCGCCGGGACGGCTACGGGTTCGCGGATTTACTGCGCGATGTTAACGCCATCGAAGGGCTGCGGAGAATTCGTTTCATGACGAGCCATCCCAAGGATATGAGCGACGCAGTGATTGAAGCCATTGCGACCTGTGACAAGGTCTGCCCATCCATCCATCTGGCGATTCAGAGCGGATCAACGCGCATTCTGAAAGCGATGCACCGCGGTTACACAAAGGAACAGATCATTGCGCTGGTAGAAAAAATTCGCAACCGCATCCCTCATGTGGCGATTACGACCGACATCATCGTGGGTTTCCCGGGCGAAACCGAGGCGGATTTTGAAGAAACTCTCGACGTGGTTCGGGCGTGTCGGTTTGATTCGGCGTTTTCGTTTATTTACTCGAAGCGCAGCGGTACGCCAGCGGCAGAGATGGACGATCAGATTCCTGATGACGTCAAGCATCAGCGGCTGAACCGGCTGTTGGACGTGCTGCACGAAATCGGCAATGATCAGAATGCGTGGTTCCAGGATCAGAATGTTGAAGTGCTTGTCGAAGGCAAAAGCGCGCACAATCCAAACAAATTGTCCGGTCGAACTCTAAACGGCAAGCTGGTCAATTTTACCGGAGATATGGCAACGATTGGGACGATTATCCCCGTTCACATCGATCGGGCCAAGACCTTCAGCCTTGACGGCACGGCGATTGGTTCATTAAATTAGAAAGAAGTGGTGAAGATGGGTTTAACGCCGATGATGCAGCAGTATCTGAAAATGCACGAGCAGGTACCAGACTGCATAATGCTTTTCAGAGTAGGGGACTTCTTTGAAACGTTTTTTGACGATGCACTGACGGCGTCAAAGGTGCTGGAAATTGCACTGACGGGCAAACAGTGCGGACTGGATGAGCCGGCGCCAATGTGCGGCGTGCCCCATCATGCGGCAGAGCCGTATATCGCAAAATTGGTTGAGAAGGGCTACAAGGTTGCCGTATGCGAGCAGATGGAGGATCCTTCTCTGGCGAAGGGATTGGTCAAGCGTGAAATCATCAAGGTGATCACCCCCGGGACCATTACCTCAGACGGCGCGATCAAAGCGAAGGAAAACAATTATCTCGCTTCACTTTACGGCGGAAGAAGCAGCGTGGGACTGGCTTACGTGGATTTGACAACGGGCGATTTCAACACGACGGAAATCCCTAACACGCCAGGTCAGAATGAGCTCATGGGTGAAATCGGGAAGATCAATCCGTCGGAAATCATTATGAGCTCGAGCCTGTACAAGCAGTCAAAGTTTGTCCAGCAGCTGAAAATGCGTTTTAACTGCATGGTTTCGCTGTATGCCGATCAGCATTATCAGCGCGATTCTGGAGAAGAAGTGGTTAAAAGCCAGTTCCACGTTTTCGCGCTGGATGCGCTGGGATTAAAGGATCACGACGCGGCGGTTCGGGCTTCAGGCGCGCTTTTGAATTACATCGAAGAGTCCCAGAAAAAAGTTTTGGTCCATATCAATCACGTATCTTTTTACAAAACCAGCGAGTACATGCTTCTGGATCTGCCGACGCGCCGCAACCTGGAATTAACTGAAACCTTGAGACACGGTGAAAAGCGCGGCAGTCTGCTTTGGGTTCTGGATCAGACGACGACGGCAATGGGCGGCAGAATGCTCAGGCAATGGATCGAAGCGCCATTGATTGATCGAGATAAAATCGAGACGCGTCAGCAGTATGTGGCCGAGCTGGTAGATAATCCAGGAGCCCTTCAGGATTTTAAGACGATACTGGGAAAAATTTACGATTTGGAGCGGATTTGCGGCAAAATTTCTTTTGGCACCGTTAATCCAAAGGACATGCTGTCCCTTAAGCAGTCGGTCGGTATGCTTCCAGCACTAAAGGACTGCATCAACAGCATCGACGCCCCGAAGCTCCAGGCGGCTTTTGGTCAGGCGGACGATCTGGAAGACATTTACCATCTTATCGCGTCGGCCATTTCAGATGACGCGCCCTTCGTGTTAAAAGACGGCGGTGTGATTAAGACCGGATTTAATCAGGAAATCGACGATTACAGAGAGGCGCAGAGCAAAGGTAAGGACTGGTTGAAAGATCTGGAGAGCGAAGAACGGGAAAAAACCGGCATCAAATCACTCAAGGTCAAATACAACCGGGTATTTGGTTATTTCATCGAAGTGACCAAAACGAATTTGGATTTAGTGCCGGAGCATTACATCCGCAAACAGACGCTGGCCAATTCTGAACGATTTTTTACGCCGGAATTGAAGGAAATGGAGACGAAAATTCTCGGCGCTGAACAGCGCCTATCTCAGCTTGAATATCAGATTTTTTCCGATATCAGAGAAAAAATCATGGCTCAGATCAAGCGGATTCAGCAGCGGGCCCACGATGTCGCCTTTTTGGACGCCCTTTATTCTCTTGCCGCAGTGGCGGTTTCCAATCATTACGTAAGGCCGGAAATTGCAGACGATGGCGTCATTGAGATGTACAACAGCCGGCATCCCGTGGCCGAAATGCTGATGGATGAAGGGGCCTTTGTATCAAACGATTGTCTGCTCGATCTGGCTGAAAACCGAATGATGCTGATTACTGGCCCTAATATGGCCGGCAAATCCACGTATATCAGGCAGGTTGCGATCATTACGCTGATGGCGCAAATTGGGTCATTTGTGCCGGCGGACAGCGCGCATATTGGCATTTGCGACCGCATCTTCACGAGAATTGGGGCGTCGGACGACCTGACAACCGGCCAAAGTACTTTTATGGTCGAAATGTCCGAGGTTTCCAATATTTTAAAAAATGCGACTCAGCATTCACTTGTCATCTTGGATGAAATCGGCCGAGGCACCAGCACCTTTGACGGTGTCAGTATCGCGTGGGCTGTAGCGGAGTATTTGTCGAATCCGCTGACGATTGGCGCGCGAACGCTGTTTGCCACCCATTATCACGAGCTCACTCAATTGGAGAACCAGCAGCCGGGTGTGAAAAATTTAAGCATCGGTCTCAAAGAAACGCCGGAAGGTGTCGTGTTTTTAAGAAAGATTCGTCACCAGCCTGCGGATCAAAGCTATGGCATCGAGGTCGCTCAGCTGGCGGGCTTTCCCAAAATTGTGACCCAGCGGGCTCGGGTGATCTTAAAAGAATTAGAGGATGAAGCGCCGGTTGCCAGTTTGTATCCAAAAGATCCGCCGTCTTCGGATATGGCCGCCGAAAATGATGACCAGATCAGTTTTTACACGGAAATGGCGGCACAATCGGTAAAACCAGAACCTGACAATGCAATAAAACCGGAAGAAAAGGACGTGCTGTCGCAAATCTGCGATGCCGATTTAAACAGCATGACGCCGATTCAGGCGCTTAACCTGCTCAGCTCGCTAAAAACAGAGCTGATGACGAAGCAGCAGGCGTAATCAAAAAGGAGAGAGACATTGAAAATCAAAATGTTAGCGCCGGCGACCATTGAAAAAATCGCGGCGGGAGAGGTGATTGTTCGTCCGGCGTCGGTCGTCAAGGAGCTGGCTGAAAACGCCATCGACGCGGGAAGTGACCGCATCCGAGTCGATATCGAGCAGGGCGGAAAGCGAAGCATCCGTATTCGAGACAATGGAGAGGGCATCCGGTACAACGAGGTGAAGCTGGCTTTTGCGCGTCACGCCACGAGCAAGCTCTCTCAAATTGAGGATTTAGATCATTTGGAAACCCTAGGCTTTCGCGGCGAGGCGCTGGCAAGCGTCGCGGCGGTATCCCGAGTGACGATCCGCACGATTTCAAAGGCGGAGGAGCTCGGCAGCGAAACCATTTTTGAAGGCGGACATTGCGCGGCACAGCGGGTGCTGCCGTACGATAAGGGGACGGATATCTGTGTCAGGGATTTATTTTACAATGTGCCGGCCAGACAGAAGCACATGATGAAAGACAAGACGGAAGAGCGGGTCATCCACCAGCTGATGGGGCGGATCGCCTTATCCCATCCAGAAATTGCCTTTGATTTTAAAGCGGATGGGCGGAAAATCTTTTCGACGCCGGGAGACGGGCGGCTGCAGAGCGTCATCGAATGTCTGTACGGCCGTTCTTTTTTTAAATCCCTCAGGAAATTGGACGCGAAAAACGAACCGATGGTTCTTCGAGGTTATATCGGGGATTTGACCAGTATGCGCAGCTCGAAGGATCGGCAGATTCTGTTCATTAACGGGCGGACCGTTGAAAATCGAGCTCTTTCTCGGGCGTTTGAAGAAGCCTATCAGGGTTATTTGATGAACCACAAACACCCTGTGGGCATCATTTTCATGACGCTGCCGGGCAGAATGCTGGACGTCAACATGCACCCTTCAAAAATGGAAATCGGGATATTGAACCAGAGTCTGGTTGATATTTTATTTCGTCAGGAAATTCGGCGCGCCGTTCAGCAGATGGATCTGACGGTTGATTTGGGCGAAAAAATTGCAGCAGCGCCGGAGCCTAAAAAAACAGAGGCGTACGTTGAATCAAAAGTGCCGTCGCTGAAAGTGAGCGAAATGCCGTCGCAGATTGACTTTTCGGCTTCTCAAGGTATGGCCGCTCCGGATCCACAAATGCAGCGTTCATTTAACGGTTCGATCAATGAAGATCGGAATCGACATCAGAAGCGACCAGCGGAGGATGTTGCTCCCAAGAAAGCAGATCAATGGATTAAGCCGCCATCGGCCGAACAAAGGCCGCTTTACAATGAACAGGCTGCTGAATCTGGGCGTCCGTATTTAGATTTAACGGGCACGCGCATTATCGGTCAATTATTTAAAACCTTTATCCTGCTGGAAAAAGAAGACACAGCGGTCTTAATTGATCAGCATGCGGCACACGAGGCTTTCATGTTTGAAAATCTAAAGAAAAAAATGACAGGCAATGAACGCATTCCGTCGCAGGCGCTCTTGGTGCCTCAAGCTGTCGATGTCTCGAGAGAAATGGTGCTGCAGTTTGACACTGTTCAGGCTCAGCTCGAGGCCAAGGGATTCCGCTGCGAAGTTTCGGGAGAGACAACGCTGATGGTGCACAGTGTGCCCGTTTTATTGGGAGAGCCTCAATCAGCCGCGCTGCTTCCGATGTGGATTGAGAATCTAACGACGGGAAATCCAGAACTTAAAGAAAAGCAATGGCTGAAGATTGCGACGATGGCCTGCAAGGCAGCGGTCAAGGGGAATCAGGATTTGAACAAACGCGAAATCAGAAAGCTGTTGGATGATTTAATGACGCTGGAAAATCCATACACCTGCCCCCATGGCCGGCCGATCATTTTGTATTTAAAAAAATACCAATTGGAAAAATTGTTTAAAAGGGTGGTTTCATGAAGACTCAGCAGAAAGCGCAAAAACCAGTCGTTCCGGTGATCGTCGGTCCGACGGCGTCGGGCAAAACCAATCTTGCCATTCAAATCGCCAAACGCCTCGACGGAGAAATTGTTTCTGCGGATTCGATGCAGATTTACCGCAGGATGAACGTTGGCACGGCCAAACCGACCGAATCGGAAAAACAGGGAATCCCCCATCATTTGATGGATTTTGTAGAGCCGGATCAGGCTTTCAGCGTGGCTGACTATAAGGACCGCGCCGTTGCGGCTATCCGTGACATTACAGCGAGGGGGAAAACAGCGATTGTCGCTGGCGGGACAGGGCTGTACATCAACGCGCTGACGCAGAAATGGGGATTTCCGGATATCAAGACAGATCCTAAAATTCGGGAAAAGCTGAACGACGCGTACAAGACAGAGACGCCAGAGGCTGTTTATCGACGGTTGAAGCAAATCGATCCGGAAGCTGCGGCAAAAATTCATCCCCACAACCGCAAGCGCGTGATCCGCGCCCTTGAAATTTACGAGACGACAGGCAAAACCAAGACTTATTGGGAAAGTCAAGTGCGAAAAATCGACCTGCCCTTTGATTATCTGCTTTTAGGCATTCAGATGCCGCGGGACGTGCTCTATCAAAGAATCGATCAACGGGTCGATGTGATGATCGAAGACGGCCTGGTCGAGGAAGTCCGTGCGCTTTTAAACGACGGCTACGATCCTTCACTTGTGTCGATGCAGGCATTGGGTTACAAAGAAATCGTGCCTTATTTGAAGGGGCGGTCGTCTTTAGAAGAACAGGTCAGAATCCTCAAGCGGGATACGCGGCATTTTGCGAAACGTCAGCTGACGTGGTTCAGAAAAAATCAAGATATTCACTGGTTCAGTGCAGAAAAGAATAAAGACAGTGAACAATTAGCGAATCAAATGATACAATGTATTGAGCAATACAAAGGGGAACACAACATTGAACGATAATACCATTGAAAAATACTTAGCTGAAAATTTTCACATCTCAAAGGATGTGATCGATTTTGTTGAAAAGTCGGAAGCTCAAATTGCCGATCGGATGGCCCATTGGGATCGGCTGGCGGAATATCACCAGTTTAAGGTGATCCAGGCGATGCAGAAGGTCGGTCTGAGTGACCGCCATTTCCACCCGACGACTGGCTACGGCTACGACGATGAAGGCCGCGAAGCCACCGAAAAAATATTTGCCGATGTCTTTGGCTGCGAAGCGGCCCTTGTCCGTCCACAGATCACCTGCGGCACGCACGCCATTTCGCTTTGTCTGTACGGGGTGCTTCGTCCAGGGGATGAGCTCCTGTCGATCAGCGGGGACCCTTACGATACAGTTCGGACCTTTATCGGCGCACACGGAGAAGAAAAAGGGAACGGCACGCTGACCGATTTAGGCGTGATTTTCAACCAGATCGAGCTGCTGCCTGATGGGATTTTTGACACAGAAAAAATCATGAACGCTATTTCCGAAAAAACGAAAATGGTTTATATTCAGCGCTCGACGGGCTACAGCTGGCGGAAGGCCATCACCTTGGCTGAAATTCAGAGGATCTGTTCAGTGATTAAGGCTAAATGGCCGAAGGTTGTGATTTTCGTCGACAACTGCTACGGTGAATTTTTAGACGAAAAGGAACCGGTTGCAGTTGGCGCCGATTTGATGGCCGGCTCCCTGATCAAAAATCCGGGCGGCGGTCTGGCGCCCACTGGCGGCTACACAGCAGGCCGGGCGGATTTGGTCCAGCTCTGTGCCAATCGTCTGGCGGCGCCAGGCATCGGCGGGGAAACGGGGGCGACCCTGGGCATTACCAGAACCTTCCTTCAGGGCTTTTTCCAGGCACCTTATATTGTCTCTCAAGCGATGAAAACGGCGATTTTAGTGGGCGCCGTTTATAAAAATCTCGGATATCCGGTTTGTCCGGATGTGGACGATTATCGGTCGGATATCATCCAAAGTATTCGATTAGGAGATCCGAAGGCTGTTGAAGTGTTCTGTCAGGCGGTTCAAAAGGCGGCGCCGGTCGACTCTTTTGTCACGCCAGTTCCGTGGGATATGCCGGGATACGATGTGCCGGTCATTATGGCCGCAGGCGCATTCATCCAGGGATCATCCATTGAATTGTCGGCTGACGCGCCGATGCGCGAACCCTACATCGTCTATTTTCAAGGCGGTCTGACCCACGCCCACGGCAAGCTCGGCTTAATGCTCTCCCTTCAGCAATTGGTCGACGCCGGATTTGTGACGCCGGACAAGCTTCAAGCGTTGGATTGAGAAAGCAGGGTTTAAAAGATTGAATAAAAAAGCGTCGAAATTAAAAAAATTGAAACACAAGCAAAAGAGACAGGCACTTACGGATCAAGAAAAGAAAGAGAAGCAGGCGTTACGGTCTCATCTTCAAAAACAAATTGACGCGTTGAATTTCGGCAACCTCAAACCAGAGGAAGATTACACAGAAGCAGAGAGGCAGCACGTGGCAGATTTAACAGAAAAATTAAGAAGAGAATATTCAGAGCAGCAGATTACAGAGGCTGGTCGTCCCAATCACCCGACCGGCGATGCAGGACGGGCAATGCTCGAGCGCATGAACGACAGCCATGGACCGATGACGCAGTGGGCTTTATCGCACCTGCAGTTTAATAAAGGGGATCGTGTTCTCGACATCGGCTGCGGCGGTGGCGCCTGCCTGGCTCGTCTTTCGACAATGGTTGAAAATGGCAGTTTCGCCGGGATCGATTACGCGAAAACGTCGGTCGAAGCCACACAGCAGTTTAACCAGGCGCTCATCGATGCGGGCAAGCTTGAGGTTTTTGAGGCTTCCGTGTCCGATATGCCTTTTAAGGATGATGAATTCGACAAAATTGTGACAGTTGAAAGCTATTATTTCTGGCCGGATTTCGAAACGGATATGCAGGAGGTTTATCGGGTTCTGAAATCAGGCGGACATTTTCTGCTGATCGCAGAAGTGTACGATCACGAAGGACTGCCGCAGTCGGTTTTGGACAATATAAAAGCCTACGATATGCGCAATTTAAATCTCGACGGATTTGTCGATGTTTTTGAAAAAACAGGTTTTGCCGATATTGCAATTCACGTCAAACCAGGAAAGCGCTGGATCGCAGTTGAAAGCGTTAAAGCATAAGAAAAAGGACAGGAGGTCATCATGGCAGCACAAACGATGAATAAAGCACTTGGCGCTGAATTCAAATTGGGCTGGAAAAAGCTGGAGCCAGGTGAAGATCAAAAGGTTTTGGATTACGCAGAAGATTACAAGGCCTTTTTGGATGCCGGCAAGACGGAAAGGCTCTGCGCAGAAAACGCGGTGAAGTTAGCGAAGGAAGCCGGCTTTCGTCCGATTGAACAGGCAATTGAATCGGGCGAGTTGAAAAGCGGGGATAAAATTTACGCACTGCACCGGAATAAAACCGTCATGCTTTTTAAAATCGGCACTGAGCCATTGGAAAAGGGCATGACTGTTGTCGGCGCACACATGGACTGTCCGAGACTGGACCTCAAGCCCATGCCGCTGTACGAAGATTCGAACATCGCTTATTTCAAAACCCATTATTACGGCGGTATCAAGAAGTATCCGTGGCTGACCCTGCCGTTGGCCCTTTACGGTACAGTTGTCAAGAAAGATGGATCGGTGGTAAAAATTGCCATCGGTGATGGACCTGATGATCCGGTCTTCTGCATTTCAGATTTACTGCCCCATTTATCACAAAAGCTTAACCAAAAGAAAGTAGCTGAGGCTTTTGAAGGCGAACAGCTCAATCCGATGATCGCCAGCAGACCGCTCAGCGGGGAAGAAGACGGCGAAGCAGTTAAGGCGACGGTATTAAAATATTTAAATGAACATTATCAAATGACCGAAGACGACTTTGCGTCTGCAGAATTTGAAATTGTACCGGCTGGAAAGGCCAGAGACATCGGATTTGACCGCTCGATGATTCTCGCTTTTGGGCAGGATGACCGAATCTGTTCTTATGCGGCCGTCCGCGCGATGCTCGACGCGACGGATACACCGCAGAAGACGCAATGTGTCATCTTGGCTGATAAAGAAGAAATCGGCAGCTACGGCAACACGGGCATGCAGTCCCGTTTCTTTGAAAATACGCTGGCGGAATTGGTGGCGCTCCAGTCTGACGCGTCCAATTCCCTGACTGTCCGCCGCTGTCTGTCCCATTCATTCTGTCTGTCTGCAGATGTCACGGCAGCGTACGATCCGAATTTCCCGAATACCCATGACATGCACAACGCGACGTTTGCAGGCAAAGGGGTTGCGGTTAATAAATACGGCGGCGCTCAGGGGAAATCCGGCGGCAGCGACGCGAATCCGGAATTTTTAGGCAAGCTCAGAAAATGTTTCGACGAAGGCGGCGTGACCTGGCAATTAGGCGAAATGGGTAAAATCGATTTAGGCGGCGGCGGCACCATCGCCTATATGCTGGCAGCCTACGATATGGAAGTGGTCGACTGCGGTACACCGATTCTTTCAATGCATGCGCCGTGGGAACAGAGTACCAAGATTGACGCGTACATGACTTACAAAGCTTACCGTACGTTCTTTAATGACAAATGGTGAGGAAACGTATGATTTAACAGACAAGCGGCAAAAAAGCCGCTTGTTTTTTGGTTCTTCACGAAAACTTG
>DGWE01000058.1 GCA_002396065.1 Eubacteriaceae bacterium UBA4266
TGTACACTGAGTGCATACGTCGGCTGAGGGTGAATCGTATCGTTGATCTTATTTTCAATATCCAGGCATGCCTGCTCCGGATTATTAAGACCGCAAACGGTCCCGTCATCATTGACGCCGAAAATTACGCTTCCGCCGCTGTAATTGGCAAAAGCGCTGATTGTTTTTAAAAATGTATTGGAAATACGCGATTTAAACTCCAACGTTTTCGATTCCCGCATGGCTCCTCCTCATATCGTATCTTTTTTCGATTATTATAATTGAAAAGCAATTAAAAAACAATCGCAAAAATTTGCGATTGCTTTGCGATTGTTTTTCGGTTGTATTTTCGCTTTTGCGATTGCATCGATGATGATGATTAACTTCCCCTTGACATCCTTTGCCTGCCGTCGTATATTAATCGCAACAGCATACGACGACAGGCGTAATACGTCAGACCATGTATCTTGACGCAACATGAGAAAGGCCGGTCGCCGTCCGAAAACTGCTCGAATCCATTTTTAACGCGAAAGGAGAACCGCAATGAAAAACAAGCGCAGCCTCTGCCTAATTCTGATTGCCGCCGTCGCCTTGGCCATCATCGCCTTTGGCGCCGGGCAATATCTGGGGGCCGGGCATCTGTCCCACGACTCGGACGAGGACAATTTCGCCTTCCCTTGGACGAAAGCCCACCAGACCACCGTCCGCAAAAAGCTCGACGCCTTTGACCGCGCCGATATCCACCTCGACAACACGGACATCACCCTCCAAGACGGCGACGGCTTTGCCATGGTCTACCGCGGGCCAAAGGGCACCTGCCCCACCCTCACCGTCACAGACGGAAAGCTCACTGCCAAAGTAGCGAAGACCGACGTCGGCGTCCATCAAGACGCCGAGCTGACGCTCACGATTCCGAGGGGGCGCGCCGAACTCAAAACCCTCACCCTGGCCGCTGATAACGGCGACATCACCGTCGAGCCCGCCCAAACCTTCAGGACCCTGACCCTCGAGAGCCAAAACGGCGATATCGACATCGACGCCTGTGACGGGACCACCCTGAAGGCCACGACTTCAAACGGGGATATCGACCTCGAAAGCACGGCCTTTACCACCGCTGAGCTGACTGCCGACAACGGCGACATCTCGGCCGCCCCGGCCGACAGTCTCGCTCGCTACACCATCTCTGCCAAAACCAACACCGGCGACATCGATATCGGCGAGCGCGAATACAACGCCGGCACCATCCGCGTCGGCAGCGGTGACAAGACCATCACCGCCCACACCAACACCGGCGACATCGACATCGAAAACGACTGATGTTGATGAATTAAAAAATCCCTGCCGTCTTGAATGTCAAGACGAACAGGGATTTATTTTTATTCTAACTCGATCGTTCCTGGCGGCTTGGAAGTCAAATCGTACATGACGCGGTTGACCCCTTTGACTTCGTTGATGATGCGGTTCATACACGTCTGCAGCACCGACCACGGGATTTCAGCCGCTTCAGCCGTCATGAAATCCGAGGTGATCACGCCCCGCAGCACCACCGCGTAATCGTAAGTCCGGTCGTCGCCCATGACGCCCACACTTCTCAAATTAGACAGCGCCGCGAAGAACTGGCCTTTGCCCATGTCGATGCCGGCTTTTTCCAATTCTTCCCGGTAAATGGCGTCCGCTTCCTGGGTGATCTTCACCTTTTCCGGCGTCACTTCGCCGACGACGCGGATGCCCAGACCTGGACCCGGGAAAGGCTGACGGAACACGAGATTCCGCGGGATGCCCAGCTCCAGACCAACCTGGCGGACTTCATCCTTGAATAAATCCCGGAGCGGTTCGATCGGCGTCTGATCAAAGCCCAGCTCGACGACCATTTCCTGGGGCAGGCCGCCCACATTGTGGTGGGACTTGATCACCGCACCGCCGTTGCCGGCGCCGCTTTCGACCACGTCGGGGTAAATCGTCCCCTGGGCCATGTATTTAAAGCCGCCTTCGTCCGTCAGTTTCTTGGCTTCTGCGCCGAAGATTTCGACGAAAAGGGCCCCGATGATTTTGCGCTTTTGTTCCGGATCGCTCACGCCCTTGAGCTTTTCAAAATAGGTGTCGCCGGCGTTGACCCGGATGAAGTTCAAATCGAAATCGCCCTTCGGTCCAAACACCGCTTCGACCTCGTCGCCTTCATCCTTGCGCATCAGGCCGTGATCGACGAACACGCAGGTCAGCTGCTTGCCGATAGCCTTGGAAAGCAGCACAGCCGTAACGGTCGAGTCGACGCCGCCGGACAAGCCGAGGAGCACCCGGTCGCTTCCAATTTTTTCTTTTAGCGCCGCCACCGTGTCTTTCACAAAGGTGTTCATCTGCCAGCTGCCGGAACATCCGCAGACCTCGGTCAGGAAGTTGTTGAGAATCTTCTTGCCTTCCGGCGTGTGGACCACTTCCGGATGGAACTGCACCGCGTAAAGCCCCTTGTCCGGATTTTCCATCGCCGCGATCGGGCAATTCGCAGTGTGTGCCGTCACTTTGAAGCCTTCCGGCGCCTTGGCGATGTAGTCCGTGTGGCTCATCCAGCAGACGGTATTTGGGGTCACATCCTTCATGATCAGGCTGTCCGTCCCGTCGATGGTGAGGTCCGTATGACCGTATTCGCTGACTGGCGCCTTTTTCACTTCGCCGCCCAAGGTGTGCGCCATGAGCTGAGAGCCGTAGCAAATCCCGAGAATCGGGATGCCGAGTTCGTAGAGCTCTTTCTGGTAGGTCGGCGAGGTCGCTTCGAACACGCTGTTCGGGCCGCCGGTCAGGATGATCCCCTTGGGCGCCATGGCCTTGAGCTCGTCAATGGGTGTTTTGTACGAATGGATTTCGCAGTACACCTGGCATTCGCGGACCCGTCTGGCAATGAGCTGCTTGTACTGTCCGCCGAAATCCAGCACAACCACCAATTCACGGGGCTGTGCCGATTGCTTTGTCGTCATGCTTTTTCTCCTGTTCTCTAAAGTCGCTTCACTGTTCAATCTGCTCGAAGGCTTCTTCCATGGCGAGGGACAGGCTCGGCAGTGGATGGACGATCCGTGCTAAATCCATCGTCGTCCCTTCCATGACCATCAGCGCCTGTACCTGCGCAATCAATTCGCAGGCGTTTTCGCCGATAATATGGACGCCGAGGATTTCATGGTATTTGCCGTCGACAATGACCTTGACAAAACCCTGCTTGTCTGTTTTAAAGAGGGAGCCTGGTTCGTCGCCAAGGGGCGCGAGCCCGACCTTGATGTCGTCGTGTTCCACAGAAGCTTCCTGGGTCGTCAGCCCGATGCTCGCCACTTCCGGGAAGGTGTGAATAAAATGAGGCATCTGATACACGTCCATCATGCGGCGCGGCTTTTCTTCGTCCTCCGCCACAATGTTTTCGACGAGCATCTTCGCCTGAATCCGCCCTTCGTGAGGCATCTGGCATTGGC
>DGWE01000060.1 GCA_002396065.1 Eubacteriaceae bacterium UBA4266
TTTTGGCCTTTGATTTGGACGGGACGCTGCTCACGACGGACAAGACGATTTCACCGAGGACGCGGGAGGTGCTCATTGCCTTTCAGCGCGCCGGCGGCACGGTCGCCATCGCCTCAGCCCGTCCGGCAGTGGGCACGGCGGCTTACAGCAGGATGTTAAGACTCGCGGATTACCACGGGCTGGTCATCGCCTACAACGGTGCGCAGATCGTCGACCAGACCAATCAGCAAGTCCTCTTCGAAAAGACCATGAACCCGGACATCGCGAAAGCCTTTATCCAAAACGCGGAAGCATTTCCGGTGTCAGTGCTCGTCGACGATGGCCGGACCTATTTTTCCAACGACCCCGACGGTTACAAGGTGGAGCACCAGCGCAGCGTGATCGGCATTCCCATCGAAAAGCACGTGCCACTGGCCGACTTCGTCGATTTTCCGCTGTGTAAGATTCTCGTCATGGGCCGCGGCGACGTACTCGACCGCTGCACGCGAGAGATCACGGCGCCTTTTGCCGACGTATTCGATTTTTTCCGCGTCGGGGAATATTACCTCGAGGTCACCTTCAAGAGCTTCTCCAAGGCGTCGGGCCTTAAAGCACTCGAAAATCAGCTGGGTATTTCGAGGACGCAGATGATCGCCTTTGGGGATTCCCAGAACGACGCGGGGATGCTCGCCTACGCGGGAATCGGCGTCGCGATGAAAAACGGCGAGGCGTCGGCCAAGGCCGCGGCGGACGTCGTGACCGCCTACGACAACGACCACGACGGCATCGCCCATTTTCTGACGGAAAATCCGGCGGTTGACCTTGAAATGATTGACTTTTAAGCCGGTCATTAATATAATATGTAAAGTCATTGAAAATGGTTAACGTGGATGCGGAAACGGTGAAAAACAGACGCGGCAGCGCCTGTTTTGTCTTTCTGGCATCGGAAAATACAAGCAGAAGGGGTTGCCATGAGCGAAAAAAAACAGGAATTAGTGGTCACTGAAGAAGGGCTGCAAAAACTCAAGGATGAACTGGAACATTTAAAGACGGTTACCCGTTATGAAGTCATTGAAAAGCTGCGGATCGCGCGCGGCTACGGAGACTTGTCCGAAAACTCGGAATACGACGAAGCGAAAAACGAACAGAGCTTTGTCGAAGGCCGCATTAAGGAACTCGAAGAACAGATCCGCAACGTCAAGGTTGCCGACGACGTCCAGACTGACGAAATCGGGATCGGCAGCTACATGACCGTCGAAACAGGCGGCCGCCAGATGACCTATCAGCTGGTCGGCTCGGCCGAAGCGGATATTAAGGCCGGCAAGCTGTCCAACGCGTCGCCGGTGGGCGAAGGCCTGATGGGCCACAAGGTCGGCGACACCGTGGTCATCGAAGTGCCGCGGGGAACGGTGACGTACACCATTCTCGACATTCACAGATAAGCCGGAACGAAATAGAGAACAGGAGCAAAAATGGCAGAAGAAAAGATGAGTGATGTGATCAAGGTCCGTTGGGACAAGCTGCACGCCCTTCAGGCGGAAGGCAAGAATCCCTACGAAATCACGAAATACGATGTGACCGGTCACGCCAAGGCAATTAACGACAATTTTGAACAATACGAAGGTCAGGTGCTTTCCCTCGCGGGGCGCATCATGGCCAAGCGCGGTCAGGGGAAGGTCGGCTTCTACGACCTGCTGGACAGCACCGGCAAGATTCAGCTGTACCTGAAAAAGGACCTGCTGCCGGATTACGACGAAATTAAAAAGGTTGACATCGGGGACATCGTCGGCATCAAAGGCGAAGCCTTCAAGACGAAGCGCGGTCAGGTGTCGATTCGCGTTCACGAATTTACCCTCTTATCTAAATCCCTTCAGGTGCTGCCGGAAAAATTCCACGGCCTGAAGGATCAGGATCTGCGCTACCGTCAGCGCTACGTCGATTTGATCGTCAACCCGGAAGTGCGTGACGTCTTTGTCACCCGCTCGCGCATCATCTCCAAGATCCGCGAATTCCTCGACAACCGCGGCTTCCTCGAAGTGGAAACCCCAGTGCTGAACAATCTGGCAGGGGGCGCCAACGCTCGTCCGTTCATCACCCATCACAACACGCTGGACATTCCGATGTACCTGCGCATCGCGCTGGAACTGCCGCTGAAGCGCCTGATCGTCGGCGGATTTGATAAGGTCTACGAGCTCTCCCGCGTGTTCAGAAACGAAGGGATGGATGCCACCCACAATCCGGAATTCACCGAACTGGAAACCTACGAAGCTTACACCGATTATATCGGCGTCATGGACATGGTCGAAGATTTGTACCATTACCTGGCCGATGAAATCCTCGGAACCAAGGACGTCGAATTCGACGGCCACACCATTCACCTCGGCGAACCCTTCAGACGCGCCCGCATGGTCGATCTGGTTCAGGAAGAAACCGGCGTGGACTTCGACCACATGACCGACGTCGAAGAAGCGAAGAAAGCCGCGGCCGACCTCGGCGTCGACATCGAAGGCAAGGACGGCAGTGTCGGCGAAATCATGGCCGAAGTTTTCGACGCGAAATGCGAAGACAAGATGATCCAGCCGACCTTCGTCACGATGCACCCGGTGGAAATCTCACCGCTGGCCAAGAAGGATCCGGAAGATCCGCGATACACCCAGCGCTTTGAACTCTATATCTCCGGTGCGGAATGCGCCAACGCCTTCTCAGAACTCAACGACCCGGCGGACCAGAAGGAACGTTTCATCGCGCAGATGGAAAAGAAGGCCGGCGGGGACGAAGAAGCCCATCCATACGACGCGGACTTTATCAACGCGCTGGAAGTCGGGCTGCCGCCGACAGGCGGTCTCGGCATCGGCATCGACCGTCTGGTCATGCTCTTTACCGGTCAGCGCACCATCCGCGACGTCATCCTCTTCCCGACGATGAAGCCGCTGGCCAGCGAAAAGCCGAAGAAACAGCCGAGATTCAAGGTTGAAGGTTCTGACGAAGTCATCGACTTTTCAAAGGTCAAGGTCGAACCGCTGATGGAAGACCAGATTGATTTTGACACCTTCTGTGAAGCGGACTTCCGCGCCGTCAAGGTCAAGGCCTGCGAAGCAGTGCCGAAGAGCAAGAAGCTGCTCCAGTTCACCCTGGACGACGGCTCCGGCACAGACCGCACTATCCTTTCCGGCATTCACAAATTCTACGAACCGGAAGACCTGGTCGGCCGCACCTGTGTCGCCATTGTCAACCTCGCACCGCGCAAGATGATGGGGATCGAATCCTGCGGGATGCTGATCTCTGCTGTCCACGAAGAAGAAGGGGAAGAAAAGCTTCACCTGCTGATTCTCGACGATCACATTCCAGCTGGCGCGAAGCTGTGCTAGTTGATTTAAGCTCATCGTAAGACTCTGAGTTTTCTCAGAGTCTCAGACTGTCGACAAAGTTCAAGG
>DGWE01000045.1 GCA_002396065.1 Eubacteriaceae bacterium UBA4266
TTCGCTAAAGCTAAACAATAAAAAAAGCGAGACTTTCGCCTCGCTTTATTGAAAAGGGTTGAATTATTCGTAATAAATTTCGTCAATCGGCTTCCCTGCCGGAACCATTGGATACACGCCTTCGTCGTGATCGATGTGGCAATTGACCAGCACCGGTTCATCGAGATCCTTGATTTCTTCCAGGGTCTGATCCAGAGATTTTAAATCGGTGACGTCGTAATTTTTAATGTTGAACGCGTCAGCCAATTTCAAATAATCCACCGCGTGATCCGTCAAATCCGTCTGGGCGTAGCGGCGGTCGTTGAACAATTTCTGCCACTGGCGCACCATCCCGAGGGTTTCATTGTTAAACAGGAAAATCTTGATCGGCAGATTGTAGCGGCGGATCGTCGTCAATTCCGTAAAGTTCATTCTAAACGAGCCATCCCCTGCGATCAGAAGCACCTGCTTATCCGGATGGGCAAACTGACAGCCAATGGCAGCACCCATGCCGAATCCCATTGTACCTAAGCCGCCGGATGTGATGTACTGATTGGGGAATTTAAATTTCCAATGCTGACCGACCCACATCTGATGCTGACCGACTTCCGTCACCACGTAGGCGTCTTCAAAGGCCTTGTTAATGTGATGAATAATCGTCTTCGGATGGTATTCCGTTTCCGGTTTTTCTTCGATCGGCCATTCTGCAATCTGCTTGTACCATTCCGGATAAGATTTTTCTTCCACCAGATTGTAGAGCTTCGGCAGCACATCGGCGACATCCGCACAAATATGCACGTTCGCTTCGACATTCTTTTCAAATTCAGTGGCATCGACATCGACCTGAATGATCTTTTTGTCGCGCATGAATTCGTTAATATTCCCGGTAACGCGGTCTGAGAATCTGGCCCCAATGGCAATGAGCGTGTCGCAGTTAATGACTGCGAGGTTGCATTCCTGGGAGCCGTGCATCCCGACAAGCCCCAATGACAATGGGTTGTCTCTCGGAATGCTGCCTAAGCCCATCAGCGAATTGGCGACAGGAATTCCGGTCTTTTCTGCAAATTTGACCAGCATTTCCGAAGCGCCCGCTTTGATGACGCCGCCGCCGGCGTAAATTACCGGGCGTTCTGCCCTATTGATGTATTTAGCCGCGCGGTTTAACGCATCGCGCTGCGGTGTCGGGCGGTTGACATCAAGCAGGTAGGGTTTTTCCGGCGTGTAGACCGTTTCCGCTAAAAAGATATCTTTTGGCACGTCGATGACCACTGGCCCTGGCCGACCGCTTTGAGCAATCCTAAAAGCTTCGCGGATCGTCGGCGCCAGCATCGTGATGTCCTTGATGATAAAATTGTGTTTCGTAATCGGCAGCGTGATGCTCGTGATGTCAACTTCCTGGAAGGAATCCTTTCCCAAAAGCTGCTGCGTAACCTGGCCGGTGAAGACGACCAGCGGCGTCGAGTCCATGTGTGCGTCTGCAATGGCTGTGACTGCATTCGTCGCCCCAGGGCCCGAGGTCGTGATACCGACCCCGACCTTGCCGCTGGCGCGGGCGTAGCCTTCTGCCGCATGAATCCCGTTTTGTTCGTGGCAGGGTTCGACCTGATGGATATTGTGTTCCATCCGATATAAAGCGTCAAACAGTGGAATGACCGCACCGCCCGGATAGGAGAACACGTATTCCACACCCTGTTCCTGCAAACATTTTACGACAATTTCCGAGCCCTTTAATTTCTGACTGTTTTGATTCATATTGGTTTCCGTGACTCCCTCTTTATTTTAAGACCGCACCTTCATTGGCCGAAGAAACCAATTTGGCGTATCTTGCCAAATAGCCGGTCGTGATATCCGGCGTCTTCGGTGTCCAATTGGCCTTCCGTTTTGCCAATTCTTCTTCCGACACAAGCAGATCAACGGTTCTATTCGGAATGTCGATCCGGATACGGTCGCCATCTTCGACGAAGGCGATCGGCCCGCCAGCCGCTGCTTCCGGTGAAACGTGCCCGATGCAGGCGCCGCGCGTCGCGCCTGAGAAACGTCCGTCTGTGATTAAAGCGACAGAATCTCCTAAGCCCATTCCCATGATGGCGGACGTCGGATTGAGCATTTCGCGCATGCCCGGGCCGCCCTTCGGACCTTCGTAACGAATGACCACCACATCACCCTTGACGATTTTCCCGCCATCGATTGCGGCCTGTGCTTCTTCTTCAGAATCAAAGACCTTGGCCGGGCCTTCGTGAACCATCATTTCCGGCAGCACGGCAGACTGTTTGATGACACCGGTCCCCGGGGCCAGCGTACCCTTCAACATGGTCAAGCCGCCCTTTTCCATATACGGGTGATCGATCGGACGAATGATTTCAGGATCCAAATTCTGAACACCCTTCAGGTTTTCAGCCATGGTCTTTCCGGTGACAGTCATGCAGTCCAAATCGAGCAGACCTTTTTTATTGAGTTCCGTCATCACTGCGTAAACCCCACCGGCCGCGTTCAGATCTTCGATATGCGTATCGCCTGCCGGTGCTAAATGGCAGAGATTTGGCGTGCGGTCGGACACTTCGTTGACGATGTCCGGATTGATCGTCACGCCCGCTTCGTGGGCAATGGCCGGCAGATGGAGCATGGTGTTGGTGCTGCAGCCCAGCGCCATATCAACGGTCAGCGCGTTGTAAAAGGCCGCTTCTGTCATGATATCGAGGGGGCGGATATCCTTTTCGATCATTTCCATGACCTGCATGCCCGCGTGCTTCGCCAGACGCAGTCTCTGAGAATAGACGGCTGGAATGGTGCCGTTTCCTCTGAGGCCCATCCCAATCGCTTCGGTCAGGCAGTTCATGCTGTTTGCCGTGTACATCCCTGAACAGGAGCCACAGGTTTCGCAGGTGTGCTGTACAAAATCGTCAAACTGTGCATCGTTAATTTTCCCAGCCTGATGCGCGCCCTGGGCTTCGAACATCGCAGAGAGGCTGACCTTCCGGCCACCGACGTGACCAGCCAGCATCGGGCCGCCAGAGACGAAGACGGTCGGCAGGTTCAGACGGGCCGCCGCCATTAAGAGGCCCGGCACGTTCTTGTCACAGTTCGGAATCATCACCAACGCGTCGAAATGATGGGCAATGGCCATCGCTTCCGTCGAGTCCGCGATGAGTTCCCGCGTGACGAGGGAATACTTCATGCCCTGATGGCCCATCGCGATCCCGTCGCAGACGGCGATCGCCGGGAATTCAATCGGGGTGCCGCCCGCGAGACGGACGCCCGCCTTGACGGCTTCTGTGATTTTATCCAGGTTCATGTGGCCTGGGACGATTTCGTTGTAGGAATTGACCACGCCGACGAGCGGACGTTCCAATTCTTCTTTGGTATAGCCCAGCGCATTGAACAACGAATACGCTGCGGCAGTTCGTTTGATTTTTTTCATTTGCTTCTCACCACTTCATCATAAATTTTCAATGATGTGCTGTGCCATTTCCTGGCAGCCGATCACATCGTCGTCCGGTGTTGCAATATCGCCGGTGCGCCAGCCCTGTTTCAAGGTCGCTTCTACGGCATCTTCGATGTTTTTCGCTTCTTTTTCGAGACCTAAGGTGTATCTGAGCATCATCGCCACAGACAGAACCGTCGCGATTGGATTGGCCTTATCCTGTCCTGCGATATCTGGTGCGGAGCCGTGAATCGGTTCGTACATCCCAAAGTTGTTTTCGCCGAGACTGGCGGACGGCAGCATCCCGATGGAGCCTGTGATGGTCGACGATTCATCGGAGAGGATATCGCCGAAGAGGTTGCCCGTCAGGATGACGTCAAATTGCTGCGGGTTGATGACCAGCTGCATCGCGGCGTTGTCGACGTAGAAATAATCCACATCCACTTCCGGATACTGTTCGGCCACTTCCTTGACGATCTTGCGCCACAGGCGGGACGTTTCGAGCACGTTAGCCTTATCGACGCAGGTCAGTTTTTTGCCTCGGCGCATCGCGGCGTCGAAGCCAACCTTCGCAATGCGTTCCACTTCCATGCGGGAATAGTTCATCAAATCTGAAGCGTATTCGTCGCCTTCTCTGTGCTTTTCGCCAAAATAGACGTCTCCTGTCAACTCGCGGACGACCAAAACGTCGAGGCCGTCGCCGATCAATTCCGGTTTTAACGGCGACGCGTCGCGGAGTTCATCGAAGAGAATGGCTGGACGCAGGTTAGCGTACAGCCCCAGTGCCTTGCGGATACCTAAAAGGCCCGCTTCCGGACGCTTGTCCCCTGGCAGATTATCCCATTTCGGGCCGCCCATGGCGCCAAGCAGCACCGCATCGGAGGCCTTGCAGACGTCGACCGTTTCCTGAGGCAGCGGCGAGCCAGTTTCGTCGATGGCGATGCCGCCGGCTAACACTTCATGATAATTGAACTGATGGCCGTATTTTTCGCCGATTTTGTCCAGCACCTTCATGCTCGCGCCGACAATTTCCGGACCGATGCCATCACCTTTGATTACAGCAATTTTATATTCCATGGTTATTCTCCTCTATTTCCCTTATTTCAGCATATTTTCATTGACGTAATTGACCAAGCCGCCAGCTTGGATCAATTCCTGCATAAACGGCGGAAATGCCTGACCCTGAAAGCTTTGATTCTTCGTGATATCTGTGATTTTGCCTGAATCAAAATCCACTTCAACTTCATCGCCAGCTTCGATGACCTTGACTGCTTCCGGGCATTCCAAGATCGGCAGCCCGATGTTGATCGAATTTCTGTAGAAAATACGGGCGAAGCTGTTGGCAATGACGCAGGACACGCCAGACGCCTTGATCGAAATCGGCGCGTGTTCGCGGGAAGAACCGCAGCCGAAGTTGTCGTCCGCAACGATGATATCGCCCTTATGGACGTTGTTGACAAAATCCTTGTCGATATCTTCCATACAATGCTGTGCCAATTCCAGCGGATCGCTGGTGTTCAAATAGCGGGCCGGAATGATGACGTCGGTATCGACATTGTCGCCGTAGCGAAATACTTTTCCTTTTGCATTCATATCGATTTTCCTCTTTCTGTTTCTCTTATAATTCGTCTGGTGTGCCGATGTAGCCTAAAATTGCCGATGCAGCTGCTGTTTCCGGGCTGGCTAAATACACTTCTGAATCCACGTGCCCCATGCGTCCGACAAAGTTGCGGTTTGTCGTCGACACGCAGCGTTCACCTGCGGCCAAAATCCCCATGTAACCGCCGAGGCATGGCCCGCAGGTCGGGGTGCTGATCGCACATCCCGCTTCGACAAAATCCTTGAAGAAGCCGGCTTCCATACATTGTTCCCAAATTTTCTGTGTGGCCGGAATGATAATGACGCGGACATCGTCCGAAATCTTACGGCCTTTTAAGATTTTATCGGCCTTTTCGAAATCCGAGAAGCGGCCGTTGGTGCACGAACCAATTACAACCTGATCGATCTTGACCGGTTCTTCGATTTCGTCGACAGTCTTGGTGTTTTCCGGCAGATGCGGGAAGGCCACCGTCGGCTTGAGTTCAGACAGATCAATGTCGTAGACGGCGTCGTATTCCGCATCGTCATCAGCTTCGTAAACCGTGTACGGTTTTTCAGAATGTGCTTTTATGTACGCGAGGGTTTGTTCGTCGACTGGGAAGATCCCGTTTTTGCCGCCGGCTTCAATCGCCATGTTCGCAATCGTAAAACGGTCGTCCATCGTCAAGTTGGCGACCCCAGGTCCGACGAATTCCATCGATTTGTAAAGTGCGCCGTCGACGCCGATCATCCCGATGATGTGGAGAATCAAATCCTTCCCAGAAACGTAAGGCTTCATTTTTCCAGTCAAATTGAATTTCAAAGCGGACGGTACCTTGAACCACGCCTTGCCAGTCGCCATGCCCACTGCCATGTCGGTTGAACCGACGCCTGTAGAAAATGCGCCCAGCGCCCCGTAGGTACAGGTGTGGGAATCTGCGCCGATGACCAAATCACCGGCCGTCACCAGCCCCTTTTCCGGAAGCAGCGCGTGTTCGACGCCCATGCGGCCCACTTCAAAATAATTTGAAATTTTCTGTGTGCCGGCAAATTCGCGGACAGTCTTGCATTGTTCAGCCGCCTTGATGTCCTTGTTCGGTGCGAAGTGGTCTGGCACCAGCGCCACCTTGTCCTGATCGAAGACCTTGTTCGTGTTTAAATTCTTAAAAACATTAATGGCCACCGGCGAGGTGATGTCGTTGCCCAAAACCAGGTCGAGATCGGCCATAATCAAATCCCCAGCCTTGACAGAATCCACACCGGCGTGTGCCGCCAGTATTTTTTGAGTCATTGTCATTCCCATAGTGTTTCTCCTTTATTTGTAAACTTATTTAATGATTGATGCACTTCATTCTATTTTAATGAAATTATTTTTTGTTGTAAAGCGTCGTTATAAATAATAATCCTTAATTTTTTGTTCCATGTCCTTTAACAGCTTGTATTCGATGGAATCGGTCAGCGCGATGAGGCTCGCTTCAATCACGTCTGTCGACACACCAACGTTAGTCCAAATATCTCGGCCATCGCTGTTTTCAATGAGGACGCGGACCTTTGAGGCTGTCGCCCCCTGATCGATGACGCGGACCTTGAAGTCCGTCAGCCTCAGCGTCTTAATACTCGGATAGAAGCCTTCGAGCGCTGCACGAAGGGCTTTATCCAACGCGTTGACGGGGCCGTCACCCTCAGCCGCATTGATCGCTTCCTTCCCGTCTACTGAAACCTTCACAATTGCAGAGGCTGACAGGGCCCGTCCGGCAACTGGCTTTTCGCCAATCGTTTTAAAGTCCTCAATTTTGAAAAATGGCTTGAATCGGCCCAGCTCCTTTCGGATCAAAAGCTTAACTGAGCTTTCCGCGCCCTCGAATTGATAGCCCTCGTATTCCAGCTCCTTGATGCGATCCATAACCCTTGTCGCTTCCTCTGAATGCTTTTCAATCGTCGGATCGATATCGTGAATGAGCTGAATGATGGTGCCGCGCCCGGCCACCTCGGACATCAAAATCCGACGCTGATTGCCGACCCGTTCAGGGTTGATGTGTTCAAAGGAGTGGGGCTCCTTCAGAACGGCGTCGATGTGCATGCCGCCTTTGTGGGCGAAGGCGCTTTTTCCGATATAAGGCTCTCTGCCCGTCAGCGCGTAATTGGAAATTTCTGCAATTTTAATGGCCGACGACGTCAATTTTTTCATCGCAGTCTCTGAAAGGCAAGTGTACCCCATTTTCATCTGAAGGTCAGCGATCACAGTGGACAGATTAGCGTTGCCGCAGCGTTCGCCGTAGCCGAGAAACGTCCCCTGCACCTGATTAGCGCCGCCCTCGACGCCGGCCAGCGAAGCCGCAACGCCGAGGCCGCTGTCATTGTGCGCGTGAATCGCCACGTCAATTGAAACCGCCTGGTACACCTCTGCCACAATGTCCTTAACCTCCGACGGCAGAGTGCCGCCGTTCGTATCGCAGAGGCACACACAGACGGCGCCGCCCTTTTCGGCCGCCTTCAACGTGTCGAGAGCGTAGGCGGCGTCGAGCTTGTAGCCGTCGAAGAAATGCTCGGCGTCGAAAATGACCTGCTTGCCGTTTTCTGACAGAAACCGGCAGGAATCCTCGATCATGTTCAGATTTTCTTCTTTAGTTGTATTTAAAATAGCCTCTACGTGAAAGGCCGAGGCCTTGCCGAAAATCGCCGCGTATTCGGTTTTAGTCTGCAGAATCGCCTGCAGATTGGCGTCGTCTTCCGCCTTTTTCCCTGGATGACGGGTTGAGCCGAAGGCGCAGAGCGCGGCGTGGGTCAGCTCGATTTCCTTGAGCGCTTCAAAAAACGCAATATCCTTTGGATTTGATCCCGGATTGCCGGCCTCGATAATGTCGATGCCCAGCGCATCCAGTATTTTGACAATATCCAGCTTGTCCTTGACAGAAAACGAAATGCCTTCGGCCTGCGCGCCGTCTCTTAATGTCGAATCGAATGTGACGATTTTCTTATGGGCTTCTGCCTTCATGCTTCCTCCTAAATAAAAAACGTCTCTTTGAATTGCTATCGCAAAATTCAAAGAGACGGAAAATACATTGTCCGCGGTACCACTCTTTTTGATATGAGAACACCACATATCCACTTCAAGTCTGAAAAACTCCAAACTCTAATCCACTAACGCTGGATGGGCCTCTCGGCGTTTTCTACTCGGCTGCATGCCATTCGAATCCGCTACTCGCGAGTGATTATTGCGCACGGTTTTTCTGCTGTCCTCTCACCCTTCGACAGTTCGCTGAAGAAATCGGCCGTGTTTTTCTCTCGTTCATCGTAATTGTATATATTGTATACAAGTATAACATTGCCGTTTAAATTGTCAAGCGCTTATTTTCTGTTTTTCTCGAAGCTGCGCTTCAGTACCGCTTCGCATTCATTTTCGCGGATGCCGCCGTAAATTTCAGTATGTTTGGACAGCATCGGGTGTTGTTTTAACTGGGCTGTCGATTCCACTGCACCGTATCTCGGTTCTGACGCGCCAAAAACGACTTTTTTGATTCGGCTTTGAATGACCGCGCCCATGCACATCGGACAAGGCTCCGCTGTAACGTAAAGCTCGCAGTCGTCCAAACGCCATCTGGTAAGCTTCTTCGACGCTTCCTGAATGACCAGCATTTCCGCGTGAGCCGTCGGGTCCTGCATACCTTCCTTGCGATTGTGATTGGACGCAATCACTTCACCGTCTTTTACGATTACGGCCCCGATCGGCACCTCGCCTTCGTCTTCCGCTCGGTGCGCTTCTTCCAGTGCGAGGCCCATATAATCTTCCATTTTCTTAGGCCGCACCCCGAATACCGCATCTGATGTCGAATCGGCCTGAACGGTTGCGTTGTCACGGTCGGCTGCGGTCGGCTGATCTCCAGAAATTTGAATGTCTGGTATCTCCTGATCCATCGACATCAAGACCATGCCGCTCTTTTCCGGAATGGTGACCATACCGGAGAGCTGACATTCCTTCTGATGATACAAATCGTAATAAAGGCCGTTGACCCGATCGTCCCGAATTTGCACCGGAGACCCCTCGCAGTTGAAAACCACCACGACCGTCTGGTTATCTGTTCTTCGAATAAAGCCCATTTGACAGGACTGCACGAACATCTGCTCGTAGCTGCCTCTTTTTAACGCGTCGACGCCTTTGTGCACCGCGATCATCCGTCTGATTTTTTCAGTCAGCGGATTGTTTAAATCAAAGGAAAGCTCGTCCGCGGCCGGGCGAAGGGGCGCGTCGGTGCCGTTGCCCTTTCTCGCCTTAATGCCCAGCTCACTGCCGTAATAAATCGTCGGAATTCCTGGCATCGTGAAGAGCATCAGATAAAGCGGTTCCAAATCCCGTTCGTCATTCAAGGTCGACGCAACCCGGTCGACGTCGTGGTTGTCCACAAAATTATAGGTGAGGAAATGCTGATACAAGCCGCCCTGCGCGAACAGCCGATTGAGGGAATAAGCGATTTCAAAATAGTTCTTGTCGTTTAAGCTGGAGTACAGCCCTTTATAATCCTCGTAATTGGTGACTGAGTCCAGCCCGCCTCTTTCGACCATCAGCGAATAGTCGCCGGACACGGATTCGCCGACCATGAAGAAATCTGGCTTTTTGGCTCTCGCCATATCGCCCAGCTCTTTCACAAATCCCATATCCATTACATTGGCCGCATCCATTCGGACCCCGTCGATGTCGTAATCGTCAATCCAGGACGCCAGCGTGCGCTTTAAATAATCCTTGACATCCGGGTGATACAGGTTCAGTTTCACGAGATTGTCGCAGCCAGCCCAGTTGCGGTAGGAAAAGCCGTCGTTGTAGCTGTTGTTATCCCAGAAATTAACGCTGTCAAACCAGTCTTTATAAATAGACCCTTCACGATTTTGTTTTAAATCCTCAAAGGCGAAAAACGACCGGCCCACATGATTGAACACACAATCTAAAATTACGGCAATGCCCTGATCGTGGCAGGCCTGAACCAAGTGGGTCAGGTCCTCGTTAGTGCCGAGGCGCGGGTCCACCTTTGCGTAATCCGTCGTGTCGTATCCGTGGGAGATCGACGAAAACAACGGCCCGAGCAAAATCGTGTTGACTCCTAATTTTTTCAAATAAGGCAGTTGTGCTTCGATTTTGTTTAAACGATGGTGGATGCCGTCACATTCTGCCTGCGTCGCTTCTGCCCCGCAGTAACCCATGGTAAAAATATGGTAAATGACCATTTCATCGTGTTTCATCATCTGAAAGCACCTCCTTTTGCGTAGATTATATTGAAAAGGCCTTTAAAATGCAAATTTTTCAGCTAAAAAAAGAATTCCAGAGGGATACCCTCTGGAATTCAATGTCATGATGAATATTATTTAATCCGATAATTTATGAATGAATAAGCCGCTCCGCAGCTTCGGTTCGAACCATGTGGACTTCGGCGGCATTAAAAGCCCCGCGTCGGCAATGGCCATCAGCTCTTGAATCGAGGTAGGATACATCGAAAAGGCGACGGTCATGTCCGTGTGCACACGGCGTTCCAGCTCCCCGAGCCCTCGGATCCCGCCGACGAAATCGATGCGGTCATCGGTCCGCGGATCGCCAATGCCGAGAATCGGCGAAAGCACCTCTTCCTGAAGAAGAGAAACGTCTAAGCTCTTGACCGGATCATCTGGATTCACCAAATCGTCGTGAATCTTAAGCGCGTACCACTGATCGTCTAGGAACATGCCAAAGGTTCCCTTTTGACCGGGCTTGTACGCTTGATCCACTTTTTCGATATCACATTTTTTCCTAACCGCGTCCAAAAACGCGTCGGCTGTCAGTCCGTTTAAATCCTTCACCACGCGGTTGTAATCCAAAATAGCCAGCTGATTGTCCGGGAAAATGACCGACAGAAAGTAATTAAAGGGTTCATCGCCGCTGTACCCCGGATGGGCCTTGCGGCGCATCTGCGCGACCTTCACTGCTGACGCCGCGCGGTGATGACCGTCTGCGATATAAAGCGCCGGCACGTCATTAAAGTCGCTGACGAAGCCTTCGATGTCCTGTGCGTCGTCCACGCACCAGACCCGATGGCGGATGCCGTCCTCTGCAGTAAAGGCGTAAACCGGTGCCTTTTCCTGAATGGTCTTGACGCGGCGGTCAATGGCGTCGCGATGGCGGTAGGTCAAAAAGATCGGGCCGGTGTTCGCGTCGCAGCTGTCGACGTGGTGGATGCGGTCCTGTTCCTTTTCACTGCGGGTGAGCTCGTGCTTCTTGATCGTGCCGTTTAAATATTCATCCACTGCTGTACAGGCGACCAGCCCCGTCTGGACCTGATCCCCCATTTTGAGCTCGTAGAGATAAAACTGCTTTTGATCGTCCTGAATCAGAATGTGATCGTCGATCAAGCGGTCGAGATTCTTTTTAGCCTGTTGATAAACCGCGGGATCGTACAGATCGATGTCCGGATCCATCGTGGTTTCCGGGCGGTCCACTCTCAAAAATGAGTCGGGCTTGCCCGCTACCTCTTCCCGCGCTTCCGCCCGATTGTAGACGTCGTAGGGCAGGGCTGCAACATCTGCAGCCTTGTCCGGCGTCGGTCGAATGGCTTTAAAAGCTTTGATTGTCGCCATCTTATTTGACCAATCTGACGCGGGTCACGCCTTCAATCGCCTTTAAATCGTCAAGGGTTTCCACCTTAAAGTCTTCGGAATCAATATCAATCATCGTGTAGGCGTATTTGCCTTTGTTCTTGTTCGTCATGTTGGCAATATTGACGTTATCCTTAGCCAGTACGGTGGTGATGCTGGCGATCATGTTCGGAATATTTTGGTGCGCCACGGTGATGCGGTGTGCCGTTTCACATTCGCCCATGCTGCAGTCCGGATAATTGACTGAATTGATGATGTTCCCGTTTTCCATGTATTCACGAAGGGAATTGACAACCATCGTCGCACAATTTTCTTCTGATTCCGGCGTAGACGCGCCTAAATGCGGAATATTGATCGCATTTTTCATGTGGATCGTTTTGTTGCTCGGGAAGTCGGTGACGTAGGCCGCGATTTTATCATTTTCCAACGCTTCGGCCAGCGCATCTTCATCGACGAGGCCGCCGCGGGCCAGGTTCAACAAGCGCAGATTCGGCTTCGCCAAAGCGAGCAGATCGGCATTGATGTAATTCTTCGTCGCTTCCATGTACGGTACGTGGATTGAAATGTAATCACAATTTTGGAAAAGAGCTTCTAGACTGGAGGCCCGTTTAACTTTTCTGCTTAACCCCCAGGCGTGTTTAATTGTAATGAAAGGGTCAAATCCGTATACCTTCATGCCGAAATCGACGGCCATGTTTGCGACGAGCAGACCGATGGCGCCCAAACCGATGACGCCCATTTTCTTTTTGTATAATTCTGGTCCGGCAAAAGCCTTTTTGTTTTTTTCTACTGCTGCACCGATGTCCGTTTTGGTTCCGTCCAGCGTTTTGGTCCATTCAATCCCCTGAACAACCTTTCGGGATGAAATCAACATGGCTGTTGCCACCAATTCCTTGACGGCGTTGGCGTTGGCGCCCGGCGCGTTGCAGACCACGATCCCCTGTTCTGCACAGCGGTCCAGTGGAATGTTGTTGACGCCTGCGCCCGCACGGCCGATAAAGGACAAATTGTCGTTGAACGCCATGTCGTGCATTTTGGCGCTTCTGACCAGTATTGCGTCCGGTGAATCGGCCCCTTCCTGGTCGACGACATATTGTTCAGTCAGCTGTTTCAGTCCTTTTTTTGAAATGTTGTTCAGTGTTTTGATTTGATAATTCATATTTATTCCTTCTGTTCATGCCGCAGCAAATCCGGCCAACTACGATACTACCCCGGTCTTTACTGCGCGCGAATTTGCGGATCTTTGATGCCCTGTGATCCAGCTGGATGTCAGGTTGAAATTATTTGTTTGCTGTTTCGAATTTCTTCATGAAATCGATCAGGGCATCGACACCTTCCATGGTCATCGCGTTGTAAATCGAAGCGCGCATGCCGCCGACTGTCCGATGACCCTTCAAATTAACCAAGCCGGCTTCCTTGGATTCCTTGACAAATTTAGCGTCGAGATCCTTGTCACCAGTGACAAACGGGACGTTCATCAGCGAACGGTCCTTTGGATTCAAAACGGTCGGCTTGAATAACGCGGAGTTATCCAAGAAATCGTACAGCTTGGCTGCCTTTGCCTTGTTCAGTTCAGCCATCGCTGAAATGCCGCCCTTTGCCTTCAGCCATTTGAAGACCAGGCCGCACATATAGATAGCAAAGCACGGCGGGGTGTTAAAGCAGGAATCCTTATCGACGTGGGTCTTGTAATCTAACATCGTCGGGATGCTCGGATCCGCCTGTCCTACTAAATCGTCACGGATGATAACCACAGTGACGCCAGCCGGCCCCATGTTCTTCTGCGCGCCCGCGTAGATCATACCGAATTTCGATACGTCGTAGGGTTCGGACAGAATGTTGGATGACATGTCGCCGATCAGCGGAATATTGTCCGGTGTTTCCGGCAGACGATCCGGTGCGAAATAGGTGCCGTAAATGGTATTGTTGACGCAGATGTGCAGGTAATCAGCGTCTGGACGGAGCATCGAGATGTCGTAATCCGGAATGTAATTGTAGGTCTTGTCTTCTGAGGAAGCGATGACCTTGGCGTCGCCGACCTTCACGGCCTGTTCGTAGGCTTTCTTTGCCCAGTTACCGGTTTTGATGTAATCCGCCTTGTGATTGTGCACCATCAGGTTCAGCGGAATCATTGAGAACTGCGTGGACGCGCCGCCCTGCAGGAACAGGATGTCGTAATTGTCCGGAATCCCCATCAAATCCTTTAAATCGGCCTTTGCCTGAGCTAAAATATCGGCAAAATCAGCTGAGCGGTGGCTCATTTCCATGACTGACATACCGGTATCGCCGTAGCAAAGCAGATCTTTCTGAGCTTGTTTCAGTACTTCTTCTGGTAAAGCAGACGGACCAGGTGCGAAGTTAAAAACTCTTTCCAAAACTTTCCTCCTTAATAAAACTAATACCGTTAAAAAACAAAAAACTGTAACATTACATTACAGTTTTTATTATTATAGGCTTTAAAATTATACATTTCAATGTGCATTTTGTATTTATTATGCAAATTATTGTGTCTTAAGGGGGAACGTTTAATGACATCGTATTCAATTTTGTTATTATTTTTCACCCTGGACTTTTTTGAACCGCTGCTTAAGCACACCCCTAAATGTTTTTTACAGCTCAAACTGTTCTGAGAGATTTAACGCCGCCTTTTGCACAATCGCCTGCTTCTGAATCCGTTTCAACTCTGGCATCGCGATGGAACCGCCTCTGCCGAACATGTCGTGCAGTTCCGAGTAAATCCGGTACAATTCGTCGTAGATCGCTGCGTTTTCTGAATTGGGCAGGTATTCGCTCTCTGTCAGGTTCGCCATCACCCGCGTTGCGTCCTCAATCCTAGCGTAGCCGCCCTTTTCTGGCCCAGCTGCCAGCGATGCCAGTACTGCCGCGCCCAATGCGCCGGAATTTTTCGACCCGGCGATCTGAATTGGCCGCTTCGTGATGTCGGCAAAAATCTGCATAGCTACCGCATTCTTCTGAGAGATGCCCCCTGTGGCGTAAATCCGCTTCACCGGCACGCCCGATTCCTCAAAGGTATCAATGATCTTCCGGGTGCCGTAGGCAGTCGCCTCGATCAAGGCGCGGTACACCTCTTCGGGCTTTGTCGTCAGATTGAGCCCGACCATCAGCCCCGTTAAATTGCTGTCATTTAAGACGGACCGGTTGCCGTTCCACCAATCCAGCGCCAGCAGACCGCTTTCTCCCGGAAAGAGAGACGCGCATTTTTCCGTCAGGTACTGGTGCAGGTTCATGCCCTTTGCTCTGGCCATCTGGCTGTATTCCTCCGGTACACAGTGATCCACGAACCAGGCGTAATGATCCCCGAAGCCGCTCTGTCCGCACTCGTAACCGTAGTAACCGGGCAGCACGGAGTCCACCGCGACACTGAAACAGCCGGGCACAATTTTATCTTCCGTGCCAACGAGGAAGTGGGCGCAGGACGTGCCCATGATCATCACCATCTGGCCTTCGCTCACATCCTTCAGGGTCCCGGCTACGGAGGCGTGGCCGTCCGCAATGGCCGCTGAAACGGCGGTCCCTGGTTTCAGCCCTGTCAGTCTTGCTCCATTTTCATTGATTTCTCCGGCCTTTTCGCCGATTCTTAAAATCGGCGCTCGAAGTTTATCGGCGACCACGTTTTCAAATCCCGGATCTAACGCGGCGAAGAAATCCTTTGGCGGAAAGCCGTCCTTATCGTGCCAGAAGCTTTTGCACGCCGCGTCGCAGGAGTTGCGGAAACGGTTCCCAGTCAGCTGTTCCACCAGCCAGTCCCCCGCTTCCAGGTACTCGTCCATATCTCGGTACAGCTCCGGATCATCCTTGAAAATCTTGTACAGCCGAGGCAGCAGGGATTCCGACGAAACCTTCCCGCCGATTCGAGCCAGGAAGGGCTCGCCGCGCTGTTCGGCCAGCCGCGTCATCGCGTCCGCCTCTTCCTGTGCGCCGTGATGCTGCCACAGCTGGACGTAGGCCATCGGATCGTCCCGGTATTTCCCAGTAAAACACAAGGGTGTCCCTTCTCGATCCACCGGCAGCACGGTACAGGCTGTAAAGTCAATGCCAATTGCGATGACCTCTTCTGGCGTCACGCCGTTTTCCTTCATCGCCTCCGGCACAATATTCGACAGCGTCAGTAAATAATCCTGAGGATCCTGCAGCGCGTAGTCCACAGGAAGGGCCTTGCCGCTCGGCAATTCCTTTTTCATCACGCCGTGGGGATAATTAAAATCACACACCTTCGGCAGTTCTCTGCCCGTCTCTGCGTCCACAATAATCGCTCTGCCTGACAGCGTGCCGTAATCTACACCAATAATATAATGTGCCATATCATTTCTCTCCTTTATTGCATTTTAATTGATTGCACTTCAATCGTTAAAAATGGTTTCGCCGACTTCTTCCAGACATCCCAAATCCCAAAGGAGGCGGCTGCCGATGTATTTGTCCCGAATATCCTTCGTCATGTAAAAGGTCTGACGCGTTTCATCCGTGCTGTGCCCGAGGTCCTTGTAGGTTTCGTTCAGTTCGATGGCATCCAGCAGTTTGTCGTAATCTTCAAGGGACGGGATTTCCTCGTCGATAATTGCGCAAATGTCGTCCCAGCGTTCTGCGATGCGGGCAAAGCGTGCGGGATGGGTAGCCGGATTGTACTTCTGTTCCCGCGCTTCCAGGGCGATCATCGCGTCAGCGCTTTTGCCGAGAAACGCCTGCAGCTTTTCTTTCCAATCGTCCCAGGAAAAGGCGTCCACGGCAGCCTTCGCCTTTGTATAATCCGGTTTGATTTTCCTAATTTCGTTGTAAATCCGAATGCAGTCCCGCGTCGCGATGCCGCACTGAATGCCGTGATAGTCAAAGGGTGTCCCGAATTCCTGACCCCGCATGTCCCAGATATGCGAAAAATAATGTTCCATCCCTGAGGCCGGACGGGAGACGCCGGCCATCGCCATGGCCAATCCCGCGTAAATCAGCCCTTCGGTAACCGCTGCCACAGCTTCTTCGTCCCGCGCAATCAGCTGCTTGGCGTTCGCCGCGCAGCGGGCAAGGGCATCCCGTACCAGACCCGCAACCTTCGGACAGTAGTACTCGTCGTTGATCACGTTGGAAATCCGCCACTCTGCCAAACTGATGTATTTGGCAAACATGTCGCCGATCCCAGATTGAAGCAGTCTGAGCGGCGCGTTCTTCATCACTGCCGTATCTGCCACCACTGCCTTCGGCGCGATGGTATCCAAGGAAATCTTCAGGCCATCCCGAATGACCGATGATGTTGCGGAGGCAAACCCGTCCATGGACGGCGCCGTCCCTACGATTAAATATGGACGCCCCGTCGTCGCAGACAAAAGCTTCGACAAATCGTTGATCGTTCCAGACCCTACAGCTACAATGGTGTCACACGCCGGATCAAAATGCATGAGCATCTGCCCCGCCGCCGTTTCATCCGGTTCAACGCGATCCGCCTCGAAGCAATAGGCGCCGCCAAACAGGCCTTTTTCTTTTAATAAGGCTTCAACCTGCTGTCCTGCCGCCTGCCGGGTGTGCTTGTCTGAGAGCACAAACGCCTTGCTCCCGTAACGACTTACCAGCTCTGGAACCGACGAAAGAATCCCCGACCCGATTCGGATATCGTCGAGAATCACCCGATGTGCTTTCCCGCAGGCACACGGCCCTTCGTACTGCTTTGCAATCTGTTCTCTTAAATTCATCTTTTCCTTCCTTTCTCCGTTCTCGGCCTCACCGTCAGAACGATTTGTTTACTTTAATAACCGCCAGTCAAAATAACCCGCCGCGCAGATCGCAGCGCCCTTCAAAAAACTGTTTGTTTTGCATCGGCAGGCGTGGAGATAATCGACCTCTCTGGAGAATCGATCCAGTGCGCTCACCTTTTCTGTGAGGCGCGCCATGTACGGCTCGATCCGCGCACCCACCTCGCCGCCGATGATGATATCTGTATCGAGCAGCATGTCGATGTTACTCACAAGAATGGTCAAATCCTCGAGGTATTGCTCAAAAATCGCTTGCGCGTGGGCGTCGCCCGCCGAAAGCGCCTCGAAGAAATCATCTATATTGTCAAAATCTTCTAATAAAACCCCTGTACTTAAGTAAGGATCCGCACATCCCGCTTTTCCGCAGTAACACATCTTTTCTCCGGGATGGATCACCACGTGTCCCACTTCACCTGCCCGGCAGTGACTGCCTTCCACCAGCTTATGGTCTGACACGATCGCACCGCCTACCGATTCATTGAGCGAAAGGTAAAAGTATTTCGCCCGGTCCTGATTCTGCTCGGCCAAACAGGCACAGTTGGCGTCGTTGACCACTACAACCGGACACGGGAGATATTTGGCAAATCGGTCCAGGCTGACCTGCTCAATATGAAACACGTGAGAATCCAGAATCCGTTCGGCCTGCCAGTCAATGATCCCCGGAAAGGAAACTCCGATTCCCAGCACTTGTTCCGGCGCGGCGCCTTCCTGCCCCAAAAAGACCTCGAAGCGCTTGCCCAGCTCAGCGTACCACTCCGTCTCATCTCGAAACGGAAGGGTCTGCTTTTCCACGTCCCCGATTTCTCCGAAAAGATCGCCTAAGGCAAACCGCACGTGCTTCCTCGTGATCTGGATTGCCGCAACGTGCCATCCCTCCGCATTCAGAGATAGGGTTTTAGCTCTGCGCCCGCCTGTAGACGCCAACGCGCCGCTTTCACAGAGCACGCCTTTTGCCAGCAATTCATCTACGCTCTTGAGTACCGTCGGTCTGCTCAGTCCCAGGCGTTTTGTCAATTCCTGCCGCGTCATCCGCTCGCCGTGTGTAAACTGGCGGATCACATTCAGGTGGTTTTGATTTTTCATCGTTTGTCGATCCATGTTAACCTTCTTTTCAAAATTGCTGCAGTCTATTGTGCTGCAATCTCATCTATTGCTGTCTCTTGATCTTGAACTCATTATAAAACCTGCTCTCTATTTTTGTCAATACTTTTATAAAAGTTTTTATAAAAGTATTGTGCCTCAAAATTTCATGCTTCTTCATTTCATTTAATAGACTTCACATATTAAAAAAACCTCTACACTGGGGCGTCCCAATATAGAAGACACTGGGGCGTCCCAATATAGAAGGTTTCAAAATCGTCTTGCGATCAAATTTTCTAAATTATACACTTTATATATTGGAATTAAGCCTGCTCTCTCTTAAATTCGCGATATACACGCCCAGAAGGATCACAGCCGCTCCCACAATTTGTAAGGCGGTTACCGTTTCCTTTAGAATGATCACGACTGCCAATATAGATACGACCGTCGAAAGTCCAATAAAAGAAGAGGTCCGATTAACGCCAGCTTTTGCGATCGCAGTATTCGACAGAAAAAAAGCCAGTATAGAACATCCTATCCCCTGATACAACACAGCGATGAGAAAATCAACATTTCTAACTGGAAGAGTGATCAACACAAACATATCTCCGTCAATTAACGCCTCTACGACAGCAAAGGCGCTAAACACAACAGCTCCGGCTGTGATCATCACATAAGTAAGTTCTAAGCTGGAAAAGGACTTGTCCTTCTCTACTAAAACGCTGTACAGCGCATAAGCCAAAACGGCCACTAAAAGAAACAGGTAACCCAGTACCGAAAAACTTGCGCGATCTGTACCGACCGCAAAAACTGTAAAAATAACTCCCGCCAGCGTCACCAATATGCCGATCACCTGAAGCTTTTTAGGCCTCTTATGAAGAAATAACGATGATGCAGCCAAAGAAGCGACTGGAATACAAGCGAGAAAAACGCCGCTCTCCGACACCCGTCGTATTGTTGATGCCAACCGTCTCGCCAATAAAATAGATGATCGGATTATATAATGTCACCAGCAGAATCTTTTTGAGCCTTTTACCTCTCGGATCAATCTTAACGAGCCCAGCCAGAGCCAAGATGTTCATCACAGCAAATGCGATGACAAAACGCCAGCCGAGAAGCGCCAACACACTAGCGCTCGCTGTCGCTTGTTTGGTAAACACATAACTTAAACCGAACAGAATTTCACATCCCACGGCGCATAAACAGCCGATTAATACTGAATTCAATTGTTGCTTTTTTCCCATAGAATTTCGATTTGTATCTTTTATGTCAAATTGTTACACCAAAATGTTCTTCTACAATCTTGTTTAGCTGTGCCGCTATCACTGAAAACTCCTGCTTTAAATCCAGTGTCTTCACCGAAATCTGATTTCCACTCATTAAGTAAACATTATCCGGTACCAGATCCTCGTTTGTCTTAGCATTAAGAAGCATTCCTGAGACTTGATGGCCGGTCCCTTTAAGTTCTACTGCTTTGTTTTTTACATAAGTAAAAATTTGGTACATATTTCCTGAATGTTGCGTTTGAATATCAAAATGTGTCTGTAATGTTCGCTGATAATATTTAGCATCAATTATGAGCGTCTTATTGCCATGCGTCAACGTAATATCCGTCTGCATAATCGGAAGCAGCGCATTGTAACCGTCATCCAGCTGCCACGGAATCTGCATCGCTTTCGACGAAAATCCTTTGATTCGCTGTCCGAATTCCTGTGCATAATATTCGAGGATAAATTTTTCATATAATCGATTCATCCTCTGATCATCTATGAAGCTTTTCAGTCGGTACTCACCGTTCTCTGTCGTCATTAGCGATCCTTCAACGAGCATCTGACAAATAGCAAGAAGAAGCTGATACGTCTTATTATTTCGTTGAAATCTGATATCTGTCCACCGAACATGCTGCAATTTAATGACATCAACTTCTGAGAAATAAAGCATTTCCTTTTTTAATTTTGCCTTGTATTTCTCGTCCACATCTTTCTGCTGGAAGATCAGAAAAACCGTTGATTTCAAAATCTGATTTAGAAGGTTATTCTCGGACAACTCATCGTAATCACATGTCACGACCATCCGACGTCCCATCCTATTCCTAAGAGTTCCTGACATGTTGATCTTCCCACGTACAACAGAGCGATTTTCGATTTGATTGATGTATTCCCGAAATAGTCCCTGCTTGAGCTGAAGACCGATTCCTTTCGACAGAATCGCTGCAAAGAGATTATGAATATTATCAAACGATTCCTTTTTTATGTCATCGTAAACTGATTCTTTCAAAGTTGTAAAAGCATAAGTCAGCATATAATAAATATTCTTTATAAGTATGCTTTTGTCCTTTGTCATTGAAATACTCCGTGAAGGATATTATCCCAACGCTGTACCTTGGCCTCATCGTCAAACCAGTACTCTGAAAGCATCGGCAGAATATCAAAATCTACCACATTCTGCATCCATTCTTCAGTACACTCTGTTTTCTTCTTCCCACAAAAATAACTGTGCCCAATACAAAATCCTTTCCCAAGAGATTTATCTCTGGTGATTGCTTCGTTTAATTCTATGATTCTCTTAATCAGTTCATCGAACGTATCGTTTTCTAGCATCTTCTGGTAATTGCGAAATCCCTCTGATTCGAATCCGGGATCAATTTCGAAAAAACTAAATCTTCGTCTAAGCGCATAATCGATCATTGCGAGGCTTCGGTCCGCTGTATTCATCATACCGATGATGTAAAGATTCTCTGGAACAGCAAACGGCATACCATTGTAGGCAAGCGTTGCTTTAGTCCCACGATACTCTTTTTCGATCAGCATTAAAAGTTCTCCAAAAATCTTACTCAGATTCCCGCGGTTGATCTCATCAATAATAAAGAAGAATTTCTTATCTGGCTGATTCTCTGCTCTTTTGCAAAATCGGTAGAAGACACCATACTTCAACTCGAAACCTTCTCCGGACGGCTTATATCCCATCATGAAATCTTCGTAGGAATAGTTCTGATGGAATTGCACGAATTCTATCCGGCTGTCGTCTTCTTCACCCATCAATGAATATGCAAGTCTTTTTGCGGCAAATGTCTTCCCTACGCCGGGAGCCCCCTGTAAGATAATATTCATCTTGTTGCGAAGTACACCCACAAGCCGATCATATTTTTCTTCTGTCATATAGACTTCGGATAGAAAGTTCTGCTTTGTATATGGTGAAATATCTTTTTTGGAAATTAATGGATTTTCATCACGGATCATATCCATAATGAACTCATATTCTCCTTTTGTCAGTTTGAAGAGACAGCCGTTCGGATTTTGGAAAAATTCCATTTTCTCCAGCTCCGGACACTCTTTCAAAGTCTTGAAATCAATCGGATTGGCATTTAACCACCAGTAACCATGATTCTTATCATTTATTAATTGTGCATAAAGATTTACACTGCTCAAATCTATCTGATTCAACGCGTCAGCCAATTCACTGCGGAGTTTCCAGACATAAGTTCCTTTTTCATCTTTCGATGCTTTCTTTCCTAGATACAGCACCGGCCACCATCTCGAATTGTCAGAATCTCCAGATATAATAGGACAATTGGTTTTTTCAACAACTCGCCTTGCCAGTCCTACCGATCCAGAATTATAGAAATTTTTGCTTTCTCCGTATTTAACGGCAAGCTGTGTGCAGGTAGCCGAACCACCATAATCCATAAACCGCTTCATGATTTCGAGACTGTTCTGTGTAAAAACGCTCTTGTCATTTAATAAGGTCACCCACTCTTGTACAGTAATACCAGGATCATATTCTTTCTGTGACGGGAACCATACATTTTCAGATGAATCAACATCATATTTTTGGGAATAATCCCGCGAAACATAAAATCCCACGTCAAAAGTCAATGTTTTCAGTTCAGGATCTGGATAACAAGTATCTGTTAATTGACCTCTAACCAGATCAACTAGCTCTGTATCCTGTTTTAAAAATTTGCAGATCTCATTATAGAAGTTGAATAAATTATAAATATTATCCGCATAAGCGCCTTTTTTAAATTGATAGTTGCTTTTCAGCTCTTCTGAAACTTTCTTAACTTCACTATATTTATAAATATAATATTTATCCGGATATCGAAGCCAGAGGTATATACTGATCGGATTTTCATGCTGATAGTGATGAGCTGCTCGATTTCCGTATTTGTCTAACAAAATAGATGAATTCGACTTAAAATTATGGATACGCTCGTATACATCTTTGCTCTCATCATACAAATCGATGTACATCGCTCGAACTTCTTCCGGAGCAGCTTTAGCAAATTTCGTAATCATCCTCGCTGGAAAATTATTCATCGATACTAGTAAATTATTTGTTTTGGAAAGCGAACGGATGAGCATATCAGCAAAATCTGAAGCATTAATGTCCCAGTTATCCTGAAAGCACTTAACTGCCTCCCATTTGTATTTTTCATCATTCCAGTGTTTAGGAATAAAATCCTTTTTATATTGAACGAGTACTTCCTTTAATCGAGATTGATCAAACATCTAACCAGCCCCTTTTTTGTGGCATAATATTTGTCTTCATTTTCTTTATTCCTTCTAACTAATTATCTATTGAATGTTTTAATCATTATAACATGTGATCATAAAAGTTTCACAGTCTTATGAAACCATTTAAATTTCAACAAATTTTCGAAAAGTCCCAAAATTAAGCAAAAAAATAAACCACCCGAAAGTGGTTGCTTAATCAAAATGGTGGGCCCTCAGGGACTCGAACCCTGGACCTGCCGGTTATGAGCCGGATGCTCTGACCAACTGAGCTAAAGGCCCTCAAATAAAAAAATGGTCGAGGTGAGAGGATTCGAACCTCCGGCTCCATGGTCCCAAACCATGTGCGCTACCAAACTGCGCTACACCTCGACAACGAATATTATTATACCAGCTGACTTTTATATTGTCAATAATTTTTTAAAAATCTGCGCCGCAAATTTACAATCTGCGGCGCTTTGATTTAATTCAATTTTTCCCGAACGATTTGGTTGACCACTTTGCCGTCGGCCTTTCCTTTGACCTTTGGCATAATCGCTTTCATGACTTTACCCATATCCTTCATGCTTTCCGCACCGATTTCCTGAATGGTATCTTCTACAATTGCGCCGATTTCTTCCTGACTCAACTGCTTAGGGAGATAGTCCTCGATAATCGCCATTTCAGCCTTGGTCTGTTCAATCAAATCATCACGTCCGGCTTTTTCGAATTCCTTTAAAGAATCTTTTCTCTGTTTGTATTGCTTGGAGATGATCGCTTCGATATCGCTGTCTTCAAGATTGTCGATCTGTTTATCTTTTTCTTCCTGAAGAATCGCCGCACGGATCAATGTGATCGTCGACTTGCGAACCTTATCCTTCGCTTTCATCGCCGCTTTCAAATCAGTTAATAACTGTTTCTTTAAAGCCAAACTTATGACACATCCTTTTATCTATGTTTCTTCATTTTTCTTTTTCTGGCAGCTTCAGATTTTTTCTTGCGCTTAACACTTGGCTTTTCATAGTGTTCTCTTTTGCGAATTTCTGACATGACACCTGCCATAGCGGTCTTTCTTTTAAAACGTCTCAGAGCGCTTTCCAAAGACTCGTTTTCACGTACACGTACTTCTGACATTTAATATCCCCCCTTCCTGAATGTAAACTACCCTGTGGAAATCTTTTGATACAGGTGGACAAGGGATATTATATTTGAAATTTCAAAACTTGTCAATGAATCTTCATCATCTCTTCACAAATATTTATCACTTCTGTAAAGTCCCTGTACGGCAAGAGCTTCAGACTGATTCAAAAGACCCCTGGAAGGCTTAAATATTGAAGGTCAGCATGATTTCCGATTTCGTGACGCGGCCTCTGCGCAGAATGCGTTCGGCCACAATTGCGTAATCCCGCGGATTGAGTTCCGGGTTGAAGTGGGTCAGAATCAAATGGCGCACGCCGGCCTTTTCCGCGATTTCAGCCGCCTGTCCTGCCGACAGATGCTTGTCTTCATCCGGGTTGTCCACATAGGTGCAGTCGCAGAGCATCGTGTGCACCCCTTCGACGAAGTCGGTCAGGGCGTCGCAAATGCCGGTATCGCCGGTGTAAAGACAGGCCTTGCCTTTGTCGTCGACTGCCTTAATCGCGTAATCTTCGACAGGGTGGCGCATCTTTTTGAAGGTGAATGTCATATTTTTGATCGTCACTTCGTCGCCGTCATGGATCGGATGGACGTCAAAGCTCTTGATGTCCGCGATCATCTGATAAATGTTTTCCGGCGATTCCGGAAGGTAAACCGGCACCACCTGATCCCGTTTTTCCAAAAGATACTGCAGTACAAATAAATCGGAAATGTGATCCCAGTGCAGATGGGAGAGCAGAATCGCGTCGAGATCCGACGCGTCGTCGATAGCCATCAGGTTGCTCAAAGTGCCGGCCCCCAAATCCATGATCACCTTGGCCTGATCGTTTTCCAGCAGGTAGCCGGAGCA
>DGWE01000112.1 GCA_002396065.1 Eubacteriaceae bacterium UBA4266
CCCCAAGTTTTCGTGAAGAACCAATAAAATTGATCTTTCTTAAACCATCGGGAAAAACCCAGACGGTGCGTCGGACAAGTTAATCATGATATTTTTGCAGACTGTGTAGGCGTCAAGGATCGCCAAATCGGTTTCCCGGCCGTAGCCTGATTTTTTGACACCGCCGAAGGGCTGCGTGCAGATCATCATCAACTTTGCCAGCATCGACGCAGACAACGTGCATGCCGTTTTTAAACTGCTGGGGTCGATCTTTTAACCGCGCCGCCGCACACAAAAAACCGCTCTGTCCCGTGACAGAGCGGCTTTTTACTGCCTATTATTATATTTTGCATATAGCCCTTTATTTTTGGCTGTTCTGATCGTCCCACCAATCCATATGGTGCAGATACCAGTCGCAGGTGTTTTGAATGCCCGAGCTCCAGGACGTCCGCGGCGTCCAGTTCAGCTCATCGTGAATCTTGTCGGCGTTGACCGTGAACAGCTTGTCCTTCGGGCCGGGCGCCGGCGCATTATCGAGCTGTCCGGCGGATTTGCCGAAGGCGTCGCAGAGGGCCTGCACCGTTTCGAGGTCGCTCTTTTCCGAGCCGCTGGCGATGTTGTAAATCTCGCCCGGCTCGCCGTTGAACAAAATCCGGTCGATGGCGCGGCAGTGATCGTCGACGAAGGTCCAGTCGCGCACGTTCTGCCCCGTCCCCGGCGCGTCGATATCCTGATTGTGCAGCGCGTGGATGATCGTTTCAGGGATCAGCGCGTTGGGCTCCTGCGCCGGTCCGTAATTGGCCGTGCTCCGGGAGATCGTCACAGCGATGGCGCGGTGGCCGCCGTAGGCGAGGACGAAATTGTCCGCCGCCGCCTTAGATGCCGCGTAAACCGAATCCGGCTTCGGCGCCTCGGTTTCGTAAATCTGATGGTCATCCCCGAGGGCGATCGCCGCGTACACGTCCGCCGTCGACACCTGATGAAACCGCGGCACGCCGCAATTCACACAGGCCTCGACCAGCCGCACGGTCCCATTCACGTTCGTATCCAGGCAGGCGTCCACCCCGCCGCTTTTTCGGCCGACCGACGCGAAATTGATCACGACGTCGGGTTTTTCCACCTTGAGGATGCTCTCGATCGTCGGCTGATCGGTGATGTCCGCTTCGATGAAGGCGAAATCCGGCGCTTCAAAGGCGTCGCCGAGGTTTCTTAGATTGCTGCGCCGCTTCAGCGCGTCGACGCAGACCAGCGTGTCCCACGGGTGATGCTTGCGCCAATAATGTATGAAATTGCTGCCCACAAAGCCGGCGCCGCCGGCTGCAATGATTTTCATGTGTCTGTCCCTCCTGTCCGTAATCGTGAAGCGCATAAGGCGCGTGTTTTTAATTTAATCTGATTATATTATATCGTATCTTATTTAAGAATCACATAAAAAAGCCAGCTCATTTCATGAACTGGCGTATAAATTGCAAATCTTTTAAACAATCAGATCTTCGTGATGTCGACGAGCGGAATATCCGAGAGGTTGCGCTTGCTTTCGAGGCAGCCCAGCAGCGCCCGGACCGTATCCAGCGCCGTCATCAGCGTGACGGAATTGTCGACGGCCTTCCGGCGCATTTTGACTTCGTCGATGCCCGGCTGGCGCCCCTTCGTCGAGGTGGAGACGACGTAGTCGACTTCCCGGTTTTCGAGGAGGTCGCCGATGTTCGGCCGCGCTTCAGATAAACGTCTGACCACGTGAACCGGCAGGCCGTTTTCGCGGAGGACCTGTGCCGTGCCCACCGTCGCGTTGAGCTTAAAGCCCAATTCGTGGAACCGGCGTCCGATGTCGATGATTTCCGGCTTGTCTCGGTCTCGAACCGTGAGCAGCACCGCGCCCTGGCGGACGATGTCCTGGCCGGCTCTGGCGACGAAGCCCTTGTAGATCGCGTCTTCGAAGGTCTTCGCGACACCGAGAACTTCCCCGGTGGATTTCATTTCCGGCCCGAGCTGGGTATCGACGTCTTCCAGCTTCGAGAAGCTGAAGACCGGCACCTTGACCGCGACGTGATCCTTCACCGGGTGCAGCCCGGAGTGGTCGATGCCCATATCCTTCAGGGTTTCGCCCATCATGATGCGGGTGGCCATGTCGACCATCGGCACGTCGGTCACCTTGGAAATGTACGGGACGGTCCGGCTGGAACGCGGGTTGACTTCGATGACGTAGACCGTTTCGTCCATCACGACGAACTGGATATTCATCAGGCCGATGACGTGGAGCTCTTTCGCGAGCTTGCCGGTGTAGTCGATGATGGTCTGCTGCACCTTTTCGGACAAAGTGTGCGGCGGGTAGACCGAAATCGAGTCGCCGGAGTGGACCCCGGCCTTTTCGACGTGTTCCATGATCCCCGGAATCAGGTAGTTTTCGCCGTCGCAGATCGCGTCGACTTCCACTTCCTTGCCCATCAAGTATTTATCGATGAGCACCGGGTTGGTGATTTCGTGGGAGGTGATGATGCCCATGTATTCGCGGACGTCGTCGTCGGTGTGGGCGATGATCATGTTCTGCCCACCGAGGACGTAAGAAGGTCTCAGCAGGACCGGGTAGCCGAGGCGGTTGGCTTCTTCGACCGCTTCTTCAGTCTTGAAGACGGTGCCGCCCTTCGGACGCGGAATACCGCAGCGTTCGAGACATTCATCGAAGAGCTCGCGGTCTTCCGCCGCGTCGATGTATTTCGGGTCGGTCCCGAGAATCGGCACCTTGATTTCGTCGAGGTGCTGGGTCAGCTTGATAGCCGTCTGGCCGCCGAACTGGACGATAGCGCCGTCGGGCTGTTCCGTTTCGACAATGGCCCGGACGTCTTCCGCGGTCAGCGGTTCAAAGTACAGCCGATCCGAGGTGTCGAAGTCGGTCGAGACCGTTTCCGGGTTGTTGTTGACGATGATGGCTTCGTAGCCGAGCTCGCGCAGCGCCCAGGCACAGTGCACGGCGCAGTAGTCGAATTCGATCCCCTGGCCGATGCGGATCGGGCCGGAGCCGAAGACCATGATGCGCTTCTTGCCGCTGGCGTGTTCTTCCAAAAATTCTTCCGCTTCGTTTTCGGTGTCCCGGGTCGAGTAGAAGTACGGCGTTTCCGCGTCGAATTCCCCGGCGCAGGTGTCGACCATTTTGAAGGACGCGTATTCCGGCATTGTGATCTGCTTTTCGACGGCTTCAGGCAGCTCGACGTGGCAGGTCTTCGGGTTGTAGGGCAGGTGAGTCAGCCGGGCGATCGTCGAGTCGAGGAAGCCCAGCTGGCGCGCGACGGTAATGCGTTCGGCCGCGCGGTCGTCGCCGATGCCCTTTTCGGTCAAATCCCGTTCCATGATCGCCAGGTGGCGCAGCTTGTCGAGGAACCACATGTCGATCATCGTGATCGCGTGGATCTGATCCATCGGGATGCCGCGGTACAGCGCTTCGTAGACCACGAAGCAGCGTTCGTCATCCTTGCGGCCCAGGGCTTCGACGATTTCTTCGTCGGAGGCCTTGCGGTATTTTTCGACGGACAGCGTGTCGAAGCCCAGCTCGATGGAGCGGATGGCCTTCATCATGCCCTGTTCGAAGCTGTTGCCGATGGCCATGATTTCCCCAGTGGCCTTCATCTGGGTGCCGAGGG
>DGWE01000065.1 GCA_002396065.1 Eubacteriaceae bacterium UBA4266
TTTTCCATTACACAATTTCCTTTCTGTAATTAAAAATGTTAAAATAAGACCGCAACCATTTTAGCACAAGGACGCGCGGTTATGCGCGTAAAATAGAAATCTGAAAAGGATTTGCCGTTCTAGAAAATGATAAACGGCTTAAAGATTTGAACGATCAAGGATGCAAAAGAAGTAAAGAAAAGAGGACAATGTGGCACAAATAAAAAATTCAAAGGATCCGCTGACTAGGGGGCCGGTCGTGTTCGGCCTGGCCCTCGTCAGCTGCCTGCTCTGGGGCTCGGCCTTTTCGATGATCAAGCTCGGCTACCGCTTTCTTTCCATTGGCGGCACCGCCGACCAGATTTTATTCGCCGGTCTGCGCTTCACCCTCACGGGCATTTTAACGGTGCTCATCGGCGGGGCGATTTTTAAAGGGCCCTTTTGGCCGAAGCGGAGCGCCTGGCCCTGTGTGGCCTGGCTCGCCCTGTTTCAGACGATCCTGCAGTACACGCTGTTTTACATCAGCCTCGGGCATCTGTCTGGAGTGCGGGGCTCGATTATCAACGGCACTGGCACCTTTTGGGCCATTCTCGTGGCGTGTCTGATTTTCAGGCAGGAGCGGCTCACCGCGCGGAAGCTCGCCGGCTGCGCCCTCGGCTTTTTCGGCATCCTGCTCGTCAACCTTTCGGGCCTGCATACAGGTGAGCCCTTTTCGCTGCTCGGCGACGGCTTTATGATTCTCTCGACGATCGCCTCGTCGGTTTCGGCGGCACTGCTCCGGCAGTTCGGCGGCCGGGAAGAGCCCTATCTGCTCAGCGGCTGGCAGTTCTTTTTCGGCGGGTTGATTTTGACGGCCGCGGGCTTGATTTTCGGCGGCCGCTTCGGCGTCCTGAATGTTCAGGGAATCGCCGTGCTGATCTATCTGGCCTTTGTATCGGCGGTGGCCTACGGGCTGTGGGCGCTGCTGTTGGCGCACAACCCGGTCTCCAAGGTGCAGATTTACTTCTTCGTCACGCCTGTGGCCGGGGTGTTTCTTTCGGCGTGGCTCCTTGGCGAAAAAAATCAGGCCCTCGGCTGGCCGGCGCTGCTGGCGCTGGTCTGCGTGTCGCTGGGCATTTACATCGTCAATCGGCCGCAAAAAACTGTACAGCCTTAAGATAATTAAGGTACAATAAAGACAATCCAACCAGTAATCCAAAAGGAGGATCATCATGCAGCTTAAAAGTGCATCGGACCGCGTACCGCTGAGAAACGGCACAGCGATTCCCTGCCTGGGATTTGGCACCTACCAAATCCCTGACGACGCGCGCGCGGTCGAGGCGATCGACGCGGCGGTCGGCGCAGGTTACCGTTTGATCGACGGCGCGGCTTTTTATCATAATGAGGTTCACGTGGGCGAAGGCATCCGCCGCGCGCTGGACAAATACGAACTGGATCGGGATGACTTGTTCATCACGAGTAAGGTTTGGAAGACCGATCGAGGCTATGACAACACGATGCGGGCCTTCGACCAGACCATGGCCGATTTGAAGCTCGACGTTCTTGACTTGTATTTGATTCACTGGCCGATGGTGCCCGCGCTCTCTGACGAGTGGGAAGCGGTCAACGTCGACACCTGGAAGGCGTTGACTGAGCTGTACAAATCGGGGCGCGTCCGGGCGATCGGCGTTTCCAATTTTAAACCAGCACACCTGAAGGCGCTGATGGACACCGAAGTGATCCCGATGGTGGATCAAATCCAATTCCACCCGGGGCTCGACCAGCAGGCTACCACTGATTTCTGTATGGGCCACGACATCATGATTGAAGGCTGGCGCCCGCTGGGGAAGGGAACGATTGTGGGCAGCCCCCTCATTGTCGAACGGGCGAGCCGCTACGGCGTCACGCCGGCGCAGCTGATCCTCAGGTGGGCGTTGCAGCATCGCGTTATTCCGCTGCCGAAGGCCTCAAATCCGCAGCATATCGCAGAAAACACGAAGCTGTTCGATTTTGAAATCGCGCCGGAAGACATGGCGATGATCGACGCCATCGAAAAAGAGCCGGATCAATCCCACGATCCAGACTTCCAAACCGAATAATGTTTACTTATGTCAAAATGAAAACCAATACGTTCAGAATTGTGAAAATATGATAAAATAGAAAAAGAACAAATTCACGATTGGAGAAAGTAACATGAAAATTGCGATTGGATCGGATCACGGCGGATACGAGCTCAAACAGAAGTTCATCGAAGAATTGAAGAATCAATATCAGGTCGAAGTCATCGACTGCGGCTGCGACAGCACGGATTCGGTGGACTATCCGGATTACGGCCGGAAGGTTGGCGAAACCGTCGTCTCCGGACAGGCGGACCGCGGAATTGTCATTTGCGGCACTGGTATCGGCATCAGCATTTCGGCGAACAAGGTGCCAGGGGTGCGCGCGGCGCTCTGTACCAACGAATACATGGCGATGATGACCCGCAAGCACAACAACGCCAACGTGCTCGCGCTGGGAGCCCGTGTGGTCGGCGACGAGCTGGCCAAGGACATTCTCCGGGTTTGGCTGACCACCGAATTTGAAGGCGGCCGTCATCAGAGACGGTTGGACAAAATTTCCGGGATTGAAGAAAAATACAGCCGTTCGTAATTTTTAAAGGATTTGCAAAGTGGAGTAAAATCCACTATAATATCAAAAGAATGCAAGGGCGCGTTAATTCTGCCCTTGCGTTCTTTTTTATTTTGCGTTCTAGAGAGGATGATTGTATGGCCATTCAGCCATTTTTTGCACTGAGCACCGATACCTATTTTGTCCGTCGGGTGCATCAGGCGGGGATTACCCAAACCTACGCCTATACTCCCGATCCCTCGCGGTGCAGAACCACTGGGGTGCCGGACGGTTCGATCGACATTCAATTTGATTTTTATCAAAATGATGTCCGGGCGCTCGTGTTGGGGCCCGTGCCCAGCCACAACGTGTTAGAGACGGAGCCGGGACATTTTTACTTTGGCATCCGCTTCGATCCCGGTGTGCTGCCGCCCTTTATCGACGGGAAATTTCGGGATTTCTGCGATCAGGTTGTGCCCCTCGACGACTGCATTACCGATCGAAAGCTGGAAGAAGATTTAATCCAGAGCCATTTCATGGGCATGCGCACGGATATTCTGCTTCAGGCGATGCACGACCACGTCGATGCAGAAAAGGACGTGGCCCAGAAGCTTTTCGTGGACGCGGTCATTCAATGGATCGTCAAGTCAAAGGGCTGCATCCGCATGGATGAGCTGGCGGCTCACATGCAGTACAGCACGCGCTACATCGATAAAGTTTTCAGCCAAACGATGGGCATCAGCCCGAAGCAGTTCAGCCAGGCGATCCGCTTTCAAAATACGCTGTCCCAGCTGACCCACGGCAGATCGATCAAAATGGTGGATCTGGCGCAGCTCTGCGGGTATTACGACCAGTCACAGATGACCCGCTACTTTAAATCCGCGACGGGTCTGACCCCGAAGAAATACCGGGATCAGATCGTCAACAGCAATTACGAGAGCAAATTCATTAATTGTTAAATTTTGCTGATTTCAAATCGAGTCGATTATTTTTCACGTTTTTCTTTATGCCTTTGCTTTAAATCGGTCGTAGGTCAGGCCGAAGATGTCGACCGTCGTGTCCGGCCCTTCGATGAGTTCGGATACGGTCATGCCGACAGCCGGCGCGATGCCGAAGCCGTGGCCGCTGAAGCCGCAGGCCAGAATCAAGCCCGGCACTTCGTCGATGCGGTCGATGACCGGCACGCCGTCGACCATGTGGTCCATCCAGCCGGCCCAGGTCCGCACAATTTTCGCGTTGGCGAGCCGGGGCATGTATTTGATGATCCCGCGGCAGATACACGGCGCCGTGATCGAATGGGTCACCGGTGTGCCGTTGTCGCTGTTCACGGCTTCGAGGCCGGAGGAGCCGCCGAAGACGAAGGAGCCGTGGGCGGTTTGATGGCCGTAAAAATCGGCTTCTGCCGTTCCGAGCATCTGCGGGAACATATCCGGTTCCTGTTCGGTGACCAGCGCTTCGATGAGCACAGAGCTCATTGGGATGTCGATGCCGACTTGGCTCGCGATGGGGCGGGCGCCGAGGCCGCAGGCCAAAATAATGGTATCCCCTTCGAAGACGCCCTTATCCGTTTCGACGATTTTCAATTTGCCGGCCTTTTTCTTCAGTCCCGTGACGCTTGTTTCAGTGTAGAACTGCACGCCGAGTTCCCGCGCCTTCATGTAAAAGGCAAGGGTCGCCTTCAGCGGGTTGGCGTGGCCGTCAGTGGGACACCAGCTCGCGCCGACAACTTCGTCGGACATGTAGGGGTTGATGGCCTGCACTTCCTTGCCGTCGATCATCCGCATGTCGAGGCCGCAGCTCTGTCCAACTTTGGCCAAGCCTTCTAGAATTTTCAAGTGTGCCGGGGTTTTCCCGAGACGGAGATTGCCCTTTTTGACGTATTCGACGTCGTAGCCCAGTTCGTCGGACAGGCCCGGCCAGAGATTTTCGATGCCGTACATGGCCAGAGGCAGTTCTCTCGCGTCACGGCCAGACTGGCGGACCCCGCCGCCGTTACGGCTGGATCCGCCGTTGCCGACAATGGCACTTTTTTCCAATACGATGACCGAATGGCCTTTTTTTGCGGTGTAATACGCGATGGCGTTGCCGATGATGCCGGCACCGACCACGATCACGTCTGCTGTTGTTTTCATTAGAAATTTACCTCGCTTTCTGTGGCGATGACCTGCATTTCAGTCGGGCGCATCGGCGCTCTCGATGTGGCCGGTTCGAGCAGGGCCGGGGAGACGCCGAGCTCTCTGGCGACAATGCCCTTCACCAGTTTGCTGCAGGTTTGGCCCTGGCAGAGCCCCATGCCGCAGCGCAGGTAGCGGCGGATTTCCGCGATGGTCCAGAGACCCGCGTGGACGGCCTTCCGAATTTCACCCTTTGTGACTTCTTCACAGCGGCAGACGATCATGTCGTCGTCCGGCGCCGGAACAAAGGGACCGATATCCGCACAGCGGTCGCTTAATGTGGTTAATGGTTGTTTATTTTCACTCATGGTTCATTCTCGTTTCTATTCAGCTTTGAAAAACCGCGCTTTCATCGCGTAGGCCTTTGGCACCTTCATCGTTAACAGTGTGGTCTGATCGAAGGCTTTGGCGGTGCGCAGGTTGACGACCGTCGCGTCGCAGATCGGTTCGCCCTTTCGCGAAAGCGCTTTGCCGACCGCGCCCTTTTCAGGAACCGGCAGGAATTCGTAAGGCAGGGTGATTTCCGCCGTGCCATCTCCGCAGTCCTCGTCGATCAAGAAGATCGCTTGGCCCGGGCAGGACGCGACGCACATGCCGCAGTTCACACACGGGTTGTCTTCGTTGATGTGGGGCAGTGTCGTGATTTTGTCGCCGACCTCAATGCATTTTTTCGGGCAGGCATCCTGGCACGGGTTGCACGGGATGTTCTGGGTGCACTCGATAACCGGGTGGACGCCGGGTCTGTGGGTCACGCCTGGGAAGCGTTCGATTTCGTCGTCGGCGACAAAGCCGTGGTGCAGCAGCGAATCGGAAACCGGAATGCCTTCGTCGGTCTTTTCGATGCGCTTGCCCTTGTTGCCCGGCGCGAACATGCCCTGGCGCAGGCCTGAGAGGGCCGCATCCAGTTCGTCTTCGCCCTCTGAAAAGTCGGCGTCCTTGATGTAGCCGAGGTATTCAGCGGCGTAAAGTCCGGCCTGGCGTCCTTCGATCATCGCCGAGCTGGCTTCTTCGATACCGGCCACATCCCCTGCGGCGAAAATGCCGGGGACAGAAGTGGCGCCGTGGGCGTCGATAATCGGCACCTGACCGCCGCGTTTCGGATTGTCCTCCATTTTGCAGCCGGCCATTTTGAGCAGCTGGCTCATTGGCGACAGGCCGACCGCGACGCAGATCGTGTCGACGTCGAAATGTTTTTCCGTTCCGGGAATGAAGTTGAAGTGGCTGTCCACTTCGGCGATGGTGACGCCGGTGACGTGATCGTCGCCTTCAGCCTCGACGATGGTGTGGGACAGGTAGAAGGGCACGCCGGTTCTGGCGACCTTGGACGCGTGAACGCCGTAGCCGCCGACAGACGGCGCGGCGTCGGCCAGTGCGACGACGTCGCATCCGGCCTGCAGCAGCTGGAAGGAGACGACCAGGCCGACGTTCCCGGTGCCGAGCATTAAAATGCGGTTGCCGGGCTTGACACCGTGAAGGTTCATCATGGTCTGGGCCGCGCCCGCGCCGATGACGCCGGGGAGGGTCCATCCCTTGAAGGTAACCATGTTTTCAGAGGCGCCAGTCGCGACGATGATCGCGTCGGCCTTGATGTGTTCGATGGCTTCGCCGATTCTCACGACGACTTCCTTTTCCATGTAAATGCCCATGACGGTCGCGTTCAGGACGACGTCGACGCCGGCCTTGCCCGCTTCGTCGAGAAGGGTCTGGCCGATGCGGAATCCGCGGATTTTCGCCTTGTGTTCCTTTGAGCCGAAGAATTTGTGAATCTGTTTAAAGAGCTGGCCGCCGGGACGGGCGTTTTCGTCGAAAACGACGGTGGAGAGCCCCCGGCTGGAGGCTTCGATGGCGGCGGAGAGCCCGGCTGGGCCTGCGCCAATGACGATTAAATCAACACGTTTCATGCTTTTTCCTCCAATTCTGGAAAGGGTTCAGCCGAGACGCCGTATTGGGTCTGGACGGTCATGCCGGCTTTCAGCGGGGTCATACAGGTGCGAACGTTGGGCTGTCCGTCAACGATCATGACGCAGTCGGTGCAGCGCCCGATCGCGCAGAAAATGCCCCGCGGGCTGTGCTTTTTGGAGGTGTAGCGGTGGACCATGACGCCGGCTGCCTTGAGCGCCATCGCAATCGGCTCACCTTCGTAACCGGTCATCGGTTTGCCGTCGTAAGTGAAATTGACTTTAGGGCCCTTTTCGTATGTCCCTAAAATCGGGTGGGTGGTTAATCTTGTACTCATGTGTTCCTCTGTTTCTAATATAGATAAAAGAGTCCTGAAGGCAGGAACTGTCCTCAGGAGTCTTTTGTGAAGAAGTCAGTAAATGGATGTTTTCAATAAAGATTAAAGGAGAGATCCTTAGGATCAATAGAAGTACGGGCTGTCCCAGAGATTGAGCTTCACGCCGATGCCTTTTTCAACGGCTCTGTCGTAAAGCACCTTGCCCCAGGCGACGTCTTCAATTGGCATCCCGCCGATGGAGTAGATGATGACCTGTTTGTCGTCCTTTCTGCCCGGGAAACGGCCGTTCAAAATGCCGCCGAGGTCTTCGATTCTGGAGGCTTCGATTTTCCCGTCGTGGATCATGTCGGTGAATTTGCTCCCCGGAATGGCGATGGTGTTGTAGGTCGGGTACGGGTATTCTTCCGCCCAGGCTTCGTAGAGTCCGGAGTTGTCGACGACCAATTTGGTGTTTGGATCTTCGATGATGTCGTCGCTGAAGTCGCCGGCCATCGGGCAGGTGAACAAAGCGCCAGGTTTGATCCATTCGGTTTCGACGTGCGGATAATTGGCCGGATCGCCGCCGGTGATGCTGGTGCAGAAGCTGACGATATCGGAATCGCGGACACATTCTTCAAGGGTATCACAAACGATGATGTCTTTGAAGCGCCCCGGCATTTTTTTGTTGACGTATTCGATGCAGCGGTCGATGGACGCCTGGCCGCGGCCTTTGATTTTCAGGATTTCGAGAGAAGGACGCAGGGCCGCGAAGGTTTCGATGGTGGCGCGGTTGATGACCCCAGGGCCGACAACGCCGAGCACTTTGGCGTCTTCGAGGGCCAAATGTTTGACACCGACGCCTGGAATCGCGGCGGTTCTGTAAGCGGAGATCAGGTTGCCGGACATCAAGGCCAGCGGTTCGCCAGTGTCCTTATTGTTGAGCATAACCATCAGGATGGAACGCGGAATGCCTTTTTCTCTGTTGGCGGTGTTGGAGCCGTACCATTTTTCACCGGCGACCTGGAAAGGTCCGCCGACGTAGGCCGGCATCGCCATGAAGCGGCGGTCAGGACCGTTTTTCGGCATGCCTGGGAACTGCGGCTCGTCCGGGAAGGTGACCATGCAGCCGTGGGAGTTGCCGTTTTCGCCGCCCATGCGGTAGTCGCCTTTGTCGAGCAGCTTGAGCAGGTCTTCCATGCAGTCGGTGCAGGCCACGACGTCATCGACGCCTGCTTTTAACATATCCGGTTCACTTAAATACAGAAAATCAATTTTTGGGTAACTCATTTTTAATGTCCTTTCAAAATCCTAAATTTTATATTTATCTCTAAATCAATTGCACAGGTTTGGGGTTACGATTCGCTTTCGCCAAGCGGTGTCACGCCGCCGCGGGCGATATTGGCGCGCAGCCTGCCGGTTTTCGGGTCGTGGTAGACCGAGTAGAGGTCGTTGTCCATCGCCATGACTTCTTCCATCGGGAAGGGCTTGAACAGCGGGCGGTGCATGACCTTTTTAATCCACAGGACCGCGTAGACGCTCAAGACGGCGACCATGATCAGGCAGACGATGTAAATCAACGTCCGTTCTGCCGGATCGGAAGAAATATTCCAGAACATCCAGGCCATGCCGATGGCGCCCAGGACCGGAATGATGAAGCCGCCCGGCACCTTGAACTTGCGAGGCGCGTTGGGCAGGCGCTTTCTGAAGATGAGCACGTTGATATGGGTGATGAGGTAAGACAGCATCCAGAAGGCGCATCCGCAGAGAATTAAAAATGACAATGAAGAAGAAGTCGACAGCCCCAGGGCATTGATGACGAGGATGACGCCGCCGAATAGGAGAATACCAGCCACCGGTGCGCCCTTTTTGTTCGTCTTGTTGAAAATTTCAGGGAGCAGTCCGATTTTCGCCATTCCTGCGGCGATATAGGCCAGAGAGGAAATGACGGTGTTGACCGAGGAGACGACGGCAAGCACAGAGACGACAGCCATCCAGTACGTTCCAACAGGTCCCAAAAGCATGGTGCCGTAGAGAACATGGGGCGTTGTGCTCTTGCCGAGCTCTGCCCACGGGGTGTAATGGCTGAAGCCGATGCACATGAAAATCTGGAAGGTCAGCACCAGAAGCAGGGAGATGACCATGCCAGCCGGAATTTTCCGGCGCGGGTTGTCGATCTTATCCCCGATCGGAATGACGTATTCGCACCCGATGAACAGGAAAAAGGCCAAGCCGCAGAGACCGGTGATGTCCGAGAACTTCGAGGAGAGGACCGCGGGCTGGGTGATTGGGGTGCCGGTGCCGACTTTAATCGTGCCGAGGACGCCGAGAATCAAAAGCGAGACGATCAGCGCGTAGGCGACAAAGTCTTGAACCTTTGCGAAAATGTCGACGCCGTTTAAATTGATGGCGATCAAAATGGCGACGAGGATAACGCAGTAAACCGATGCCGGAATGCCGGCTTGCGGAAAGACACTTTGAATGGTATTGCCGAACATCGCGCATTCCGCCGAACTGACCATCGTGTTGCAGGCCAGGTATCCCCCCACCATGATGACGATGGTGACGAAGGGGCCCATACTCGCGAGGGTGTACTGCGGCAATCCGCCGGTAATGTTGGGCATCAGAGAATTGAGCTCCGAAACGGATAAAGCAAAGAGGATGTTAATGGCACAAGCGATCACCATCGAGATGATAAAGGTGGTGCCGATTGCCGAGGAGCCCTGCCCGAGGGAGAGCAGACAGCTGGTGGCGACGATCAGACCGACGCCGGTGGCGACGACGCTGCCCATGCCGAGTTTTTTGTTAGCAGCCAAGTGGATTCACTTCCTTTTTTAATCAATGTGCAAAGTTTTTTGCTTAGTGCTTCTGAGGTTCCAGCGCTTCGATGCCGACTTCGCCGGTGCGTACCCGCATGATTTCTTCGATATCTGAGACGAAAATCTTGCCATCGCCGATATGACCGGTGTACAATTCTTCGCTGACGAATTTTAAAAAGGCGTCGACCTGATTGGTCGGCATGACGACCATGGCCACTTGTTTCGGAAGGAGCGTCGGCGTTTTCTTTGATTCCCCTTCGTATTCTTTAGAGCCGTACTGAACGCCGCATCCTAATACCTGATAAACGGTGATGCCAGAAATGCCGTACTGCCCAACTGCACTGAGCAGGGTTTCTAATTTTGCATTGTCCGTGACGATTTCAACTCTTGAAAATTTCATGTTTGCCTCCATCAATCAAAAAGGCGCCGCCACCGGAATAGGTGATCGACGCCTTTGTCTTGATCTGTTTGATTTGATGAGTCTATGATAACGCAGCAGCTCAACAAAAAATTGTAAAAATCGGAACAGTTTTTTATTTTTTGAGACAGGCGTTCTTTGTTATAATAGCACCATGATGAACACGAATTGGAACGCAAATACGCATACAGAAGAAGAGCGCCGAAGGACGGTCGGCGTGATTGGATTGACCGTGACAGGACTGGCCTGGGCTGCCGTTCAGGCGGAAAGGGGCTTGACCGTTTTGGCGACGGACCCGGACGAAGATATGGCCGAAGGCATTCAGGAGGAAATGTCGCTGCCAGGTGTCGAGCCGGGGCTTAAAGAAGCCCTTGAGGCGCAGATCAAATCTGGTGGGCTGACGATTTTGACACAGCCGCGGCGGATTTTTCGGGAGTGCCGCTTGATTACGCTGTGCGGCATGACGCCAGCCGGAGAAGACGGCAGGCCCTCCCTCAGATTTATTGAATCAGTGGTGCGCCAGGCTGCCAACCAGTGCCCGGAAGCAACCGTGCTCGCTGTTAAGACGACGCTGCCGCCGGGAGGCATTCGCGCGCTGCAGCGCGTCGCGGACGCCGCGGCCGCAGACCGCGAGGACGCCGTGCCGGTTCATGTCATTGCACTGCCGGAATTGTACGATGACGGCGCGATGATGAAAGCCATGCGCCAAGATGGGCCGATCGTCGTCGGGGAAGATGCCCGGTATCAGCCGGTGGAAGCAGCACTCGAGATGATGGACCCGGACGGCAGCCGCAGAATCTACTGTACACCGGAAGATGCAGAAGCAGCCGCCGTTTCAGACGTGGCGCGAATTGCCTTTGCACAAGTGCTGGCCAATTATTGGCAGGATATCGCTGCGGACTGCGGCGCGTCGGGGCAGAAGGTTTTCGAAATTTTGACCAGAGGCGAAAAGATGCACCGAAGAGCGGGCGCACCCTTGTCTGCAGGCGCGGGCGGGCGGCGCCTGAGCCAGGAGCTGGCTAATTTGAAAGCCTTTGAGAAAAAAGAGACATGGGCTTTAATCGACGGGTTTCAGACTGCCAATACGGCGCATTTTGAAAAAGTAAAGGCCTGGCTTCTGCCCGCCGTTCAAAAGATTACATCCAGCGGCGGGAAAGTTGCCGTTCTGGGCTTGTCCAATGTCCCCGGTACGGATGATCTCCGGGAAACGCCGGCGGTGGAGCTGCTCAAAGCGATGGCGGAATCTTTTGAAGACCAGTCCTTTGAAGAAGGAAGACCGTTTGCCCTTTACCTGCCTTGGGGCATGGACCAGGCGAAGTGGAGGCTGTTTCGCACACGGGAGGCTTTTACGTTCTGTGCCAGCTGTGCCGAGGCGACGAAGCATGCGGAAATGGTCGTTATTCTCGGCGCGTGGCCGGGGATGGGTCGAATGTTGACACCGGCGCTCGCGAAGCGCATGGCAGGGCGGCAGATCGTCGATGTGACAGGCAGCCTTGACAAAAAAAAGATCGCGGCACTTGGCCTAAAGCCGGTCGGACTGTTTGAAAAGCTTGAAGATTTGAATTAAAGCCGTTATACTTATAAGAAGACAAAAAGAAATGCGAAGGGCATTTTAAATCAAATTTGAACGAAATCAATACAGGAGAGGATTCATGACACAAGAAGTGAAAAAGGCAGTTATTCCGGCGGCGGGTTTGGGCACACGTTTTTTGCCAGTGACCAAATCGGTTCCGAAAGAAATTCTGCCCATCGTCGATAAGCCGACCATTCAGTATATCGTCGAAGAAATTGTCGCGTCAGGTATTACCGATATTTTAATCATCACCGGCCGCAATAAGGAAATCATCATCAACCATTTTGACCACGTACCGGAATTGGAATTCAATCTGCGCATGAAGGGTAAAAATGCTGAGCTGCAGATGGTCGAAGACATTACCAATATGGCCAATATTTACACCATTCGCCAAGGCGAAGCCAAGGGGCTCGGCCACGCTGTGCTCTGTGCCAAGGAATTTGTCGGGGATGAACCTTTCGCGGTGGTGCTGGGGGACGATATTGTCTACAACAAAGAAAACCCGGCCCTTAAGCAGATGATCAACGTCTACAACAAACATCAGGCATCGGTCATTGGGGTGCAGCGTGTGCCAAAGGATCAAGTTGACAAATACGGTATCGTTTCGGGAAAGGCCATCAACGATTACGAATTTGCCGTTGATGATTTGGTCGAAAAGCCAGCCATTGACGAAGCCCCGAGCGATTTAGCGATTCTAGGGCGTTACGTCATTACACCGGAAATTTTCGAAATCCTCGAACATACTGGCCGCGGTGCCGGCGGTGAAATTCAGCTGACGGATGCCCTGAGAAAATTGGCCCGCCGCCAGAAAATGATCGCCTACGATTTTGCGGGGCGCCGCTACGATGTCGGCGATAAACTTGGCTTCCTCGAAGCAACCGTTGAATACGGCTTGCGCATGCCGGGTGTTGGCGACCGGTTCAAGAAATATTTGAAAGAACTCGACATCGACAATAACTAATTTTGCACATTGGGAATTAAATCAAAAACGTACAGCAGCTTAAAAGGCTGCTGTATTTTTTTGAACTCAAAAAGCCAGACGATGTCTATATCGTCTGGCTTTTTCGATGCATTGAAGGTTTAACGGTCGCGGTGAAAGAGTCTTGAGAAGAAAGACGCCTTGTGTCTTGGCCTGTCGGCGCTGCTCGGCAGCTTGTTCTTTTGAGGATGGAAGCAGTTTTGGATAGCTTCGTCCATCTGCGCCTGCTGGCAGTCGTAAGGTGGCAGCGCCGCACCTTTATCGTCGGTAATCGGGTAATACAGCTTGTCTGGCCCGAGGATGCGCGCCTTCGACGTGTCGTGCATCATGATGTCCACGATGTGGTTGATTTGGTCGCGGATCCTTTGGTCGAGGATTGGCGCGCCGACTTCGACGCGGCGCTCGGTATTTCGGGTCATGAAATCAGCAGAGGCGATGTACATTTTTTGCTTTTCCCCGGCGCCGAAGCGATAAATCCGGGAGTGTTCGAGGTAGCGCCCGACTACGCTGCGCACATTGATGTTTTCGGTGACGCCGGGGATGCCTGGCACGATGCAGCAGATGCCGCGGATAATCATGTGGATCTTCACGCCGGCGCAGGAGGCTTCCTTGAGCTTGCGGATGATGTCCACGTCGGTCAGGGAATTGAGCTTGAAGAACATTTCGCCTTCATCGCCGAGGGCGATCTGTTCGTCCATCAGTTTCAGCACCGTCGATTTCAGAGTAGACGGCGAGACGATCAGCTTGTTGTACTTGGCGTTGAGCTTTTCAAGCCCCATGTTCTGGAAGAAATGCATGGCGTCCAGCCCGATGTCCTGATTGGCGGTCAGCAGCGACAAATCGGTGTAGAGGGTCGCCGTCTTTTCGTTGTAGTTGCCCGTGCCGATTTGGGTCTGGTAGGTGATTTCACCGTTTCTTTCCCGGGTGATCAAGCAGATTTTCGAGTGGACCTTGAAGCCCGGCGTCCCGTAGATAACGGTGCAGCCGGCGTTTTCCAGCCGTTCGGACCAGTCGATGTTGTTCTGTTCGTCGAAGCGGGCCCGGAGCTCGATCAGGGTGGTGACGTTCTTGCCGTTTTCGGCAGCGCGGCAGATCGCTTCGACCAGCTTGCTCTTCGAGGACAATCTGTAAATCGTGATGGCGATGGAACGCACTGAAGGGTCGTCTGCCGCTTCGGAGACCATTTTCACGAAGGGGTCCATCGAATCGTAGGGGAAGGACAGCAGGATGTCGTGATCCTTGATTTGCGGCTCCATTTTGCGTTTCATATTCACCGAAGACGGAATCTGCGGTGAGAACGGCGCGTAGAGCAGGTCGGCCTTTTGTTCGTCGTTGAGCTTGTCGGCGATCGGGTAGGCGTAGCCCAGACGCATCGGCGATTTGACGTAGAAAATCTGGGCGTCGGCCAGGCGCAGCTTCTTTTTCAAGAAATCGTAGCATTCGTCGCTGACGGTGTTGGACAATTCCAGGCGGAGGGGTGCCAGGCGCTTGCGGCGCTTGAGCATATCGCGCATCACGGTCCGGAAATCGTCGTTGACTTCGAAATCTTCGTCGTCGGCGTGGATGTCGGCGTTGCGCGTGATCGACATCTTGACCTTTTCGACGATGGTGTAGGTGTCGAAGATGATATCCGCGTAATCGCAGACCACGTCTTCGGTGGAGATGTAGCGCAGTGCGTGGCGGGACGGCAGGTAGATCACGTCAGGCAGGCTGTCGGGAATTGGGATAATCGCGAAGACCTTACGTTCCGCTTGATCCTTCAGGACGACGCCGATTTCGATTTTTTTGTTCTGCAGGTGCGGGAACGGATGGTGGGCGTCGATGATCAGCGGCGAGAGCAGCGGCAGGATATGGTTCTGGAAATGCTGTTCGATGTATTCCTGTTCGTCGTCGGTGAGTTCGTCGTAAGACAGATGCCAGATATCCTGATGACGCAGCTTGTGTTCGAGGTGGAAGTAAACCCGATCCTTTTTGGTGCAGAGGGTTCTGGCCGCGCGGTAAATGTGCTGGAGCTGTTCGTCAGCGGTCCAACCGGTTTTGCTGTCGTGGTAGGCGTCGCCGGCAGGCACCATATCGATCAGTGAGCCGACGCGGACGCGGAAAAATTCGTCGAGATTTGAGACAAAGATCTGGACGAAGCGGAGGCGTTCGAGAAGCGGGACCGACGGGTCCTGCGCTTCACTCAAGACGCGGTCGTTGAAATTCAGCCAGGACAGCTCGCGGTTCTGCATGTAGTCGTAAGGGCTCGCAGGCTGGGCTGCCGGAGTGGCGGTTAGATTTTCATTTGGCATAGCGTACTCTCTTTCTAAATTTAAATATATTTAAATTGTCATAATTTTTCAATTTACAATATAGTGGAGAAGTATAAAATTTACAGCGGATTACAGTAAAAAATAGGTAAATAATGGGGAATTTCATTCACCGCTGCTTTTTTCATTTATTTTTGTTTATAATAAGAATAATTTTATTATAGCATACGAGGTTAAACGATGAAGCAACCAAAAATCGGTATTCTGCCATTGGTGGACCAACAGCGGAGGAGCTATTGGATGCTGCCCGGGTACATGAACGGCCTTCTCGCGGCCGGGGGCATTCCGGTGATGCTGCCCTACACCGAGGACGAAGGGATCCTGAAGGATTTCGTGAAGACCTGCGACGGCTTTCTCTTTCCGGGCGGTCAGGACGTGACGCCGTCCTATTACAACGAACCGCGCCTGACCGATGCGGACGAAACCTGCGAGCCGCTGGACCGGATGAGCGTGGCGCTGTTTCACGGCGCGGCGGTGGCGGACAGACCCGTCCTCGGCATCTGCCGCGGCATTCAGCTTTTTAACGTGCTTTACGGCGGCAGCCTGTACCAGGATCTGCCGACGGAACATCCGACGGCCACCGAACACCATCAGCACCCGCCCTATGACGTGCCGATTCACACGGTCGAAGTCCTGCCGGATACCTCTTTAAGCGGTATCGTCGGCGCAGGCACCTACGCGGTCAATTCGATTCACCATCAGGCGGTGAAGGATGTAGGATCAGGCCTGATCGTTCAGGCGGTGTCTGAGGACGGTGTGGTCGAGAGCGTCAGCGATCCGAACCGGGCTTTTCTTCTCGGCGTGCAGTGGCATCCGGAATGCGCCTTCGAGAAGGATCCCAAGAGCCTGGCCGTCTTCGAGGCCTTTGTCCGCGCCTGCGCGCCGTTGCCCTAAAGGATATAAAATGCTAAAATAAAGAGAAAAGCAATGGAGATAAAGAAAAATGAAATGCAGTAAGTGCGGGGCGCCGCTGGAGCCAGGGATGCGATTTTGTCCCCGATGCGGCCAGCCCGTCAAAACTGAACCTAAAGTAAAGCCGCATACTCAAAAGCAGAGGACGGTCCCAAAGCCGGCCAAACGCCGGCCCGCCGCAGGCCGGATCAAGGTGACATTGGTGATCGTGGTACTGATTCTGATTGCCGGCGGTGTCGGTGCGGCGGCACTGTTGTTTCAGAATCATCAGTACGAATCCGCGATCGACGTCGGCAACCGCAACATGGATCAAAAGGCGTACACGGCGGCCCAGACGTCCTTCCGCGAGGCGGTGAAAATGAACAGCCGGCGCGTCGAGGGCTATGAGGGTTTGGCAGCGGCCGCGCTGGCGAAGGGCCAGACGGAGACGGCTGACAAGTATCTCGCCCAGGCTAAGAGCCGTGAGGATACGAATTACGGTAAGGCACTGCGGGCGAAATCCGCGGCGGCTCAAAACAAGGACAGCGACGCGAAAACCCTGTTGACCCAGGTCGCAATCGCCGCAAATATCGACCGCCGCACGGCCATTGCCGGCGGACAGGCGGCACAGAAAATCGGCGAGCTTTCGCTCGGCGAAAAAATCGTCAACCACGGCATCAAAGCGGCGTCGGACAAGAACGATTTGAAACGGCTGTACCGCGAGCTGATCGATCTATACATCAGTGAGGGGCGCAGCAATTCAACCGTCTCGAAGCTCATCGACAAGGCAGCTCAGGCGACGGGCGACGCCGACATGCTCAAGCTCAAAAAGAC
>DGWE01000039.1:0-876 GCA_002396065.1 Eubacteriaceae bacterium UBA4266
AATTTGTATTTCAGCTACGATCCGTCCAAAAAATTGATTCAGGATTTTTCCCTTCAGGCGAAGCCCGGCACGCGTATCGCTATTGTCGGGCCGACCGGCTGCGGCAAAACGACGCTGATCAATTTATTGATGCGCTTTTACGACGCGGACAGCGGCACCATCGCGATCGACGATCAAAACGTGTACGCGGTTTCCAGATCGTCCCTCAGACAGAATTTCGGCATGGTGCTTCAAGACACCTGGCTGATGCACGGCACCGTTCGGGACAACATCGCCTTTGGCAGACCGGACGCGTCAGATGACGAAATCTGGCAGGTCGCGGCGGCGTCTCATTGCGATACCTTTATTCATCAGATGCCGAAGGGGCTGGATACGGTCATTGACGACGGCGACCTCAGCCAAGGGCAGAAGCAGCTGCTCTGCATCGCTAGAGTCATGCTGGTCGATCCCCCGATGCTGATTCTCGACGAAGCCACGTCCAACATCGACACCCGGACGGAGCTCAAGATTCAGGCGGCCTTCGACAAATTGATGGCAGGCAAGACCAGTTTCATTGTCGCGCACCGGCTGTCGACGATCCGCGACGCGGACATCATTCTTGTGATGCGGGACGGTCAAATCGTCGAGCAGGGCAATCACAAAAGCCTGCTCGCAAAAAACGGTTTTTACGCCAAGCTTTACAACGCGCAGTTTGAATTGACAAAATAATATAAAAGATATCCCTTTTTCGTGAATTGTGATGATTTTTACGAAAAAGGGATTTTTTATGATTTTGACATTTCGTCTCGAGTATGCGCTGAGTGCAATCTGCTTTTACGATTTGATATTGTACTTTTTAGAAAACCCGCCATAAAATTGAATCATCAAATAAAAATG
>DGWE01000039.1:924-1866 GCA_002396065.1 Eubacteriaceae bacterium UBA4266
ATAAAAATGAATAATGAGTAAGAGGACAATGCAATGAATTCTAAATTTATTCAGATTTAAAGGTCTTTACCATGGGTTTGGTCTTGGAGAAGGCACGGTGGCTGAAGGCTGGGTTGATCATGCGGTCGCGTTCTGGCAGAGGCATATGACGACAAGGGACATCACGCAGCGCATATAGTAGACGGCAGCAGGAATAGGCGCTTCTTATAAAATGATGGCAATTGATAAGGGCCTTAAGCAAAATAACAAGAGGGTCAATCAGGTCAGATTAGCCTTTTTGCCGCAAGACTGACCTTAAAAAATGAGTGCGGATTGAATCTTTTACCGAGGAATTTAATGGGCGATAATAGAGGCAGACTAAGAGAGACAAAGGAGCAACTTATGAAAAATACGAAATTACACGATTTAGTCATCACAGCTGCTTTTATTGCGCTGACCTATGTATTTACCTTTATTAATGTACGTCTGCCGATTGCCGCTAATGGCGGACTGGTCCATTTGGGCAATATTCCTCTTTTCATCGGCGCGATTATTTTCGGCAAACGCGTCGGTGGCTTGGCCGGCGGCGTTGGCATGGGACTTTTCGACCTGTTGGGCGGCTGGACAGCCTGGGCGCCCTTTACTTTTGTGATTTGCGGTTTGATGGGCATTGCGGTCGGCGCGATTTGCGAAAATCATCACGATTATCTCCACTACGTGCTGGCGCTTATTGCCGCCTGCGCGATTAAGATCGTCGGCTACTACATCGCCGAAGGCATCATTTACGGCAATTGGGTCGCGCCGGTTTCTTCGATTCCGGGCAATCTCGTTCAGGTCGGTCTCGGCGCCGCAGTGACCTTGGCCGTTGTGGACCGTCTGTACAAACTGGCCAATCATATGGGTCTGACCCATCATAAAAAGAGCCAACAGCCCGCGTAAGTGAAGATTTGAAATTCTAGAAAT
>DGWE01000039.1:1922-10458 GCA_002396065.1 Eubacteriaceae bacterium UBA4266
AATAAAAATGCAGTGGATCGCAGAACGCAATCCACTGCATTTTTTTATCGCGGCGACAAAACGGTGTTGGCGACGAGCTGAGTGTTAAATTCGGTATCATTGGTGAGATTAATGACGGTGCACTGCCCGGCCATCGCTTCGGTTTGTTTTTTGGCTTCAGTGGACAGCAGGCAGTGGATCGCGCCAGAGCCCGCGCCATTGCCGACGGGGACGATTTTCATCCGACCGGTCGGGAGAAGGCCGATCTTTTGCGCGGAGGTAACCGAAATATAATTGCCGAAAGCGCCGGCGAGATAAATGGTGTCAATATCCTCGATCGAAAGGGACGCCGCTTTTAACAGCAAGTCGACGGCGGTTTGAATCGCAGCTTTGGCTAATTGGATCGCGCGGATGTCCTTCTGAGAAAGCACGACCGCTGGAGCCCCGTTGTTTTCTTCCGAGGTGAGCAGCACGAACTGCCGGATTTTTCCCGAACGGGTCAAGCGGCTGCCATTGGGGTGCGCTGCGGCGGCCTCGTCTGAGATGAAGCTGCCGTCAGGTTTGATAAGACCGCTGTCCAGCAGCGCCGCGATGGTGTCAATCACGCCCGAACCGCAGAGCCCGGTGGCCGGCGGATCGCCGATCATTTGGCAGTGAAAGCGCTTTGTGCCCGGGTCGTAGACGGTTTTTTCGATTGCGCCGTCAGCCGCGCGCATGCCCATCGTGAGGCCGTCCCCTTCGAGTGCCGGCCCGCAGGGGGCGGAGCAGACGGTATAATGGCCGTTTTGCCCGACGGCGAGTTCCGCGTTCGTCCCGAGGTCGATGACGAGGCGGGTTTCATTTCGTCGGGGCAGCGCCGCGAGCAATGCACTGGTGTCTGAACCGATGTAAGATGCGATCGGCGGCAGCAGCGTCAGCTGAGCGGCCGGGTGAAGGTCGAGGTGCCAGCGGATGGCCGGCCCTTCGATTGGGGCGTCGATTTGCGAGACAAAGGGCGCTGTGCCGAGGGATTTGGGAGAGACGCCGGCGAGCAGGTGCAGCATCGTCGTGTTGCCGCAGCAGACGACGGAAATAATTTGACGCGCTTTTAAGGCGCCAGCTTTCTGGCAAAGTTCCTGGATTAAATTGGCAAGGGTTTCGCAGACCGCGTCGTTGAGGGCCGTAAGCTTGCCGTCATCGGCGGCTGCGATTCGGGAGATGACGTCGGCGCCGTAAGCGGCCTGGCGGTTTTTAGTAGAGGCTGTTGCGCACAAATCGCCGCTTTCGAGGTTGTACAGGTAGCCGACGACAGTGGTCGTGCCGACGTCAAAGGCGGCGCCGTATTCAGGAATTCCGTTCGTTTCTGGGGTGACGCCGAGGAGTGTGCCAGATCGGGCGACAAAGGCGGACGGGTCGGTTTCGCGCACGGCCGCGATGACGTCGACGATCGGAACGGGGGTTTTGCGCACCGCCTCAAAGCCGGCAATTAAAATATCGGGATTGCCGCAGGTCAAATCGAGGGGCAGCACCGCGTTGATGGAGCCGAGGAAGGCGTTAGCGTTTTGAAGATTAAGGCTTTCGAAGCTGACAGGAAAACAGCGGACTGGCGGGTCCAGAATCAGCGGATCAAAATCGACGTGACGGTCGAGAATCTGCTGACGGGCTTCGGCGCCGGTCAGAATTTCCATCTCGTCAAAAACGGGATATTGGCAAGCCAGCACTTCCAGCGTGATGCCGTGATTTTTGATGAGAATCTTGCACTGCCCGCAGCGCCCCGTCCCGCCGCAGACCAGATCGAGGGGATGGCCGGCTCTGGCGCAGGCCTCTGCGACGGTTTCGCGGGTGTCTAAGCATTCAAGATCGAGATGTTCGTTGGGAAAATGGATCATAAAGAAGACCTTTCGTGTGGATTTTACTTCAGTTTATCATAAACAGACACAAAAAAATACAGCTCCGTCCTATTGGGACAAAGCTGTAAAAGCGTTCAGCCTTTGTTTACGCGACAGAAGGCTGCGGCAGGGACACTGTCTCAGGCGCATCTTCTTCAGAGGCTGAGAGGTCCTGCATATTTCTGAGGCACAATCCGATGGTTGAGGCGTTGTGCAGCACCGCGCCGATTCTCGGCACAATCAGGCCGCTGATGCCGAAGACCAGGATCGCGCCGTTTAAGACGTTGCCGATGACGTAGGTCGAATGCATACGCTTCATCAGCTTGTCTGAGAGTCTTCTCAGATTGACCAGCTGGTTCAGGTCGGAGCCTGAAATCGTGACGTCAGCAATTTCCTGAGCGATGTCGGCCCCTTCTTTAATGGCGATGCCGACGTCGGCAGCGGAGAGGGCCGGCGAATCGTTGATGCCGTCGCCAATCATGATGACCTTTTCGCCCCGGTCCTTGATCTTTTCGACGTAATGGGCCTTATCTTCCGGCAGCACTTCGGAGTAATATTCCGTGATGCCGGCCTGGGCAGCGATGGCCTTCGCCGTCTTTTCGCTGTCGCCTGTCATCATGACAATGTTCTTAAAGCCAGCGGCCTTGAGATCACGAATGACGTCCGGTGTGTTTTCCTTGATCGGGTCAGAGATGGCAATGACCGCGACGAGTTTGCCGCCGATGGCCATGTAAAGGTGAGAGTATTCCGCGGGAATTTCACCTAGGCGCGCCCGGTCGGCTTCGCTTTCAAAGGTGACCCCTTCATCTTCAAAGACGAAATGGTAGGAGCCGATGACGACGCGGTCTTCGCCGATATTAGATGCGATGCCGTGGGCGACAATGTATTCAGCCTTGGTTTTGATGTCGTAATGTGAAAGGCCTCTTTCCTTCGCAGCGCGAACCACAGCGTTGGCCAGGGAGTGCGGGAACTGTTCTTCGAGACAGGCCGCGATGCGCAGCATTTCGTCGGGATCCTGCCCGTCGAAGGTGACAATCTCTTGAACGACCGGTGTCGCCCGCGTCAGCGTTCCAGTTTTGTCGAAGACAATGGTGTCGGCTTCAGAGATGGCTTCGAGGAATTTGCCGCCTTTGACGGTGATGTCGTGCTTGCCAGCTTCGCGCATGGCTGAAAGCACGGCGATAGGCATGGCCACCTCGACTGCGCACGAGAAGTCTGCCATCAAAACAGACGCAGCTTTCATTACGTTGCGGGTCAGCACAAAGGCGAGCAGTGACGCGCCAAAGGTCCAGGGGACCAGGCGGTCGGCGACAGACACGGCTTTCATTTGAGTCAATGCCGCGAGGTTTTCGGAATTTTCAATCATATTGACGATTTTGTCGTACCGGGTTTCGCCAGAGGAGGAACGGACCTCGACGATGAGTTCGCCCTCTTCGAGCACCGTTCCGGCGTAGACGATGACCCCGTCGTGCTTGCGCACCGCCAGCGGTTCGCCCGTCAGTGCGGCCTGATTGACCATCGCTTCACCGGAAACGACCTTCCCGTCGAGGGGGATCATATTGCCCATCGTGACCTTGAAGCGGTCGCCGTTGTGCATATGGTTCAGGGAAACTTGCGACACAGTGCCGTCGTCCGCGACTTTCCAGACCTTTTCGACGTTGAGAGATAGAGACTGCGCTAAATCGTCGACCGACTTTTTGTACGTCCATTCTTCGAGAATGTCGCCGATTTCGGTCAGGAAGACGACCGACGCTGCGGTATCGAATTCGCCGGTCAGCAGTGCAGCGAGAACGGCCGCCGCGTGGATGATTTCCGCAGAAACGTTTTTGTTGAACAAATCCTTTAGGCCGCGCCAGACAAAGGGAACGGCTTGATAGATGGTCACAGCGGTGCGGATCGGCAGCGGGAGGAAGAGCCATTTCCCGATTCGAAGCATAACCTTGTTGAGAATTTTATTCTTGTACATTTCGTTTGTGGCTCTGGCCGAAATGGTCGGCACGTTGTCCTGCAGCGCCGGGTCAGAAAGGTCCATATCGGAAATGTAATCGAGAATGGCCGATTCAACGCCGACGTAGCGCACAGCGAGCTGTGCCGTGCGCTGATAAACTTTTACATTTTCGATGCCGGGCAGCTCGATCAATGTGTAGTAGAGAACGTCCGCTTCGGTTTCACTCAGACGCCGCTGCATCAAATCCAAATGAAACCGATTGGGCGTTCGCTGAATAATGCGATAAATCAAAACAGCATCCTTTCAGAATACGCAAAATACAGACTTACGCGTCAGCGTTTTGATTTTCTTCTTCTACAATTTTTTCGTAGGCTGGTTTTATCGCTTCGTATTCAGCTTTGATTTTTTCGCGGTAATTTTCATCCTTTTTGGTGAAATGTTTTTCTTTGATGACATCCGCTTCTGCGGCCGCGTTGCTGCAGCTGGCCTGGCATTTTTCAAAGCCGTCTTTGATTGTGTTGCCTGCGATTTTGGCACCGGCAATGATGTGCACGCCCGCAGATTTTGCTGCTTTCGTTTTAAGGAATTTGCCGCCAAAAGCACCAACTAAGATGCCGCCGCCGATTTTTAAAATATTGGATTTTACTGACATGAGATTGACCTCCTAAATTTAAAACATGAACGTATGCTCATTTATTGGTTTCATTATACCCCCATAGGTATAATGCGTAAAGGGTAAAATGCAATACTTTTAATTATTTTTAAAGCGAAATTTGACGAATTCAAAACAAAATAGGCTTTTGAACGAAAAAAAACAGCCGATTGCTCGGCTGCGAAAAGAAAAAATTTATAGCAAACCGCCGATTGAAGCGATGAGCGGTGCGAAAACGAGGGAAACAATGGTCATGAGCTTGATCAGAATATTGATCGACGGGCCGGAAGTGTCTTTGAACGGATCGCCGACGGTATCGCCGACGACGGCCGCTTTGTGGGCTTCGCTGCCCTTTCCACCGTGGGCGCCCGATTCAATGTATTTCTTCGCGTTGTCCCAAGCGCCGCCGGAATTGGCCATGAAAATCGCGATGGCAACGCCGGAAACGAGTGCGCCGCAGAGCAGGCCACCGAGGGCATCCGGGCCGAGGAGCAGGCCGATGACAATCGGGGAGGCAACGGCCATAATGCCGGGAACGAGCATCTGCTTCAGTGCAGAATTGGTCGCGATGCCGACACAGGTCTTGTAATCCGGGCGGGTCGTGCCTTCGAGGATGCCAGGCATTTCGTGGAACTGACGTCTGACTTCTTCAATCATTTTGAACGCCGCCTTAGAAACCGAAGACATCGTGAAGGCGGAGAACAGGAACGGCAGCATGCCGCCGATGAGCAGGCCGATGGTGACGCGGTTGTTCAGAATATCGATGGATTTCAGATGGACCGCCTGCGCGTAAGAGACAAAGAGCGCGAGGGCAGTCAGTGCAGCTGAACCGATCGCAAAACCCTTGCCCATAGCCGCGGTGGTATTACCGACGGAGTCGAGACGGTCTGTCGTATCCCGAACCGATTCGTCCAGGTGGGACATTTCTGCGATGCCGCCTGCGTTATCGGCGATTGGGCCGTAGGCGTCGACGGCGACTGTAATCGCGGTGGTGGAAAGCATCCCGACAGCTGCGAGGGCGATGCCGTAGAGCCCTGCTGTCTGGTAGGCGATAAAGATCGCAACGCAGATCAATAGAATTGGAAAAGCAGTGGACTTCATGCCGACAGCAATCCCACTGATGACGGTTGTACCGGCACCGGTTTCAGATTCTTCTGCGATTTCGCGAACGGGCTGATATTCATCAGAAGTGTAATATTCGGTGAGTAAGCCGATCAGCACACCGACGACAAGCCCGGAGACGATGGCGATCGCCTGTTTGAAGCCGCCGAAGAACAATTTACTGAGAATAAATGAAATGACGATAATGAGTCCGCTTGAGACGTAGGTCCCGGTTTGCAGCGCGCGCTGCGGATTTTTATTTCGGCTGGTGCGGACGATGAGCGTGCCGATAATGGAAGCGAGCAGCCCGAGTCCGGCTAAAAGCAGCGGAAAGACAATTCCTTTAAGCTGATACAGCACGACACCGAGGGTCAAAGCGGAAACCAGTGCACCGACGTAGGATTCGTACAGATCGGCGCCCATCCCGGCGACGTCACCGACATTGTCGCCGACGTTGTCCGCGATGACCGCTGGATTACGTGGGTCGTCTTCCGGAATACCGGCTTCGACCTTGCCGACGAGGTCCGCGCCGACGTCTGCCGCTTTGGTGTAAATGCCGCCGCCGACTCTGGCGAAAAGCGCAATCGAGGAAGCGCCGAGACTGAAGCCGGCCAGTACATCGACATTCTTTGTCAGAATGTAAATCAGACTGACACCGAAAACACCGAAGCCTGCCACGCAGAGGCCCATGACAGAACCGCCCGAAAAGGCGATTTTAAGCGCCTGTGACATCCCTTTTTCCTTGGCCGCATTGGTGGTCCTTACGTTCGCCTTTGTCGCGACATTCATGCCGAAGTACCCAGCCAGCGTCGAGAACAAGCCGCCGACGATGAAGCTGACAGCAGTGAGCCAGTTGCCAAGAAAGACGCCGATCAATACGAATAAGACGGCCACAAAGACGATCAGTATGCGGTATTCAGAGAATAGAAAGGCGTGGGCACCTTCACTGATCGCGGAGGCAATTTCCTGCATACGGTCGTTGCCTGCATCCTGCTTATCGATCCACGCGGCGTAACAGAACGCGACGATTAATGCGATAAGACCAAAAATCGGAATGAGAAGTAAATAATGTGACATCAGAAAACCTCCTTTAGCACTAAATTTTACTCAATCAATGTATTACGATTACATTTATAATTCCAGCTTTATTATAACACCTTTTACAAAAAAGGCAACAACGAAATTGCAAATCATTAAGAAAAAAAGGGGCTGTGAAAAAACACAGCCCAATGAAAGAAGGACCTGAGACTCTTGTGAACGAGCCTCAGGTCCTTCTTTTGTGTTAAAATTAACTTACCATGATAACTTCAACTAATATTTATTCTAATACAAAACAGGCAGTTTTGCCAATGTTAATTCAGGATTATCTAGATATATGTGATCCAGTGCTGACGTTTGACCGATTTATGGGAGAAATCGATCTGGAGAAATATCTGAAGCGTATTCCAAAGCATGATACTGGAAGAAATAGATACAACCCAGTCAGCATGCTGAAAACTGTATTATTTGGATTCATGACAAATGGTTATATTTCTTTACGTGAACTCGCGGACAATTGCAAGATTAATCTTCGCTTTATGTATCTTATGGATTACAAAACGCCATCATATCGTACCTTTGGTTACTTTATCAATGAAATCCTAGCCGATTCTATTGAAGAGATATTTAAAGATATCAATCAGAAGATCTTTGAAAAGGAACACGTTGATCTTCAGCATCTTTACATAGATGGATCTAAGTTTGAAGCTGATGCAAACAGATATTCATGGGTATGGAAGAAGGCGACTGAAAAATCCAGATATCGTCTGTTTAAAAAGATCACTATACTGTTTGAAGAAATCAATCAGGAACTGGCATTTACCGGTGTAAGGTTTTCTGTTAATACAGAATACGCACCCGAATACCTCAGAGAAGCTGTAGATAAATATGCAGACATCTGTCAACTCGATTTATCATCCTTCGTTCATGGCCGCGGGCATCATAAATCGATCCAGCAGCGGCATTATGAAAAACTAACCGCATACACAGAAAAACTGGAAGAATATGTAGAAAAGATTAATATTTGCGGAGAAGGACGAAATAGTTACTCAAAGACCGATCATTCTGCTACATTTATGCGAATCAAGACAGATTATATGGGAAACGATCAGTTATTGCCTGCTTATAATGTTCAGGTTGGTGTGGCAGATGAGTACATTGCAGTTATTGATGTTAACCAGTTTCGTTCTGATATGGATTGTTTTGTTCCCCTAATGAATAAGTTCAAAGATACGTACGGCTTTTATCCAAAATATCCAGTCGCAGATGCTGGGTATGGATCATACAATAACTACATCTTCTGTGAACTAAATGGAATGGAAAAATACATGAAGTTTCCAATGTTTAAAAAAGAAACAAAGGATAAAAAATTTCATGAAAATCCTTTCCGAGCCGTTAACTTTCCCATTGGAAAAGATGGGATCATGCGCTGCCCGAATCATAAAGCATTTCACTTAAAATATCGCAAACACGTAAGGGGAAATAAATATGGACGCCAGGAAGAAGTGTATGAATGCGAAGACTGTTCTGGATGCCCATATGCAGAACAATGCAAGAAAACAGATAGAAATCGTACGGTTTGGATCAACCAAGAACTTACAGCCATGCACCAGGAGGTAGTCAATAATCTGGAAAGTGTCCAAGGTGCACTATTGAGGATGAATCGATCCATTCAAGCTGAAGGCACATTTGGGATTATAAAAAACGATCGATGGTATAAACGAATCGTTCGAAGAGGAATCAAATCAGTTCGACTTGAGTTATTATTAGTTTCTATTGGCCATAATCTTTATAAATTTCATAATAAACAGAAAAGAAACCTAGCAGCCGCCTAAAGCAGAAACAGTCGATCTATTGGGGTAAGGGGAGTTATACGCTTTTTTCTAGATTAAAGATTATGTCCCCAAAAAAATAAAGGCGTGTGAAAAATTTTTGTTTTTTCACACGCCC
>DGWE01000092.1:0-9279 GCA_002396065.1 Eubacteriaceae bacterium UBA4266
ATATCTTTATTGTAAGAGAAAGGAGCGCCATTTAAGCCAATGAAAATCATTGTCGACTACGACACGACGCCACGGGACCAGCGCAAAATCTGCGAAACCCTCTCGAAGGAATGTCAGATCCCGACAGAGGGCATCAGCGGTCTCTCGTCGGACGACGACCACTACAAGGAGGACCGCAGGGCGCAGATCGCCGAAATTTTAACCCTGGAGGATATTGTCGTCACCGACGACTTTGAGCTCGCCCAAGATCTGATCGAAAACGCTTTGGCCGTCGTCAGTCCCGAAGGCATCGTCATCACCCAAGCCAACATCAACAACCTGCTCTACGAACGCTACCTCAAGGAAAAGAACCCGCCGAAGGCACTGAGCCGCGAAGCCGCCGCCAGATGCCACCACGACGAAATCGACCGCTTCACGACGATTCTGCTCGATCTGATCGCGCCCCTGGACACCACCTATTACGAATGACAAATCAGCCAAACAAAAAAGTCTGAGCCAATATAACAGCTCAGACTTTTTTAGTGCTTAATTATAACGCGGGGACGTTTAATCCTCGAGTTCTTTGCCTGTTAAAATCCGCGGATCGTTTTCGTGCTTGAAATATTCCCGGGTTTCGGCGACCACGACGCCAGACAGCGCGATCAGCGCAACCAGGTTCGGGAAGGCCATCAGCGCGTTGAAAATATCGGCGATGGTCCAAACCGCTTCAACAGTCATGTACGGGCCGAAGAAAATGCACAGCACGTAGAGCAGGCGATAAGTCATGACGGCCTTTTTGTTCCGGTTCGACAGGTATTCGAGGCAGCGTTCGCCGTAATAATCCCATCCTAAAATGGTCGTAAAGGCGAAGAAAACCAGACAGAGCATCAGCAGGAAGCTGGAAGCCTGTGCCGGAATCGGCAGCCCCTTTTGGAACGCGCGGATCGTGACGTTGACCCCTTCAAGTCCGACATTCCAAGAGCCAGTCGACACAATCGAAAGCCCCGTCATCGTACAGATGACGATGGTGTCGATGAAGGTCCCGGTCATCGAGACCAGACCCTGACGCACACAGGACTGGGTCTGCGCAGCAGCCGCCGCAATTGGCGCCGACCCGAGGCCGGATTCGTTGGAGAAGATCCCTCGCGCGATCCCCTTCTGCATTGCGACGATCATTGTGCCGACAGCACCGCCGGCAATAGCGCGGAGCCCAAAGGCCGATTCAAAAATTTCAGCCAAAGCCCCTGGCAGCGCGTGGCGATTGATGATCAAAATCGCAAGGGTGCAGGCCACGTAAGCGATGGCCATAAAGGGCACCACCACCTGAGAGACACCGGCGATGCGCTTCAGACCGCCGATGATGACGAGGCCCGCAAACAAGGTGATCAGAAGGCCTGCGATGACCACTGAAAGGGAGTACTGATTGCCGAACAGCGACACGGTGTTGACGTTTTTCGGATCGAAGAAGGTGTTGACCGCCGAGGTAATCCCGTTGATCTGCGTGAACGTCCCGATGCCAAAGAGACCGACGCCCATGCCGAAGAAAGCAAAAATTTTCGCGAGCCAGCGCCATTTCTGCCCCATCCCGTTTTCGATGTAATAGAACGGGCCGCCCAAAACGTGGCCGTCCTTATCAATGGTCCGGTATTTGATGGCCAAAAGCCCTTCGGCGTATTTCGTCGCCATCCCGAAAAACGCGGCAATCCACATCCAGAACAGCGCGCCAGGACCGCCTGCGACGATAGCCGTCGCGACCCCGACAATGTTGCCGGTCCCGATCGTAGCGGAAAGCGCGACGCTCAGCGCACCGAAGCTTGTGACTTCGCCCTCGCCGTCCTCTTCGTTGCGCACCATGAATTTAAGTGCCTTTGGAAGATGAACAAACTGCAGAACGTGCAGCCGAATCGTCAGCATGATGCCGACAAATAGAATCAAAATGATTAACGGCAGTCCCCAGACGATACCGTCAAACCACGTAAGAAATTGATTGAATAAATGAAACATGTGTCCTCCTCTACATGTAAAAATGTGAGAGTCAAGACGAAGTAAAAAAAATTACCTCTGTCCTTTTGCCTGAGAGATCACATCGCATGGATGCTTACACCTTCGGCGTCCTTTTAGGAACTCTCCAGAGTTGCAATCAACATTGCTTTTAAAGCTTAACATAAGCTTAAAGTAATTTCAAGACCGTTTACACATAAAAAAAGGACCGTCTCCGGTCCCTTGTGATTGCCATTAATGTTTTTCAGCTGGCACAAAACGCACTGACGCGAGATTGTGCGGACTCGTTGTTTTGATCTGCAGCGCGTTTTTCAATTCGCCCCCGTCGACACTGCGTTCTTCGATGAGCACACTGCCGTTTTTGCCGACGCAGAGCACGCCATTGTCCGTATTCATCAAATTGGCTCCGACCGCGTTGTCGATGTTTTTCGTCCGAATCGACGCGACGGCCTTGTTCCCTTCGTCGAGCTTCAGCATCGTGATTTTCCCCGGCTGCGTGATCGTCAGCGTGCCGTCTTCCGACACCTGGACGTCGGTCTGGCCCGAGAATTTCTGGCTGCTCTTCAAGCCGAATTCGTCGGAATTGCCGCCTAAGGTCCACATCAGCTTGCCCGTTTCGCTGTTGATTTTAACGAGACAATTCGCGTTTTTAAAGGAAAGGATCAAGTTGCCGTCCGTCGGGTCGACGACCATCGCAGACGGATTCAGATAATCCTGGATATCGTCGCTCGTATAATCGTTGCCGGTGACCGAATCGCTGTACAGCCGCGCCACATTCGTGCTGTTCCATTCCCAGTTCACGCTCGAGCGCCCGGCGTTCTGCACGATCACCGCGGCGACCGTCGTGTTATCCTTGGCGTCAAGACCCTCTGGCATATTGGCCGCGCGGGTCGGCTTGCGGCGCACCGTAAAGGTGTCGTGGCGCGAGAGCATTTCAAAGGCATTGCCGTCGACCGCCGTTCCCGCCTGTTTCCAATCGATGCTTTCGCCCTTTTTGTAGGCAGTAATGCCGGCGTCTTCTGTCACAGTCTTGAATTCGTCGTCCATGATGATCCGTTTACCTGGACGATAGTCCGAAATGCCGAAATTGTCGGCGTCCGGATTGATGACCTGATAGGAGTAATAGGTGCCGCTGTCGGTCTGGTGGCATTTAAAATCGGAAAAGCGCGTCTTGGACTTGGACGACAGCGCCTTGTACCAGATGACATCGCCTTCGTCGTCCAGCGCGTACATGACCGGCCGGTCCGCTTCGGTGACCAGGTACTGCCCGTCCTTGATGCCGCTGCCGATGACGCGCAGCTTGGGCAGGCGCGTCGAGTAGGTTCTGAGCTGAACTGTTCGGCTGTCCTTCACGTTGCTGACTGTAATTTCAATCTGATTTTCCGATGAAATCGCGTCAACGTCAATGGTTGTGGTGCTGCCAACTTTGACGGTCTTGCCATTGACCTTGACAGTGCCGCCTGGATAGCCCAGCACTTCAAATTCATTGTCGCCCACAGCCAGCGACGGGGCGTTGATCGTCGCGTTGTTTTTCTTCAGTGACACGTCGATGTCGCAGCCGTTTACTTTCAGCTGGAGTGTGTGTTGGCTCAACGGCGTCTCATCCCTCCCGGACATCGCCAGCAGAATGCCGACCACGATAATCATCGCGACCGCCACCACACAGGCTGCGATCAATATTTTTTTATTTCGGTCCATTCCGTCATCCTCTCTTCATTAATGTTTTTATTTTATCAAAAAGTGTATCTGAGTACAAGAATCTTATAACCTGTCCACAACCTGTTGAAAAAGCTTTTCAGAATTGTGCATAAATGTGGATAAAGCCGCCATGTCCAGTGTTGTCCGCAAAATGACTGTGGATAGTTTTGTGAATAAGTGGATAACAATTTGTGCACAAAAAAAGCGGACCCCTGTGGATCCGCTTTTAAAAGCAAAGCTCAAAATCTTTTATGTCTTCTATTTGACTTAAATGGAGAGCACCTGAATCATATCGTACATGGCCTCGTCAAACACCTTCGGCGTCTCGATCGCCTGATCGAGAGGAATCACCTGAAATTGCCCGTTTTTCGTCACAACCATCGAGTTGACGTTGCCCTTCACGATCGCCCGCACCGCATGGAAGCCCATGTAGCTGGCGAGCCGTCTGTCAAAATGGCTCGGTGCGCCGCCGCGCTGAATGTAACCCAAGTTCGTGCCCTTGGTTTCGACACCGGTCAGCTCTTGAATTTTCGGGACGTAATCCCGATAGCTGCCGCAGCCTTCGGCCAGCATGATAATGCTGTGCATTTTGCCTCTTTCGTGGCCTTCAATCAGCTTCGCGCAGATATCTTCAAGGGGCACTTCCTTTTCCGGGATGATCAGCGCCTTAGCCCCACAGGCCAGCCCCGCGTACATCGCGATGTCGCCGCAATGCCGTCCCATCACCTGGACGATATTCATCCGGTTGTGGGAGAAGGACGTGTCTCTGATCTTACTGATCGCGTCAATCGCGGTCGACACCGCCGTGTCGAAACCAATGGTGTAATCCGTCGCGCCGATATCGTTGTCGATGGTGCCCGGAATCACGACAACGTTGACGCCGAGATCGCTCAGCGCCTTCGCGCCCTTCATCGAGCCTTCGCCGCCGATGACGATCAGCGCGTCGAGATCGTAGGCCTTGACTTTATCGGCCCCGTGCTTGACGCCGGCCGGGGTCTTGAAAAATGCCGAACGGGAGGTCTGCAGCATCGTACCGCCCCGATCGATGATGTTGGCCACACTGCGGCCATTGAGGGGTCTGAATTTTTCTTCGTTCAGCCCGTGGAAGCCTTCCTCGATGCCGTACACCTGTATGTCGTAGCAGACTGCGGTTCGAACAATGGCACGAATCGCAGCATTCATCCCCGGCGCATCACCGCCGCTGGTCAGAACGCCTATTCTTTTCACCGTCATTTTATTTTCTCCTTATTTTCTTTGGCATCCGGCACCGTCAACTTGATGCCACCGATGATGCCTGCCCGATTACCTAAAGTCGCTTTCTTGAAAGCCGTATCTCTCGATGAAGGAAAGGCGTAGCGCTTGTAGGCCCTTTGTAAGGGTGGCATCAGCACATCCGACGCGAGGGAAACGCCGCCGCCGATCACGTAAACCTCTGGATCGATGACGCACGAGATCATCGAGAGGGCCTTACCCAGCTGGTCCATCGCCGCCTCAATGGCCGATACGGCCAGTTCATCGCCGTCCCGCGCACTGTCACAGACCATCTTCGCGTCAAGGGGCGTCATCCTCCTGAGGATGGAATGGGCTTCAGGATGGGCATCTAAGAGGCGTGTTGCCGTGCGGACGATGCCTGTGGCCGAAGCGTACTGCTCCAGACATCCGAAATTGCTGCAGCCACAGGGTTCACTCTCGTGGTCCGACACGTGCAGATGACCGATTTCTCCGGCTGAACCGTACTGTCCGCAGACGATGTGCTTGTTAATAATCACGCCGCCGCCGACACCAGTGCCGAGGGTCACCATTACAAGATTGGCGTACCCTTTGCCGCCGCCCTGCCACATTTCGCCGAGGGCAGCGACGTTGGCGTCATTGCCAACCTGAACCGGGATACCCAGCGCGCGCTCCATAATGCCCTTCACGTCGACATCGCCCCAGCCGAGGTTGGCACAGCCGTGAACCACGCCCTTCTCATCGACCGGGCCGGGAACTCCGACTCCGATGCCTTCAAAATCGGCCGGACGCAGACCCCGCGCGTGAATGCGCTGTTTGATCACTTCCGAAATGTTGAGTAGAAAGGATTCTGCCGAAAGATCGATTGGGGTTCCGATTTTCCGGGTTTCGAAAAGCCAGCCCGATGTCTTTGCCAGTCCGATTTTAATCGATGTCCCCCCGATATCCACACCGAAAGCGTAAGGTTTCATCTCATTCTCCCTTTTCCCGCCCGGATCCGGGCGTTTTCCTTTATTGTTTACTTAAACTTATTCAGATAATCTCTTCTTCAGAATTTCAGCCTGTTCTTCAAAGCCCGGTTTTCCGAGAAGGGCAAACATATTCTTTTTATACGCTTCGACGCCTGGCTGGTTGAACGGATTAACGCCCAGCAGGTAGCCGCTGACGCCGACTGCGAATTCAAAGAAGTAGAACAGCTGGCCGAGGGAATTTTCATCGCGGGCCGGAATCTTGATCATCAGGTTCGGCACCTGGCCGTCCGTGTGCGCCAGCATCGTGCCCATCATCGCGTTCTTGTTGACAAAGTCCATGTTCTTGTCCGCCAGGAAGTTCAGGCCATCCAGATTTTCCGGATCTGCCTGAATCGTCACGTCGGACATCGGTTTTTCGACGTTGAGCACAGTTTCAAAGATGATGTTGTTGCCATCCTGGACAAACTGGCCGAGGGAATGCAGGTCGGTCGACAGGTCGTAGGACGCCGGGTAAAGACCCTTGCCGTCCTTGCCTTCCGATTCGCCGTACAGCTGCTTCCACCATTCGGAAATGTTGTGCAGCGCCGGTTCGTAGTTCGCAAGCAGTTCGATCTTTCTGCCCTTGTTTCTGAAAATGTTGCGCATCGCGGCGTACTGCATCGCCGGGTTGTCTTCAAAAGGCGTCGTCTTGACCATGTCGCGCATTTCCGCGGCGCCGGCCATCAGCGCGTCGAGATCTGCGCCGGATACGGCGATCGGCAGCAGGCCGACAGCGGTGAGCACAGAGAAGCGGCCGCCGATGTTGTCAGGAATGACAAAGCTTTCGTAGCCTTCTTCATTGGCTTCGGTTTTCAATGCGCCGCGGGCTTTGTCCGTCGTCGCGTAGATGCGCTTTGCGGCTTCTTCTTTTCCGTATTTGGCTTCCAGCTTCGCCTTGAAGACGCGGAAGGCGATAGACGGTTCCGTGGTCGTCCCGGACTTGGAGATGATATTGACCGAGAAATCGCGGTCGCCGATTAACGCGATCAAATCGTTGAGGTACGCACCGCTAATGCTGTTGCCGGCGAAATAAATTTCCGGCGCATCAACGAGGTCGCGGGACTGCTGATTGTAGAAATTCGGTTTCAAAAATTCGATAGCCGCTCTGGCGCCGAGGTAGGACCCCCCGATCCCAATGACGACCAGCACGTCGGAATCCTTGCGGATTTTTTCAGCCGCCGCTTTAATACGGGCGTATTCTTCTTTGTCGTAATCTACCGGCAGATCGATCCAGCCGAGGAAGTCGTTGCCGGCTCCGGTACCTTCGATTAATGTTTTGCGAGCCGTTTCAGCCTGCGCTTTAATTTGTTCCAATTCGTGATCGCGGACAAAATCCTTCACGCGGCTGGCGTCAAATTGAATATGTTCCATAATATTTCTCTCCTTGTCTATCTGAAAAATTGATTGATTAAGCATACACTTGTTGATATAAATATTCTAGCAAAATGGCCTTATGGCGTCAATGATCTCAGCGCAATTTAGATGAAAAGGTTTTAGAGTTTGTGTAAAAAAAGACACTCTCCCGCTTTGAGGAGCGTGTCAATTGATCTCATGTTTAAAGTGCGTTCTTCACTCTGTCCCAGAAAGAGGAGCCTTTCTGATTGTTTTTGGCCGTCAGGGATTCGCCGAACTTCTTCATCAATTCCTTCTGTCTGCGCGTCAGCTTCTGCGGCGTTTCGACGCGGATCGTCACGTATTGGTCGCCCTTGCCGTAGCCGTTGACGTTTTTGACGCCCTTGCCGCGCATTCTGAATTCCTTGCCTGTCTGGGTGCCTTCCGGAATCTTCATCTTGACCTTGCCGTCGATCGTCGGCACTTCGATGCTGTCGCCCAGAGCCGCCTGCATAAAGGAAATCGGCAATTCGACGTAAATATCGTCGCCTCTGCGCTTGAAGATCGGGTCTTCCTGCACGTTGATGTAAACCAGAATGTCGCCGCTGGCACCACCGTTGGCACCGGCATTACCCTGACCTCTCAACGGCAGGACGGAGTCGTTGTCGACCCCGGCCGGAATCGTGATCTTGATCGTGCGTTCCTTTTCTTCGAGTCCAGTTCCATGGCAGTGTGGACACGGATTGTCGATGATCTGCCCTTCGCCGTGGCATTTGTCGCAGACCACCGTCTGAGCCATCATGCCAAAGGCCGTCTGACGGCGCATCGTGACCTGGCCGCTGCCGCCGCACTTGTCACAGGTTCTCGGGTGAGAGCCTTCCTGCGCGCCAGAGCCGCCGCAGGCCGAGCAGGTTTCCCTGCGCTTGATCTTGATCTTCTTTTCCGTGCCGAAAACGGCGTCCTTAAAGGACAGCCGCAGGTTGATGCGCATGTCGGAGCCTCTGGACGGGCCGCGTCTGCCGGAGGAGGTTCCGCCACCGCCGCCGAAGCCGCCAAAGCCGCCGCCAAACAAATCTGAGAAGATATCGTCAAAGCCGCCGAAGCCGCCAAAACCAGAGCCGCCGCTAAAGCCGCCGAAGCCTTGACCGTCTACGCCGGCATGACCGAACTGGTCGTAGTTGCGGCGCTTGTCTTCATCACTCAGCACTTCATAGGCTTCGTTGATTTCTTTGAACTTTTCTTCCGCTTCCTTGTTCCCCGGGTTGCGGTCGGGGTGGTATTTCATCGCCAGCTTGCGGAAAGCCTTTTTAATTTCATCAGCGCTGGCGTTTTTGTCGACGCCCAGCACTTCGTAATAATCGCGTTTTTCTTCACTCATTGATAATCACCTCTTTTGGCTTTGCTGTTCAAACTGCACAGCATTATATCATTTTCGCCGGTGTAAAGAAAGGCAGCTCGTGCAAGCTGCCCTTTCTTTTTATCCATTTTTATGCAGATGATTATTTATCGGTGACGTCTTCATAGGTGGCGTCTTCGACGTTGTCGTCGCCGCCGTTATTGCTGCCGCCCTGCTGCGGACCGGCCTGTGGACCCGCCTGCGGGCCAGCCTGTGCGCCGCCCTGAGCCTGCTGCTGCGCCTGTGCGTCAGCGTAGAGCTTCTGAGCAATTGGATAGAGAGATTCGTTCAGCGCATCGGTTGCGGATTTAATCGCGTCGAGATCGTCGCCCTGAGCTTTTTCTCTCAATGTCTTAATCGCGTCTTCAACCTTGGATTTTTCGTCTGCAGTCGCCTTATCGCCGATGTCCTTTAAGGACTGTTCAGCCTGGTATGCAGCCGTATCCGCGTTATTCTTCGCTTCGATTAATTCTTTTTCTTTCTTATCTTCTTCTGCGTGCTGTTCCGCTTCTTTAACCGCTCTGTCGATATCGGCTTCGCTCATGTTAGAAGTGGACTTGATGACAATGTTCTGTGCCTTGCCAGTGCCCAAATCCTTCGCGGAGACGTTGACGATGCCGTTGGCGTCGATGT
>DGWE01000092.1:9333-36880 GCA_002396065.1 Eubacteriaceae bacterium UBA4266
CGATGTCGAAGGTGACTTCAATCTGCGGCACACCGCGGCGTGCAGCCGGGATGCCGGTCAGCTGGAAGCGGCCCAAGGTCTTGTTGTCTCTTGCCATTTCACGTTCACCCTGAAGGACGTGGATGTCGACAGCGGTCTGGTTGTCCGCTGCGGTCGAGAAGACCTGGCTCTTCTTCGTCGGGATCGTGGTGTTGCGTTCGATCAGTTTGGTGGTCACGCCGCCGAGGGTTTCAATCCCCAGTGAAAGCGGGGTCACGTCGAGCAGCAGCACGTCGTTGACTTCGCCGGCCAAAACGCCGCCCTGGATAGCTGCCCCAACGGCAACACATTCGTCCGGGTTGATGCTCTTGTCCGGTTCTTTGCCGGTGATTTCCTTAACAGCCGCCTGAACTGCCGGGATTCTTGAAGAACCACCGACCAGCAGGACACGGCCGAGTTCTGAGCCGGAAATGCCAGCGTCAGACAATGCCTGGTTGACTGGGCCTCTCGTCGCGTTGACAAGGTCTCTCGTCAATTCATCGAATTTCGCACGGGTCAGATCCATCTGCAGGTGCTTCGGACCATCGGCCGTTGCGGTGATAAACGGCAGGTTAATTTCAGTTTTCAGCATCGAAGACAATTCGATCTTGGCCTTTTCAGCCGCTTCTTTCAAACGCTGCAGGGCCATCTTGTCCTGTCTCAGATCGACGCCGTTTTCCTTCTGGAATTCGTCAGCCATCCAGTCGATGATCTTCTGGTCGAAGTCATCGCCGCCCAAGTGGTTGTTCCCAGCTGTCGCCTTAACTTCGAAGACGCCGTCGCCGAGTTCGAGGATGGAGACATCGAAGGTGCCGCCGCCCAAGTCGAAGACCATGATCTTCTGGGATTCGCCCTTTTCAAGGCCATAGGCCAGAGATGCGGCGGTCGGTTCGTTGATAATTCTCTGAACGTCGAGGCCTGCGATACGGCCTGCGTCCTTTGTCGCCTGACGCTGTGCGTCGTTGAAGTACGCCGGCACGGTGATGACGGCTTTTTTCACTTCTTCGCCGAGGTAAGCTTCCGCGTCAGCCTTCAGTTTCTGCAGGATGATCGCTGAAATTTCCTGCGGTGTGTAGGATTTGCCTTCGATGGTGACTTTATAATCTGAACCCATGTGACGTTTGATCGAGGAAACGGTGCCGTCCGGGTTGGTGATCGCGCCGCGCTTTGCGACCTGACCGACCAGACGTTCGCCGTCTTTGATCTGAACCACTGACGGGGTTGTCCGGCTGCCTTCAGCGTTTGGAATGACAACCGGGTCGCCGCCTTCAAGGACAGCCACACAGGAATTCGTAGTACCTAAGTCGATACCGATGATTTTTTCTTTACTCATAACTCTTTCCTCCTGAGTTTCTCATTTCTAAATTTAAATACGATTTATTTTTGATTGATCCGGACCATTGCCGCCCGAATCACCTTGTCTTTGTACATATACCCTTTTTGGAAAACGTCCAACACGATCTGATCGTCCACATCGTCTTCGTTTCCGATGGCGACGCCGTGGTGATATTTCGGATCAAAGGGCTTGCCTTCCGCTTCGATTTCCTGAAGTCCTTCGTCCTGAAGGGTCTTCATCATTTCCTTGTAGACCATTTTGATACCGGTCGCAAGTTCTTCGCTGCCGTCGTCGTTTTCGCTTGCCGCAAGGGCTCTTTCCAAATTGTCGATAATCGGCAACAGCTTCTTCAAGAGCTCTTCGGTTGTGTACGAGGCGATTTCAGCTTTTTCCCGGCTCGTCCGCTTTTTGTAATTGGAAAAGTCAGCCTGGAGCCGCATCAGCTGATCCGTCAGTGCTGCCACTTTGGCGTCACTTGCTTCCTGCTTTTCTGCCGGTTTCTCTTCTTCCGGCTGTTGATCCGTTTCGGCTTCCTGTTTTGTGTCAGTGCCCTTTGGATCTTCCTGCTTTACCGCTTCCTTTTCCGCTACATCTTCTTGATGCTGCGGTTCGTCGGCTGCGGCCTGCGTTTTGTTTTTTTCTTCCGCCATATTTCCACCTTTAATATTGATTGTTCTATTTCAGCAATTTCACAATGTTGGCGTTCAATTCATCTCGAATGGCGTCGAGAATGGATGACACCTGCGAATAATTCATCCGCGTCGGTCCAATGACGCCAAACGCGCCCATCGGCACATCCTCTCGCTCGTAGGTCGAGGTGATGATTGAAAATTCCTTCAAATGCTGATTGTCATTTTCGTCACCAATGGTCACGTGAATGACACTGTTGTTATCATCTTTCCGCTCAGCCCCGTTGATCATCACTTTCGCGAGCAGCGGCTTCGCTTCGACGACATCGACGAGATTTTTGATCTTGTCAATGTTGTTGAATTCCGGATAATTCAGCAGATTCTTGAAGCCGCTCGCCGTCACGTTGGTTTCCGATTCGAGAAGGGCATCCCGAATCATCGGAATCAACTCGTCGAGAAGCTGTCTTTCCGTCGGATTCAAATCGCCGATCTTGTCGATGAGATCCGTACCGAAATCCTGAAAGGCCACATTCTTGAGAATGCTGTTGAGCACGTTGGACATTCTGAGCGCCATCGCGTCGTCCACATCCGAGGACAAGGTCACTTCCAAATTTCGCGCGAGCCCTTCGATCGTCACCATGACGACCAGGACGCGGTTGCGAATCAACGGCACGATCTGCAGATGCTTGCAGTTGAAACGCGACACCCGAGGCGCCAGCACCACTGCCGTGTAATTGGTCAGCTGCGACAGAACGTTAGCCGTGTGGTTGACCGCCGTGTCGATTTCCTGACCCGCCTGCAGGTAACCCCGGTGAATATCCCGGCGCATCGTTTCAGCCAGTTTTTTGATCTGCATGATTTCGTCCACATAATAGCGGTAAGCTTTCTGTGTCGGAATTCTGCCGGATGAGGTATGTGGCTGCATCAGATAACCCATTTCTTCCAAATCAGACATTTCATTCCGAATCGTCGCCGGACTCACGCCTAAATCGTACCGTCTCGACAATGTTCTCGAGCCGACCGGTTCAGCCGTGTTGATGTAATCTCTGATTACGGCTTCTAGAATTTTTTTCTTTCTCGGTTTTATGATACTCACCACCTTATTTATTAGCACTCTTTTTATTTGAGTGCTAACATCTTGAATATAATATAGCACCGCCTTTTCAAATTGTCAATAACAATTCAGTCTCAATTTTCACTTTTTGAAAATTTTCAGACGTTTTTAAGTTGATGCTTCTTGTCCAATATCCATTCTTTCAGACAAAGGCCATAAACACCTGGTTGGCCAGGTCCAGCCCGAGGGTCGTCAATCGGATTCGCGAACCCTCCCGCTCGAGCAGAGCCTCTTCTATTAAGGAATGTATTTCTCCGGCGTAGCGGTTTTCAAAGGATTCGCCGAATAACGCCTGGAAATCCCTGTCGTCGACGCCCTTTGTTCTGCGAAGGCCCAAGAACATGTAATCGCCCTCGGCCTCTTTTTTAGAGAGCCGGTGCTTTTCATCGCAGGTGGCCGGATTTTGTAAATACGTGTCAAAATCCGCTGTCGTCGTCTTTCTTAGGAAGGCGCCGTCTTCGCCTGGCGCTTTGTTTTCCAATAATAATGACGCCGAACCGAGGCCAAATCCGGCGTAGGGGGTTAAATCCCAATACCCGGAATTGTGGCGGCTTAAGTAACCCGGACGGGCAAAATTGGAAATTTCGTACTGCTCAAAGCCGTTTTCTGCGAGGCGTTCACAAATATCGTGATACATCGCCCGCTCGGTTCTCTCGTCCGGCAGGGTCAGCCTGCCCTCGCGCTGCCATTTTTCAAAGACGGTTCCCGGCTCAATGATTAAGCTGTAGCAGGAAATGTGGCGCACTGGGGTGAAATGGGAAAGCTTGTCAATCGTCTGGTCCACATCCTCGAGAGTCTGCCCCGGCAGACCGAAAATCAAATCGGCGGAGATGTTGTCAAAGCCGGCGGCCGCCGCGTCGCGGAGGGTCTTTTCCGCTTCGTCCGCTGTGTGCAGACGGCCGATGGTCTTGAGCAGTTCGTCATTAAAGCTCTGCACACCCACCGACAGCCGGTTGAAGCCGAGCTTTCTATAATGGCAAAGCTTTTTTTCGTCCACCGTTTTCGGGTTGACTTCGATGGTTTTCTCAAAGGCCGCCCTTTGAAAGTCAAAGCCGAATTTTTCTTCTAAAGCGCCGATCGTATCAGAAAGCAGGGACGACGGCACCGCTGACGGCGTGCCGCCGCCGAAATAAACCGACCGAATGGGCAGTGCGCCGCTGTAGGGAAAGGCCTCGATCTCTCTTTTGAGCGCCTCGAAATACTGTCTGACGCGGTTCAAATCGTGTTCCGGCCAGGAAACGAAATCGCAGTACCGGCATTTTGAACGGCAGAACGGGATGTGAACGTATATTTCCAGCGCATGATCCATATTTTTTCGCCTCTTCTGTAAAAATTTGTATTTTTATCCATTATTTCCGTAATTTTATAATATACTCTTGATTTTATTCTAACTTGCTTTATAATTAAACTTAAAATAAATAATTCCTTAAGGAAGGAGATTTTTTCAGAAATGAAAAAGAAAATTATCGCATTTGTTTTAGCGCTTACACTGGTAAGCGTCGCGGGACTCGCTGCTGGCTGCGGCTCCAAAAACTCTGACCCGCTGTCTGACGGTGTGCTCAAAATCGGGACAAGCGCCGACTACACCCCAATGGAATACAAGAACAAAGACAACAAGATCGTCGGCTTTGATATCGACTTAGGTCGGGCCATCGCGAAGAAGCTCAAGGTCAAGGCTTCCTTTAAAGACACCGACTTCGACGGCATCTTCAACGGCTTGAATTCCGGCCAGTACGACTGCATCATCTCCGGTGTCAGCAACACCACTGCCCGTCAGAAATCCTTCGCGATGAGCGATTCCTACCTCGGCAACGGGATCGTCATCGTCTCCAGAGCAAGTGTCACCCCGGCTACAAAGACCGAAGACCTCAACGGCCAGAAGGTTGGTGTTCAGCTCGGCACCACCGCTGACGACTCCGCGAAAAACCTGAGAAAAGACGGCAACACGATGAACCTGAAGGAATTCGACTCGATGGTCGACGCGTTTACCGCACTTCAGGGCGGCCAGATCAGCTACATCATGACCGACAAACCAGTTGCAGACTTCTACACCGCTCAGAAGCCAGACGTCTACAAGACCACTTCTGACGAACTCTCCAACGAACCGATCGCCATTGTCTGCCGCAAGAGCGACAAAAAACTGCGCGACAAGATCAACAAAGCCCTCGACGAAATTAAGAAAGACGGCACCTTCGGCAAGCTGACTAAGAAATGGTTCGGCAAAGATTTAACAAATGCGAAGATTGACGACGTCACCAAGACCGTTAACTAAGCAAAGCAAAATCGCCCGCATCCTCAGGATGCAGGCGATTTTTTTATGCCGCAAACTATTTATCAAACAGCTTAACGAATAAAATGGGTGTAATGGCCGGTTTCGATTTCAGGTTCTTTCACGCCAGCCTTTTTCGCGGCTTCGACGGATTTTAAAAACCAAGCCATGTTTCGGCCGAGGTTGCGCATGGTCTGCAGCCCTTCTTCATCCTTCTCGACGTGTTTGGGCGTAAAGCCGTGAACCTCGTTCCAATAGCTCGAGCAGACGATAAACATGTTCGCGAGGCCGTAGTACTTGTTCATCTGATCGAGGGCCGCCACATCCCCCGCGCGGCGGCAGGACGCGACCGACGCGACCGGCTTGTGGGTGAAGATATCGGAACCGGCGTTCATATTGGAATAAAACACCCGATCCATGAAGGCGCTCATCTGTCCGGCCGACGACGCGTAATAGGTCGGCGAGCCGAATACAAAGCCGTCGTAGAACTTTGCGATGTTCGAGAATTTATTCACCACATCGTCAAAAATACATTTCTTGTTTTTCAGGCACATATTACAGGCGATACAGCCGCGGATTGGATCATTTTCAATCCAAAAGATATCCGCTTCAATGCCTTCCTGTTCCAGCGTCTTCTTAATTTCCTGAAGCGCGCGGTCAGTGCAGCCGTGCTGGTGCGGACTGCCGTTGACGAGTAAGACTTTCATCAAATTTCCCCTTCCCCATTAAATAATAAGTAACTATTTTTATTTTACGGCCTCTACCCTTTCTTGTAAATGTAAAATTATGGGTTCTGAGGACAGATTATGCGGTGAGCCTTGTCCATCCTGACGTGCACGTCGGCAAGCCGCTCGGCCAGCTCGCGGTTGTGGGTCGAGATGATGATCAGCTTCCCTGTCGATTTTAAGGACGCGATAAAATCCGCAATCCATTGCTGACCGTCCTCGTCGAGACCGCTCAACGGCTCGTCGAGCATCAGAATCGGCGGGTCCATCGCAAGCACCGCGCCGAGAGCCACGCGTTTCTTTTCGCCGCCGCTCAAATTGTAGGGTGTGCGCTTCCTGAGCGGCGCTAAGTTTAACAAATTGATGTATTTCTCCACCCGTTCTCGGATTGCGTCTTCGGGCAGGCCGAGCTGAAAAAGGCCGAAGGCGATTTCGTCTTCGACATTTTTACAAAAAAGCTGCACCTCGGAATTCTGGAAGACGTAGCCGATTTTTGCGTGAAAGGCCTTGGCAAAGGCGTCGTCCCGAAGGCGCTTCTCGGTAATTGCCTCGCCGCCCAATAAATACCGGCCGGCTGTCGGAAAGGCGAGGCCGTTTAAAATCCGAAACAATGTGGATTTGCCGCAGCCGTTGGGGCCCTCGAGGCAGTAGCACTTCCCCATTTCAAAGGTATAAGTGATGTCCCGAAGCGCCGGGATCTCCTGATAATCGTAATCGATGTGTTCGAGCTGAATCATGTCGTCTCCTTTTTTATTTCGTCATCACAAATAGCGCGATCATCGTGGCGTAGACCCCGAGAAACAAGGCGTCCCGCCAGGTGAATCGGTGGCTGTGGTAGCTTCTGTACTGCCCGTCAAAGCAGCGGCAGGCCATCGCCTCCGAGGTCGCCTCGGCCATTTGGCGCGATTTTAAAAACGTCGTCCCGAGAATGCCGTCGACCTTCGCGTTCTTCCAATTGGTTTTGCCGACGCTTCTGAGCATGACGGCCTCCAGCAATTTGTCGCTGTAATCGCCGAGGATCATTAAAAAACGCATGGTCATGTCGAGAATCAGAACAAACACCGCCATTCCCTTCGCGACACTGAAGGCCGCCGTAACTTCCCGCCAGTCGAGGCTCTCATTCATGACGGCGAGCACCAGCACCGACTCCAACACCTTCATCGTTACCGTGAGCATCGTCCGCGGATGGCCCAAAAAAACTGCGGGCAGCATGATCAGCGCCGTGAACATCACCGGCAGAATTAACGCTTTCATAACCCGAAGGATGGACGCGGGCGGCATCAGGGCGAGCCTGAACAGTTCAACCGCGATGACGGCGATGACGAAAACTGCATTCCTCGAAAGGGCACAGAGCAAAATGCAAAGAACCGCCGCGCCGACCCGCAGGGCCGGTGCGACGGGGCTGGATTTTCGGCCGGCATTCTCGCGATCGCTTTTTAAGAGCCGGCCGGTCACTTCCATAATTTTTAGATTCAATCTCATATGATAATACGAATATCTTTCTTTTTTATGATTTGATCGTGTATTACGCCTGACTGGTTTTCGACCGATTCCCCGCGGCGTAGCCTATAAGCTTAAAGATAATAATCAGCAGCGCAGCGCCGATGGCGGCGGAAAGGATATAGCCGAACCATTCCGGCAGTCCGGAAAACGAGTAGTCCGGCAATAGCGCACTGTAATCGAAGCCGTGTGTCATGCCCTTTGGCGTGTACCCGGCGCCGGTCGCCGCGATTTCGTCTGCGCCCCATTCGCCCCAGGCAGTTCCGGCGGCGAGCAGCCCAAGAGGCGTGGCCACAATCAAAATGCCCAAAAGAATCTTGAGCGGATTGGATGTTTGGGCTTGCGCCGTGCGGACGCTGAGCTCTGGCGCCGCGTTACGGACAAAGGCCAGGACCGCAACCGTAAAAATCACTTCAGCCAGGCCGAAGATGGTGAGATGACCGATCATCATAGCAGGAATGGAGACATTCAGACCGTAAGGACAGTACAGCGCATTGCCTGCTGCGTCTCTGAACAACATCGGCTGGATGCCGAATTCAATCGCCGCGCAAAGGGCCGCCGCATTGATGCCGAGGTAGCTGCCGATTCCGGCGCCAACGTATTCCCGCGTGTCTTTTTGGTGGCCACCGGCAATGAGTTTATAAACCGCATAACCGACAAAGGGCAGGACAAAAGCCATATTAAAACAGTTTGCGCCGAAAGCCAGGATCCCGCCGTCCCCGAAAATCAGCGCTTGCAAAAGCAAGGCAACGCTCACCGACAGGCACGCGGCATAAGGCCCCAGCAGAATAGCGATCAGTGTTCCGCCGACGGCATGGCCGGTGGTCCCGCCCGGAATGGGTACGTTGAACATCATCGCCAGAAACGAAAAAGCCGCGGCAACGCCCATCATCGGAATCTTGGCCTTGGGCATGTCTTTTTTGATTTTATTGATCGACACCGCCCACACCGGCACCATTGCGGCGGCCATTACGCCGCAGGTTTGCGGACTTAAATAATTATCAGGGATATGCATGGTTAAACTCCTTTACTTTATTATTCTTAATAAAACACAAATTTCAGTATTACAAAAACACAAAATCAGTTATAATTTTATTAATAATTTATTGATAAAATGTAAAAATTTCGAAAAAGGAGAGACGATTATGAATATTCTTGTGATCGACGGACAGGGCGGGCAGATCGGTGCCCGTCTTATTTCAGCATTAAGCGGTCAAACTGAAGGGCACACCGTCGTCGCCGTCGGCACCAACAGCATCGCAACGCAGGCCATGATCAAAGCCGGCGCCGCTAGGGGCGCAACCGGCGAAAACCCTGCCGTCGTCTTGTCTGCCCGCGCCGACATCATCGCCGGCCCCCTTGGCATCATCGCGGCCAATGCCCTGCTCGGCGAAATCACACCGAAAATCGCGATGGCCGTCTCTGAGAGCCGAGCCGAAAAAGTGTTGATTCCGGTGAACCGCTGCGGCATTCAAATTGCCGGCGCGTCCCACCAGTCCATGAAATCGGACATTCTCGACGCGGCCCGAATCATCACTGAGCTGATCAGCCGCTAAAAAAGGCCGCAAAGATCTGATGGATCTTTGCGGCCTTCCTGGCTCGTTCGAGACCGGATATTCGTATGCGGTCTCAGCGCTTCCTGCGCACTTTATTATTTTTTCGCTTATTTAGCTTCTGCAGCCACGCGTGCGGACTGAATCAGATAAGAGATGGACGTCGCGCCCGGATCCTGATGTCCGATGGAGCGTTCACCCAAATATCTCGCGCGGCCCTTTGTCGCGATAATGCCTTTGGTGTATTCCACACCCTTCCAGGCAGCGTCTTCCGCGTCTGCGAAAGCGTCCGCGACGGATTTGCCGTCTGCAATCGCCTTGTCGTAGGCTTCCTTCGCCGGGCAGATCGCGTCGAGCATGGTCTTTTCGCCTGTCGTCGATTTACCGGCTTTTTCGATGCTCGCAATGGCGGCACCGATCATTTCACTGATATCTTCCGGGCTCAGTTCTTCTTTGCCCTTCGCTTTAGCACTGGCTTTCACAAAGGCCATGCCGTACAGCGGACCGGAGGCGCCGCCGACCTTTGACATCAGCGTCATCCCAACGGTTTTGACAATATCAGTGATGGTTTTGTCCTGGACACCTGGGATCTTTTCCATGACGGCCTTCATGCCGCGGTTCATGTTGATGCCGTGGTCGCCGTCGCCAATGGCCTGGTCGAGATCCGTCAATTCCTGATGATGTTCTTCGATGCGTTTATCGAATTCTTCAATGAATTTCAATACATCTTCTTTTGTTGCTGCCATAAGAATTCCTCTTTTCGTCAATTGATTTTAAAAAGAATTGACAGGCACGAAGGCCTGTCAATTTCCTTTATTTCATTATACCATTAACGAGACGATTAGTCCTGAGTGAATGCGATGGTATCAGCCGGTGCATTCAGCAGTTCTTTCATTTCGTCGTCGAGTTTCAGCAGAGAAATGGAAGCACCTGCCATATCGATGGAAGTCATGATGTTGCCGACAAAGGTCTTTGCGATTTTGATGCCTTTTTCGGTCAGGACGTCGTGAACGCGTTTGTTCATCAGGTAGAGTTCCATTAACGGCGTTGCGCCGGAGCCATTGACCATGACAGCCACTTCAGAGCCATCGTAATCGACGTCGTCGCCTAAGATGTGGCTTAAGAGTTCGTCGACAATCGCGTTCGCCGGTTTCAAAGGTTCGCGGCTGATCCCCGGTTCACCGTGGATCCCGATCCCGATTTCCATTTCATCGTCTGCCAGTTCGAACCCTGGTTTGCCAGCTGCCGGAATGGTTGACGGTTTGAGTGCGGCACCCATGGTTCTTGTATTTGCGATGACTTTTTCTGCGACAGCTTTAACTTCAGCTAAGCTTGCGCCTGCTTCAGCCTTTGCGCCGGCAATCTTGTGAACAAAGATCGTGCCTGCAACACCGCGGCGGTCTTCTTTGTTGTCGACTGCAACGTCATCGTTGGTGATGACTTCTTCAACTTCGATATCGTCTGCCATATCTGCAGCCATTTCGAAGTTCATGACATCGCCTGAATAATTCTTAACGACCATCAAGACGCCCTTGCCTGCATCTGCTGCGTTAATGGCTTCGAGAATCTGGTCTGGTGCTGGTGAGGTATAGATTGCGCCCGGAACAGCTGCGTCCAACATCCCCTTGCCGACGAAGCCAGCGTGTGACGGTTCGTGGCCGGAGCCGCCGCCTGAGATAATGGCAACTTTTCCTTCTTTTTTCTGTTTTCTAACGATAACGTCTGTTCCTTCTAAGCGTTCAACCTTATCAGGATAGGCATCGCACATACCTTCGAGCATTTCGTTTTCGACATCTTCAACAGCGTTAATAAATTTTTTCATTTCGATTAACCCTCCTCAAGAGTAGATCATTTAATGATTTTATTATAGCATGAAAACTATTAAATAAAAATAAATTTTAATCAAATTCTATGGTGTGAAAACGATTGAATTTTTGCCGCTGCAGCTTTCTTCTTTAATACACCACGCTTTTACTTAGTAAAAAATGCAATGCGGTGGAGCACGTCCCGATCGCAGGCGTACGGAACTTTTTTAAGCTTATCCGGTTTGCCGGCCAGCACCTCGACCGCGTACTCGAGGTCAGCGTCAGACAGTTTTTCGCTGCCGCAGAGGGCTTCGTAAAAGCTTTGGTAATCATCGACCGAATCAAAGCCCGCCAAAGCAAGGGCTTCTTCCCGATCCGCCGCGTCAGCTTCTGCGAGATACCCGGCCTGGAAATAGCCGACAGCTTTGCCGTGGGGCATGTGCTGGTTGTAGGTCACCGGATAGGAAAGGCCGTGGGGCACGGTCGTGCCGACCTGCGCAATGGACATGCCGGCCAGACTCGACGCGTTCATTAAATTGGCGTAGTCTTCGTCAGTGGCTTCCCGTTCACCGAGGAGCACCGCCTTGCTCCGTTTCCAGACCCGCAGGCCTTCCGCCACGCACATGTGGGTGTAATCGTCGGCGTCGACGTTGATCAGCGACTCCCACAAATGGGCCAGCGCGTCGATCGCCGTATTGTGCAGCACAGATGCCGGCGCGGTCCTTAAGTATTTGCCGTCGCTGAGTGCGTAATCCGCGAAAATTTTGTGCGGGATCGAGCCCTTCGTCTTTTCGGCGTGAATCGTCAGCACCGAAACCGGGGTCACCTCTGACCCGGTGCCGCAGGTCGTCGGCACTTCGACGATCGGCAGGGTCGAACTGTCGGCTCCCTTCTGATAGAGATAGCTGCGGTCCTTGTCCTTGTGCTTGATCATCAGCGCGATGGCCTTCGCCGCGTCGAGGGGAGAGCCGCCGCCGATGCCGATAACAAAATCGACGCCGTTTTCGACGCCAAAGTCCCTGGCCTTCATAACGGTTTCAATCGACGGATTCTGTTCCACCTCGTCAAAAAGCACATGGCCGATCTTTTCAGCGTCCAAAGCCCGGCACACGTCATCGTATGAGCCGTTGGCCTTTGCGGAATGCTTCCCCGTCACAATCAGCGCGCGACTGCCCAGCGCGGCCATTTCACCACGATGGGCCATGACGCAGTCCGGCTCCTGGAATAGTCTCGTCGGCATAAAAAACTTCATCGCTGTTCCTCCTACCTATAATGAATGATCTTTATATTTAGATTTATTTTCTGCCTATAGTTTAGCATAAATCATAAAACGCTGGGTGAACAAAGTTTTAAACTTGTTGTTTTATTGTGTTTTATGTCAAAATACACAAAATCTTTACTGAAAGTTAATGAAAATTTATTTCGACATTTTTTAGTGTAAACCCTTTACACAAAAAATAAATTATGCTATTATGAACACATCGAAGAGATGTAATCAATTCAACAATCATTAACAGAATAGAAGCTGGAGAACATGGAGAAGCGTAGAACACAAACAACTTAATCGTTGCAGTAAAAAGCTATTTATGTTCTTTTTTTGTGTCGTCAATTTCATGACAGGCGCAGTCACATTGATTTAATTGCACTGCAGAGCGGTGTATTAAATAAAAACATTTATAAACGAGGGGGTTTATATTATGGCAAAATATGTTTTGGCTTGCGACGCTGGTACAACCAGTTCTCGTGCCATTCTGTTTAATCACGACGGTGAAATCGTTTCGGTTGCACAGCACGAATTCCCGCAGATTTATCCGCATCCAGGCTGGGTAGAACATGACCCGATGCAGATCTGGGCTACACAGAACGCTGTTTGTGCTGAAGCAATGGCGAAAGTCAACGCAACAGCTGAAGACGTCGCCGCAATCGGGATCACCAACCAACGTGAAACCACAATCGTTTGGGACCGCAAGACTGGCGAACCTGTTTACAACGCGATCGTATGGCAGTGCCGTCGTACCGCTAGCTACGCAGACCGCTTCAACGCAATCCCAGGATTTGCTGATTACGTACAGAAAAACACCGGGTTAATCCTCGACCCGTATTTCTCATCTACAAAACTGTTATGGATCCTCGACCATGTCGATGGCGTCCGCGAAAGAGCTGAAAAAGGCGAACTCGCATTTGGGACTGTCGACTGCTGGCTGCTCTGGAAATTAACCGAAGGCCGTGTACACGCAACAGACTACTCAAACGCATCCAGAACCATGCTGTTCAACATCAACACATTGGAATGGGATGACAAACTGTGCGAAACCTTCGAATGCCCGAAATCATTGTTACCGAAGGTTCAGCCTTCATCAAGCAAATTCGGTGTCACCACATTGTTCGGCGGCGGCGAAATCCCAATCACCGGTATCGCAGGTGACCAGCAGTCCGCTCTGTTCGGCCAAGCTTGCTTCAAACCAGGTATGGCAAAGAACACCTACGGCACTGGCTGCTTCATGCTGATGAACACTGGCGAAAAACCGGTTAAATCTGAAAACGGCCTGTTGACCACCATCGCTTGGGGCATCAACGGAAAAGTCAACTACGCACTCGAAGGTTCTATCTTCGTCGCAGGTGCTGCAATCCAGTGGCTGCGTGACGAACTCCGCATGGTCGATACTTCACCAGACTCCGAACACTTCGCGAAGAAAGTTGCCGATACCAACGGCGTTTACGTTGTTCCTGCCTTCACAGGCCTCGGCGCACCGCGCTGGGATCCGTACGCACGCGGCTGCATTGTCGGCTTGACCCGTGGCGCTAACAAGAACCACATCATCCGCGCTACCCTCGAATCTCTCGCATATCAGACAAGAGATATCCTCGACGCGATGGAAAAAGACTCCGGCATCGCTCTGCAGTCACTGAAAGTTGACGGCGGCGCTTCCAACAACAACTTCTTGATGCAGTTCCAGGCTGATATCCTCGGCTGCCCTGTAGACCGTCCGTCAGTTGTTGAAACCACAGCTGAAGGCGCTTCCTACCTCGCAGGTCTGGAAGTTGGCTTCTGGGATGACTTACAAGATGTTGTCGATCACTGGCAGATCGACCGTACCTTCGAACCGATGATGGATGCTGAAACCCGTGCAAAACTGTACAAGGGCTGGACAAAAGCTGTTGGCCGTGCAGAACACTGGGTCGATCCTGACGAAGTCGAAGAATAAGTCAACACTTCATTTTAGAACTTCATTTCAATTTTGTTTTATACTCTCCGACGACCGCGTGTCGTCGGAGAGTTATGTCGTGAGTTGATCACGTTTGTCTTTTCAAACAGAAGGGGGGATCAATGTCCACAAAAAAATGTCTGCACTTATTGGAAAAAAACCCAATTATCGCGGCGATCCGCGATCCAAAGGACATTTATGACGCTGTCGCCTCTCCCTGCCAAATTGTCTTTCTTCTGACAGGCAATATTTACAATCTCAAAACAATGATTGACTACATCAATGTCGCTGGCAAATACGCTTTCGTGCATTTGGATCTTCTAAAGGGCTACGGACAAGATCACTACTTTGTCAAATACCTAAAGGAAGAGCTTCACCCTACCGGTATCATTTCAACGCGGAATTCGTTAATTACCATCGCTAAGCGTGAAAATTTGATGACCATTCAACGTTTATTTCTTCTTGACTCATCAGCAATGGATGTCACCATCAACGCTGCCAGGAAAATTAAGCCCGACGCAGTCGAAGTACTCCCCGGTCTGGTTTCCAAGGTCATCCGCAAGGTCAACGCGGAATTATCCATTCCGATCATTACCGGCGGATTCATTGAAACGGAAGAAGAAGTAAAGAGCTGTATAGAAGCAGGTTCGATTTCTTCCAGTACCTCTTACAAGCCATTGTGGGATAAATTTGATGCAGTAAAAATTTTTCGAGAAAATTTTGTCAAAGAATCCGATTCTATGTTAAAATAAAGACAAACATAATTAAAACTAAATGAAATATGGCAATGGAGAGCCGCACAACTAGAATGATGTCATGACTGTGTCATCATTTTCTTGCTTGTGTGGTTTTTTATTTGTATAAATTTATCATTCATCAAGGAGGATTTTATTATGTATGATATCGCTATAATAGGTGCCGGTATCGCCGGATCCTACGTAGCACGGGAGCTCTCCCGTTATCAGCTGAACGTCGTTTTACTTGACGGCGAAAATGATGTCGCCAACCAGATCACAAAAGCGAACTCCGCTATTGTCCACGCTGGCTACGATGCAGTCCCAGGCAAGAAAAAGGGCCTGTTCAACGCACCTGGCAACATCATGTACGAAAAAGTCTGCAAAGACTTGGGGGTTCCATTTAAACGCACCGGTTCACTGGTTGTCGCGCACACTGAACGCGAAATGATGACACTGCAGCGCCTGTATCAGCGCGGGGTCATGAACGGCGTACCGGATATGAGAATCATCTTCGAAGACGAAGTTCACGAAATGGAAGAAAACCTCGCTCCGGATATCTGCGGTGCACTTTACGCAGGTACAGCTGGCTTGGTTTCTCCGTATGAATTGGGCATCAAGGTCGCAGAAAATGCTGTCGACAACGGCGTCGAATTGAAATTGAACCATCTGGTCACCAATATCGCAAAGAAAGATGACGGGACCTTCAAAATCGAAACGACCGAAGAAGACATCGAAGCCAAATACGTCGTCAACGCTGCTGGCGTTTACGCTGATGATATTTACAAGATGGTCGGCGATCCGTACTTCAAGATTCTCGCTCGCCGCGGTGTGTACTTCATCTTTGATAAAGAAATCGGCGACTTGGTTCACAACGTCATCTTCCCGTGCCCGACTAAGAACGGGAAAGGGATCCTGGTCTCCCCGACTGTCCACGGCAACCTGTTAATCGGCCCGGATGCAATGCCAGTTAAGAAAGGCGACATCGACACCACTCAGGATCGTCTGGACTACATCAAAGAAAACGCTCTGAAGAACTGTCCGGAACTCGAACACTACTTCAACAAGATCATTCGTTCCTACGCCGGAACCCGTAACACCCCTGTTGCTGACACCTACACCACAACAGACGGCGACTTCATCATCGAAGAATCACCGGTTAAGAACTTCGTCAACTTCGCTGGCTACGAATCACCGGGTCTGACCTCAGCTCCGGCATCCGCAACCTACTGCGTTGAAGACGTCATCCTGCCGATGCTCGAAAGAGACGGCGTCCACGTTGAAGAAAACAAAGACTTCAATCCGAAGACCCGTCCGCACATCATCTTCAATCAGCTCAGCGATGAAGAAAAGAAAGCAGCCATCGAAAAGGATCCGAAATACGGCAAGATCATCTGCCGCTGCGAATCCATCACAGAAGCTGAAATCGTCGACGTCATCCATCGTAACGTCGGTGCGACAACGGTCCGTGGCGTCACCAAACGCTGCCGTCCAGGTGCTGGCCGCTGCCAAGGCGGTTTCTGCCAGCCAAGAGTTGTTGAAATCTTAGCCCGTGAACTCGGCTGCGACATGGAAGACATCATGTACGATGCTAAGGATAAAGGCTACATCCTCAGCGGCAAAACGAAGAATCAGTAAGGGGAGGTTTTTTCACGATGTATGATATTATTGTAATCGGAGGCGGCCCTGCTGGATTAGCCGCCGCTGTTGAAGCCAAAAAAGAAGGCGTCGATAACATTTTAATCCTCGAAAGAGACCGCGAACTCGGCGGGATCTTAAACCAGTGCATCCACAATGGTTTTGGGCTGCACACCTTTAAAGAACAGTTAACCGGTCCGGAATACGCAGGCCGTTACATCGACATGGCGATGGACCTGAAGATTCCGTACAAACTGAACACGATGGTGCTCGACCTCGAAAGAAAAGACGACGACACCAAAATCGTTCACGCAATTAACGAAGAAGATGGCTACATGGCTCTGGAAGCCAAGGCTGTTATCCTGACCATGGGCTGCCGCGAAAGAACCGCTGGCGCCATCGGTATTCCGGGATTCAGACCGGCTGGTGTCTTCACTGCTGGGACTGCACAGCGCTTCATCAATATGGAAGGTTATATGACCGGTAAAGAAGTCGTCATCCTCGGCTCCGGCGATATCGGACTGATCATGGCCCGCCGTATGACCCTCGAAGGCGCACACGTCAAATGCGTGGCAGAAATCATGCCGTACTCCAACGGCTTGACCCGTAACATCGTACAGTGCCTGAACGACTTCGATATTCCATTGAAGCTGTCTCACACCATCACCTTCATCCACGGCAAAGATCGTGTTGAAGCGGTTGATATTACTCAGGTTGACGAACACCTCAAACCGATCCCGGGCACCACAGAAACAGTTCCTTGCGACACACTGCTGCTCTCTGTCGGCTTGATTCCTGAAAATGAAATCTCTCGCGGCGCTGGCGTCGAAATCGACCGCAGAACCCAGGGGCCGTCGATCTCCGAACTCTGTGAAACCAACCTGCCAGGTGTCTTCGCTGCCGGCAACGTTGTCCACGTTCACGACTTGGTCGACTTCGTTTCTCAGGAAGCGGCGCTGGCTGGCAAGGGCGCTGCCCGCTACGTCAAGGGACATCTGGAAGAAGACATCAACTTCACCACTGTCAACGGCGACGGCATCGGCAACGTTGTGCCTGAAAAGATCACGGTTGCCAACCTTGATGATTCGGTCAACTGCTACATGCGTGTCCGCTCCGTCAGCACCAACACCGTCATCAACTGCTATGTGGGCGACGAAAAGATCGCAACGAAGAAAGCGCAGAAATTCGTTCCGGCCGAAATGGTCAACTTCAAGATCAAAAAATCTGTCCTTGAAAAATACGGCGATGGTGAATTGAAATTCGTCGTTGAACCGAAGGAGGCATAAACATCATGAAAAAAGAAATGGTCTGCATCAGCTGCCCGATGGGCTGCCACCTGACCGTTGAAGGTGAAGGCGACAACTGGACTGTCACGGGCAACAATTGCAAAAACGGTGAAAGATACGGTATCCAGGAAATGACGGATCCCCGTCGTATCCTGCCGACAACCGTCGTCATTAAAGGCGCCATGATTTCCCGTCTGCCGGTTAAAACCGCACAGGAAATTCCAAAGGGCAAACTGTTCGATGCCATGGACGAACTCTCCAAGGTTGTCGTTGAAGCGCCGGTTAAGGTCGGCGATGTGGTGCTCAAGGATGTCTGCGGCACCGGCATCGATGTGATCGCCACCAAAACCATGCCAGCTGTTTAAATCAAATCCTCGTTGATACAAATACAATAGCAAACGCCCGAAGCTTTACGCTTCGGGTGTTTTTTTGTGCTATTTATTTTAATATTTATATACTTGATCGTGCTTTTTCATCCGCCCTTTCCCCTATCCATATTTTCAATATTTAAAATATAAAGCCAAATAAAAAACAGCGGCCGCCGCAGTTGATCACGCAATCATTGCGATCAATCGCGGTTAAGCCGCTGTATAAGCTTTAAATTAATTTCGGCCCTTGCCTGTAAACGTCAGGTTCGGGTAATAGGTCCGCGCGTCGACCTGCGCATTGTTGACGTAGAAATCGTAATGGAGATGGGGCCCCGTCGAATGGCCCGTAGAGCCGCTTATCGCGACGACATCGCCCTTCTTGACCTTCTGTCCCACCTGGCACTTCACACTGCTCAAATGGCCGTATCCGGAGCCGTAGGTGGTGCCGTCAGAACCGGTGCCGTAATCGATGGCGACGTAATTGCCGTAGCCGCTGGCTGCCCCCGCGTAGACGACGATGCCGTCCGCAATGGCCATCACCGGCGTGCCCGTAGACACCGGCACATCGACCCCCTTGTGGTTGGTCGAACCGATACCGCCTGGGGAAGCCCGGCCGCCGAAGCCGCTGCTGATGTTCAGCGCGTTCGGGTTGTTCAAATCGATCGGCCAGATATAATCATTCTTCCAGGTGCCGCTGCCGAAGGTCAAATGCATCGAATTGGCCGCCGAATTTTCAGCGTTGTACTCGCTGGCAAGTTTTTTATACTGTTCTTCCTGAGCTTTTTTCAGAGTCTGAAGCTCCTGCTGCGCCTTCTGAATTTCGCCCTTGGTCGCGTTGATTTGATTCTGTTGATTCTGCAAGGTGTCGATTATGTTGCGGTCTGACTGGAGCACGGTGCGCATGCTGGTCAATCGAGAGATCATCTCCGTGACATCCTTGGACGAGAATAGCACATCGAGATAGCCTGAATTGCCCACCATGTACATGGCACGTGCCCGTTTCTGAAAGGCCGCGAGGGAATCGTTGTAGGCTTTCTGATTCTGGGACAGCTGCGCATCGAGAGCCGACAGTTTCTTCTGATTGTCCGCCATCTGCTGGTCGGTCTTTTGCATTTGCGCCTGCACATTATCGAGCTGCTCTTTGGTAGCCGCTTGTACCGGATGATGAAAGCCGAATCCCATAACGAAAAGAAGGCCTGCTGACACAAGGCAGGCCAAAATTCGGATTCGTTTTGTTGGTTTGGTTGTACTCAAAATGAATCTCCCATTTCTAATGGATACTGCGGTTCACGCTTCGAGGTATTTCCGCATCGAGAAGACGGACCCGAGAGAGCCGATGGCAATGCCGTAAACGAGGCAAAAGGCCAGAAGCGGTGCAAACATCGACGAGAAGGACACGACTCCCGCATCCATTGGCATCGATACCGCGTGCATGATGTAATTTGAAATGCCGGTGTAGCCGAAGCCGATGATCGCCAAAGCGATCACCGCACCGAGGGCGCCGAGGAAAGCTCCTTCGAGAATAAAAGGTGCCCGGATATACCAGTCAGTGGCGCCGACGTAACGCATCACACGGATTTCCTTACGTCGCGCAAAGCAGGTCAGCTTGATGGTGTTGTAGACAATAAACAGTGACACCACCGATAAGATGACGATCAAAACGGCGCTGAAGATATTGCTGAAATGGCTGAAAGAAATCAGCGCGTTGACGTATTCTTCACCATATTTAACGTCGGTCACGCCGTAGCCGTTGAGATCGAGGGCGTACTTGCGCACTGCGGCAATATGGTTCGCATTGTCAATTTTCACGTTGTAAGACGCTGGCATCGGGTTGTTGCTGCTGTTGTAACCGCTCAACAGGCCCGAATACCCTTTTAAGCTCTTCGAAAAATCAGACAATGCTTTATCTGCCGAGACGTATGTCGTGCTGACCACGTGCGGATTTTCCTTGAGTTTCGAATTCAAAATATTGAGCTGATCCTGAGACAAGTTGTTCTGAACGTAAACCTTCAATTCCATCTTCGATTCGACTTGTTGCGTCACGCTCTGGACATTAGCCGAAAAAACAACAAAAATACCCAAAATGATCAAAGCCGCAACAATCGAAAGAATGGACGCAGCGCTCATCAGCGAATTGCGTCGGAGGCTCCCCCGCGTTTCTTTGAGAATGCTCTTCACGTAAGCAGACGTGCTGCCATCATGGGTTCGAAATTGATTTTTATCTTTAGACAATTGATTCCTCGCTGTTCTAGCGGTAATTTACTTCCGTTAAATTTATAAAAATTGTATCATAGTAACTATATTTTTTCAATAAAACCTTAAATGGTCCTGGTGCTCTCCCTCATAGAACTATGCTATAATATTTTTATTGTTAATGTAAAGGAGACGTTCAAATGAAGCATGCCAAAAAGACGGCGCGCCGCAAAATCCTCGCGCTCAGAGACGCCGCTCACGATCCAAAAACTGATGCAGCGATGATCCAGACCCTGATGGCGCTTGACGCCTATCAAAAGGCCAAAGCACTGGCTTGTTACGTCAGCTATGGCTCAGAAGTGGACACCCACCCGCTGATCACACGGGCGCTGTCCGACGGAAAAACCGTCGCTGTGCCTCATTGTGTGATGAAAACCCACGAAATGAAAATGCTGACCCTCTCGCATTTTCCAGACGATCTCAAACCCGGGACCATGGGGATTCTCGAACCCGACCCCGCTATTTGCCCGGAAATGCCACCGGACGCCATCGACTTGATGATTGTGCCCGGCGTTGGATTCACCGAAAGCGGCGAGCGACTGGGTTACGGCGGCGGTTTTTACGACCGCTATCTGCCGAGGCTTCGCCCTGATGCGGCGCGTATTGCCCTCGTTCCTGAATATCTCCTTTTCAACGCGCTGCCCACTGAGGACCACGATCAACGGGTTCCCGTCATCATCACGGAACGCCGCATCATCAACTGTTATCACAACAACGCATCCCATTAAACCGTCATTTAATAATCAAGAAAGAGAGGCAAATTATGACGCCTGAAGAAGCAAAGGCCTATATTCAATCCCGAGGGGTATTCGGAAGTGTCCTCGGGCTCGACACCATCGGCGCAATCATGGCCGAACTGAACCACCCGGAACGCTCGATTAAATGCATTCACATCGCCGGCACCAACGGCAAAGGCTCCACCGCCCACATGATTTCCGCCGTCCTGACCGAAGCCGGTTACCAGACCGGGCTTTACACCTCGCCTGCGCTAGAATCCTTCAATGAACGTTTCTGTCTGAACGACGAACCCATTTCTGACGAAGATTTGGCTGCGGCCACCGAAAAGGTCAAAGCTGCGGCAGAAACCGTCGTCGAAAAAGGCGGCGCCGAAGCTACCTGCTTTGAGCTGGAAACGGCCATCGCCTTCGTCTATTTCTGGGATAAAAAAGTCGATTTCGCCATCATTGAAGTCGGTCTTGGCGGCCGGCTCGACGCAACCAACATCATCCCAGGGCCAAAATGCGCGGTCATCACCAAAATCAGCAAAGACCACACAGAATACCTGGGCGATACGCTCGAAGACATCGCGGCAGAAAAGGCCGAAATCATCAAATTTGGCACCGGCGGTGTTGTCATGGCGCCTCAGCTTTCCGAATCTGTACGTCAAATTATCGAAAAGCGTGCCTGGGACCGAGGCGCCCGGATTTACGACGGTGAACAATACAAGCTGCACCTGGTCAAGGCGGATCTCGACGGACAGTTGGTTTCGTCCCGCAGCCTGGCCTACCATCCCCTTGGCCGCTTCCGCATCAACCTCCTCGGCCGCCATCAGTTAGAAAACGCCGGCAATGCGTTAGCTGCGCTAGTCGCGCTGATGGAAGAGAAATACATCATTCCTTTTGAAGCGATCCGCCAAGGCATCGCCCATGTCAAACTCCACGGGCGCTTCGAAATTTTGTCGAGATCGCCAATGGTTCTGATCGACGGCGCACACAATCTCGACGGAATTCAGTGCTTTGTCGACAACCTCGACGATTATTTCTTAAAAACCGATAAGCCTTACCGCCTGAACCTCTATTTCGGTATGCTCGCGGACAAAGATATCGACGGCTGTCTCAAGCTGCTGGTGCCCCGTGCTGAGAAAATTTCGACCTTGACTCCGGACAATGAACGGGCCGTCGACGCCGAAGCCATGGCGGAAAAAATCAAGAAGGCATACGGGAAAGACGTCACCGCTTTCGATTCGCCAGAAGCCGCACTGGCCACTCTCGACAATTCAGAGGATGTGGTCAACGCCTTTGTCGGCTCCCTCTACATGATCGGGCGGGTGCGCACGGCGTTTTTCAACCGTTAATTTTCGCAGGGAAGTGTGCATTGCTTCTATGATTCAGTTAACCGACTATCTTTACGCTGGTGATACCCTCTTGCGTATCATCCACAAATACGCCGACGATCTGCGGAAAAACGCCGCGGACACCCATAACGCTCTGGATCTGATTCATGCCAATTTTCTAATCCAGATGAGTGAGCTTCTGGAGCATAACGATTTCCTGACCTCCCAGTCTCAGCGGATCCGAGAATTTTATAAGTATATGGCCGATCACTACGGCCTTTACGCCTTTACCTTCCGGGGCCGGATCAAATCGCTGATCCGCACAGAGGAAAAGTTTAATGCTTATATTGTCAACGGCATCTATCGCTATCATGCAAAGCATGGCACCTATCCCCCGGTTTCGATGCTTCGAGAACAAATCGGCCGTTTCAAGGATCTGATTGCTTACCGCATCGTCCTGTCCCTGCCGGCCTGTCATCTGAAACCCGGAGATGACCGGGCACAGATCGAAGCGCATACGCTGTATGAGATCGCCAATATCCTGCCGGCGTTTCTTGAAGAGCGGGGATTTACCGCGCAACTCTCCCTCACCGATCTTCCGGTGTGCTCCCCGCTGCTTAGCGACAGTGTCCGACCGTACTACAAGGATTATGTGGCCAACACCAATGAGTTGGGCTACCGTTCACTTCATCTGTCACTTTTTGATAATCTGAGCAGAAGTTATCTGGAGATTCAGCTGCGCACGAAGGATATGGATGATTACGCGGAAATCGGGGCAGCCAACCACAGCAGCTATGAAAAGCGCCAGGCACAGGAGCGATTGCGCCGCAAGGAAATACCGGAGGGTGCGTGTCCTTATTTCGACGAAGCCTACGCACGCATTGCTGCGCTTCAAAACCTTGATATTTCAAAAATTGATGTCAATATGTTTACCGCTCTCGACCGCTACCGGATCAACGACGGCTGTGGTCTGTACCACGGCAGGCTCATCCTGCCTTACGAACACCTGTCAAAATTTCAGAATGATGAGATTGGCTGAGATACTAATGAAGCAAAAAGCGAAATAATTTTATTATGCACCATTTATTTATTCTTCTCTATCTCTTTCGAAAGCAAAAAAGATAAGGGACTGCCCTTTGACAGTCCCTTGAAATTTTTTGAGCTTTATATTTATCAATAAATAATCGTGACTTTTACGTCTTTTTCGATTTCCATAAAAGACTTTCCATCAAAACATTTTTCCGATAAAACGGCATCGATATTTTGGGGATCAATCGTATTCTGATCTCGTATCTTCTTTTTTGCAATGCAATTTGGAGCATCTTGTGTACAATCCCAAATGACGAGAAATGTGCCATCCTCATCTAATTCCGGTTGGATCACATACGTCGTCCCGTCGTAAATAAACTCCACATCGTGGGCATTTTGAAGGACTTCATATAATGCTTTCATTGTTATGCCTTGCATCACTTTACCCCCTTAAATAGTCTCTTATGTTTTTCATATAGTTTGTCTCCAGGATGAAGGAAATTAGGCCGACCTGTTACATCTCCGTTTTTATAATAATGGACATGCAATGATTTCTTTCCCCGATGTGTTCCAAAATCAATCCGATATACTGGCATTCGGTTCTCAGCAAAAATAATAAATTGTCTAAATACACCCTTATCATCATACAATAAATAAGATGTCCCTGGCGTATTTGACCTCTCCGGCAAGCTAAGACTTGCTTTATCATCTTTAGGTCTGAGAACTTTTATGCCTTCGACATAATCAACTGCCTTCCATTTTGCTGGTGTGTTAAAACCACCGCTTTCTAAGAATGATCCTCTGCTTCCCATTGTAAACCACGCTTCCTCCATCTCTGTGAAAAAGATGGATAATAAACCACATTTGGTAAATCATCAATTTCCGGAAAAGGTCTCCCACAAATAATAATATGAGTCGGAGATTTTTGGGTTTCCAATTCTTCTACACCCCGTAAAAATATTCTTCGGCTATAAGGACTAGAGAGACAACCGTTTGTACTGATCGCAATAGAGCTATTTTCAGGTAAACCATCAAAGCACCATTCGAAATCATTTTCTGTACACCACGACGCAACTGGAATAATGTTAAACCCCTGTTGTTGAAGATAATATGCCATAACTCTATTGCGTGTACAATTCCAGATTATTTGTCCTGGGAGCATTTCCGGAAACATTGAATAGTCTGTTGTAATGATTCCTGCGAATTTTTTCAAATTTGAAAAGCTAACCTCTGGATGGTTCCAAAATTTTTCAAACATTACATCGTCAATAAAAAAATCAACCCAATAATTTTCAGGAGAGGAAATTCCTTTTCTCTCATTAAATCCAATAACCTTATTTGGCACAGCTTGTGTAGGTTCAAGCTGCGGCAATCTGTATTTACCGACAAGTGTAGCATTGTGCCAATAATATAATTTAAAATTATCGTATTTTCTGTCATTTGTTTTTAACATATTTTTGTGTCTTTCTGATAAAAATTTATTATTTTGTCAATTTACAAGTAATTTGAATTATGCTAAAATACTATTAATTTAAGTAGATATGTTTAGCATATCCCGTTATGCACGCTTAATAATTGTTGTCCCAGTTATTAAGCGTCTTTTATTTGCATATCGCATCACTCCCTTCATGATTCGGATCAGTCCACACTGCTTGGATCTGACTATTTTCTTCGTACAACAACATTAAATCTTTTTCATACCGTGTGAACTGATTACCAGCCATATGCCTATGTAACCATTTTTGATAATATTCGAATGCATAAAAAGCTGCTTCAAGACTAATATCAAATGCATCATAAATATCCTTTACAGATTTGGCTTTTATCTTATAAATAAATATTGGCGGGGCAATTGCGTATTTAGCAAAGAAATCCGCTTCAGCTTCCTCACGCTCACCGTGTCCCGTATGGTCTAAAACAATATGACCAATTTCATGTAAAATTGTCCAGTTCAGACGTGCATATTTTCGAATATCGTTGTAGTAAATATATTCCTGTCCATTATTTTCTAGAAAAAAACCATCTTCGCTGGTTTTCATCGCACATTCTAATCTTCTTTCAGATAAGGACGAATATGGAATCATCGTTATCCCAATTTTCGAAGCAATCTCAAATCCCGAAATAGGAATACATTTTATCTTGTAACGTACAAAAATATTAGTTACTTCGCCTTTAATAAATTCATAATCTTCATCTGTCAACTTCCAGCAGCATCTACTCATCGTCATCTCCCATAAGAATTTGAACAATTTCCATTTTTTGTTCCGTAGTCATGTGCTCTGCATTTCTTGCAATCAATTTTTTTGCATAGCTAAGTTCTGATTTCGTATCTTCAGGAATACCTTCCAATAAATATTCCGATGTCGTATCAAGGGCGACGGCAAGTTTACTCATTACACTTGCACGTGGCACACGGTCTCCTTTTATATAATGTGAAATTGCAGCTTCTGTACATCCTACTGTCTCGGCTAATTGACGTTGTGTTATGCCTTTTATTTTCAATATTTCTTTAATCCTTTCTCCTAGAGTAATCACGACAAATCCTCCTTAAAATGACAATTAATTCCATACATACATTAACATATAAATTATCATTTTGTCAAGTTCAATGTTAAAGGAATCCGCACCGCGTTTTTCAACCGTTAATTTTTGCAATAAACAAGGGACTGCCCTTTGACAGTCCCTTTTGAGATGGATATTCTTTTCCTTACTTTTTCTTATTTATTCATTTTAAGCAAGTCCGCTAAAATCATGACAGGCAGTAACACGATTCCCAAAATAATCAGCGATAACATCGCATTGACTCCCTTTCGCATCAAGCGGTCAGCTTGCCTGTTTTTTGTTGAGTATGACGCTGACAACCGCGAGCACCGCGCAGATCAAGCACCACCCCGACCAGATGTAAAGGTCGGAATAGCTGCCCGCATTGGTAAAACCGAGCAGTGCGGCCAAACCAAACAGTACAATCAATGCAATGTTGCCGCCCTTACCAACGCCCTTTCTTGTCGCGATAGAAACGATGCCACCAGCCAGCATAAAAATCGCAACCATCGCACCTGCGCTTCCACTCACCTCACCGTTGGATTCCAGTGCGTTGTAAGTGCCGGCCGCGCAGGACTGAAACAGCACAAAGACGCACAGCACAATCGATAAGATCCCCGAAATTAATTTCCAATTTTTCATCAATGTTCTCTCTATCCTAGTTGCTTAAATGATCCACGGCGTACTGCGCTTCAGACTGGGTAAATTTTTCTCCGTAGGACGACGTCAGTTGATCGTAAATCGCCGATTTTGACATGTTCATTTCTTTCTGATAGCTTTTTGCCTTTTCAAGGGCGTTTTTATTGTAATCCGCGTCGAGGTGATCGACGGCATACTGCGCGGCGTCTGCCGGGAATTGTTCGCCGTAATCTGACGTCAACTGGTCGTAAATCCCCTGCTTCGACATGTACATTGTATCTGAATATTCTTTCGCCTTGATCAAAGCGTTGCGCTGTTCCGCTGTCGGCTTAGCGCCCTTGGAGTAAACCACCGTTACAGAAGAACCCTGCGCCACCTTCGTGCCGGCTTTAACACTCTGACTGATAAAGGCGCCGTTCTGGACGTCGCTTGAGTATTGCTTCTTCACGTTGATCGTGATTTGATTGTCCTTCCCCCATTGATCCCGATCGGCTTCACTCATCGAACTGAAATCGGCCATGGCAACTTTTTTCGCCGACTTGCTGCTTGAGCTGGACGACGAATCGTCATTTCCCCCGGCTGAACCGATGATCCCAATTAAAATGATCACAATGATGACCCAAAACTGAACCGCACCCCGTCAAGTAGACAATCAAAAAAATAAAATTTCTTTGCCATCAGGCTCACGTCTGATGGCATTTTTCATGCCGCTATTTTATATTGATTATGTTTTTCCATAGGTGTCAACACACCTAGATTACGCTGTAAGCGCCTGTTATTGTAATACGAGATATAGTCTTCAATCATTTTTACAAGAGAAGTTCTATCCAAAAAGCGCCTGCCGTAATAAC
>DGWE01000057.1 GCA_002396065.1 Eubacteriaceae bacterium UBA4266
ATTTCTGCCTTCATATATTGATTTTCAGCTCTTAACCTGATTAATTCTTCACGTTCGGATTCATTCAGTTTTGGTGGTTTTCTTGTTCCTACTTTTTTCTTCATATTTGGGTTCCTCGGTTTGCGACCTTTCTTTTTTGGTATAAGACCATTATATCCATAAATCTTATAGTTGCGAACCCATTGATAAAGTTGACCATCATTAATACCAGCTGAAACGGCAACAGATTTATTTGATTCTCCGGCCAAAACACGAGCCACTAAGGCATAGCGCTCTTCTGGCGTCCAAGTTTTATTATGATTTTTGTGTTGTAATGCATCAGGACCACAAGCATCTTCGATACGCACCCAGCCACGAATTGTCTTATGGAAGTTTTCAGTACTAACATGATCTGGTGTCTCAGGCCAAAGTCCTTGTCGATATAATTCTACGGCCTTTCTTTTGTACTCATAACTGTATCGCATTAAAAATACCCTCCTTACTGGTTTGTCCAGTAAAGAGGGTACATATCAATTTTAACAAAACCAAATGGGACGTTTTTTTATTGATCATTTTCAAAGGCTTCATCGTCGGCCAGGAGCACGAGCATATCGTCTTCTGTCAGCTTGATGTGCCGCAGTGCCGCGCGGCCCGCCCGTTCGGAGTCGTGATTTTCGATGCCCGCGATGATCTCGTTGTGCTGACCCGGCAGCGGCTTTTTCATCGCGATCCGTCTGACGTATTCGACGCGGAAACGGAGCATCTGCTCGCGAAGGGTGTGAATCATATTTTGAAGGCGCGTGTTGCCTGAGGACTGATAAAAGGCCTCGTGGAACAAAATATCGTTGTCGATGATGCCAGGACCGTCATTTTTTTCGACGCAGTCCTCGAATTTCTGGTTGCTGCGCTTCATCTTGTCGAGATCCGCTTCGGTAGCCCGCTGCGCGGCGAGCTCCGCCACGAGCGCTTCGAGGGCGCCGCGGATTTCCATCATCTCCCGCAGGTCCGTAATCGACATCGGCGTGACGTAGGCGCCCTTGCGCGGGACCATCTTGACCAGTCCTTCGAGCTCCAGCTTCCGAATCGATTCCCGCACCGGCGTCCGGGAGACGCCGAGCTCATTGGCGAGCTTGACTTCCATCAGCCGTTCCCCGGGTTTTAAATCACCGTGAACGATCGCGCTGCGGATCGTTTCGAAGACCACTTCCCGCAGCGGTTTGCAGGAATTTGTATCCATTTTAAGTGTCGTATGTTTTTTTGATGTTGCTTCCATATCTGCCTTATTTTCTTCTCTTTAACATTCAAATTCCAGCGGTAAATACAATATTCTGACCGGTTTCAAAGACGGGTGCGGCCTGACGGGCAGCCTCAGCAGTTTTAAAGTAGCCGATCATCGTCGATCCACTGCCGCTCATTCTGGCCATCCAGGCGCCGGCGCTCCGCATCTTTTCACCGATGGCCGCCACCTCTGGGTATTTTTTGAAAACGACCTTTTCGAAATCGTTGGCGCACTCATCCGCCATAGCCCCAAAATCACCGGACGCGATCGCCGCGAGCAGTGCGTGGTCGTCAAAGGGCACGTGCTGCTGGGCGCGGTCCATCGCCGCGAAGGCCGCGGGCGTCGCCACGGGAATCGGCGGCTTGACGCCGAGGACGCCAAAGGACGGAAACGAAGCGATCGGCGCGATCTGTTCGCCGATGCCCGTGACCACAGCCGGTGTGTTGACCAGACAATAGGGCACGTCCGCGCCGATTTTGACGGCGATCTGGATCATCTCGTCCAGACTCAAGGACAAATGCCACAATTGGTTGAGCCCGCGGATGACCGCCGCGGCGTCGGCCGAGCCGCCGGCCAGCCCCGCCTGCATCGGAATATGTTTAGACAGCTGAATCGCCGCGCCAGCGCCCACGCCGCAGGTGCGCTGCATCAGTCTGGCGGTCTTGACGATCAAATTGTCAGGCCCTGTGGGCACGTTCGGATCGGCGCAGGCAAGGGTCAGCGCCGGCGCATCCTCAAAGGTCAATGTGTCGGCCAGCGTCTTCGCTGAGACGTTGACCATGTGCATCAAATGGTAGCCGTCCTCTCGGCGGCCTGTGATGTGCAGAGACATATTGATTTTTGCTGGCGCTTGTTCTCGAATCATACGCTTTTCAACCTTTTCTGAATAATACTGTATACAATTATAGCATTTTAAAAAAAGATTACAAGAATTCTTTTGAGGCCGTTCACACACCCTTTACACTTTCTTTTCAGCCCCGTATCCTTTATAATAAGATTAAGTTATATCATTTATTAACCTAAGGAGATTATCGTGAGTATTTTCTTCCAAAACGATTGGGAAAAACCGCTGAAGCACGAATTTGCGCAGGATTATTACCAAAATCTGCGCCAGTTTCTGATTCACGAATACAAAACTCGGCGAATTTATCCCAACCCCTACGACATTTTTAACGCCTTCCACTACACGGCGTTTGCGGACACCAAGGTGTGCATCATCGGGCAGGACCCGTACCACGGGCCGCACCAGGCCCACGGGCTCTGTTTTTCCGTTCAGCCCGACGTAGCCATTCCGCCGTCGCTGAGAAACATCTACAAGGAGCTTCACGACGATTTGGGCTGCCCGATTCCCAACCACGGCTGTCTCGTGAACTGGACGAAGGAAGGCGTGCTGCTGCTCAACTCGGTACTGACGGTTCGGGCCGGTCAGCCGGCTTCCCACCGCGGCAAGGGCTGGGAAATTTTCACCGACCACGTCATCGAGATGCTCAACGCCCGGGAAAAACCGGTGGTCTTCATCCTTTGGGGCGCCTTCGCTCAGTCGAAAATCCCGATGATCACCAACCCCCAGCACATGATTATCAAATCGTCCCACCCGAGCCCGCTCTCTGCAAACCGCGGCTTTTTCGGCAGCCGCCCTTTCTCCAGGACCAACGCCTTTCTAACTCAGGTAGGGCTCGAGCCGGTCAATTGGGAAATTCCGCCAATTGAGGATACCAAGGCCGCCGCGGCATATCTGCGCGCCCACCACCCCGGCCTTTTCGGGAAAAAAGCGGAGGCACAGTCGTCATGACCGCGGTCGAACTCAACATCCTCTGGGCCATCCACCACGCGCTGTCCTGCCCCGCTCTCGATACCTTTTTTAAGGGACTCACCCTGCTCGCCAACGGCGGGCGCATCTGGATCGCCCTCTGTGTGGTGCTGATCTTCTACCCGAAAACGCGAAGAGCCGGCGTCCAAATCGCATTGGCGCTGGCGCTCACGTCTCTGGTTGTCAACCTCGGCATCAAACCCGTGGTCGGCCGGACCCGGCCTTACACCGCGGCCCATTTTACGACGATCGTCCCCCACCCCAGCGGAACCTCTTTCCCCTCGGGGCACACCGCGGCGGCGTTTGCGACCGCGTGGGCGTTCTTCCTCTGTTTTAGGAAGGATCACCCCGGATGGTGCACGTGGGTGCTGGTCCTCGCGGGGCTGGTCGGCTTCTCCCGGCTCTATTTATTCGTCCACTACCCGACCGACGTGCTCGCCGGCGCAGGCATCGGCATCGTGATCGCGGCGATTATCTGCCGCCTTTTCGCCCGCTCCAATACCCAACCGGATACAAGCCGCAAAATCGACCTGCGCTGACTGCGCTATTTAAACTTTTAACCGATTCATCTTTCTGGAGGCCGTTATGAAAATTGAAAAGCGACAAAAACTGGCCGGGCTGATCAGCGTGCTGCTGATGCTGATCAACTTGATCCGCCATTTTCTCTTTCTGGGCCACGCCATTTCGTACCGCGCCCTCTGGGGAACCATGGTCACCAATCTGCCGTCCACCACTGTCGGCGAATGGATTTACGTCGTCTTTTGGGTGATCGCCATCGCCATGACAGTCCAGATGGCCAGGCGGCCTTTCTTGAAACGGCACCGGCGCCGCCTGACCCTCTCCCCGCCGTCGACAGGGCTGTGGATCGGCAATATTCTCGCCGCCGTTCTGGTTTTTCTAAGCGCTGTCGCCTGCTCACGCAGCGACGTCCTGTCCGTCCGCGTCGGCTGCGGCCTTGTGATGTGGTTCAATTTTCTCGTCGAGGTTTATTTCCTCTACATCAGCGTGCTCAGAAAAAAGAAAGGAGAAAAAATCCTTCGAAAACGCCGACAGCATCGTTGAAACGCGTTTCACTCCCTTGAAATCTGCGGGCCTTGCGCTATAATTAATGACGATAAGATTTAAATACAGAATGGAATGAATTGGAGGAATATGATGTCTACAGGTATACTTATTGTTTCGCACAGCGAAAAGCTCGCACAGGGCCTTGTCGATTTGGTCAGCGAAATGGGAAATGAAAATGTCATCATCCGTCAAGCCGGCGGTACATCGGACGGACGTCTCGGCACCGACGCGGTTCGCATTCAAGAAGCCCTCGAAAGCAGTGATTTTGAAAACTGTAAATCGATTTTGATTTACTGCGATCTCGGCAGCTCGATCATCAGCTCCGAAATGGCGATCGATATGATCGACGACGACGCCTTGACGGAAAAAATTCACCTGGTGGACTGTCCTCTCGTAGAAGGTGCCTTCACCGGTGTGGTTCAGGCTTCAGTGACTGACGATGTCGACGAAATCATCGACGTCTCAAAAAAGGCTCGGGAAATGCACAAAGGCGACGAAGCGTAATTCCCAACAACAAAAAAGGATCAGGATCTCAGCCTAGAGCTGAGAGCTGATCCTTTTTTATTTTTGCAAAAAGCAATTGCCGACAATAAAAAAGCGATCGGCCTATCCGATCGCGTTCATCTCATTTGAATTGCAAATGGCGGAGAGGGAGGGATTCGAACCCTCGATACGTTTATATACGTATACACGCTTTCCAGGCGTGCTCCTTCAACCAGCTCAGACACCTCTCCATCTGTACTGCTCTACGAGCGATTTGTTATTCATTTTTGAGACGAATGATATTATATCTAAAGAATTTTATTTTGTCAAGCAAAATTTAACATAAAATCAATCTCTTTGTGTTATGCTTGTACAAATTTCAAGGAAAGGAGCGTCAAAGATGTGGTCTGTTTTTAACACCCTGTCGAGTCTTAAGACCTTTCTGTGCGGATTTGGTGTCTGGACGCCTTTGGCTTTCCTGATCCTGCAGATCGTTCAAGTCGTGGTCGCGCCCATCCCTGGCGGCCCGCTGACCATGCTCGGCGGCATGCTTTTCGGCTGGTGGCAGGGCTTTCTTTTAAGCGCCTTCGGAGAAATTTTCGGCTCGTGTATGGGCTTTTTGATTACCCGAAGGGTCGGCGAGGCCTTCGTCAAGCGGTTCGACAAAAAGGACTGGTCGAAAAAGCTTTTAAATCTCAACGAAGACAAGCTAGGCACGATTCTTTTCATCGTCTTCATCCTGCCCGGCTTTCCCGACGATATCGCCTGCCTCGCGGTGGGACTGACACCGATGCCTTTCCCGAAGTTTTTGAAGCTCTGCCTGCTCGGGCGGCTGCCCGGCTTCCTGCTCAATTCGCTGATCGGCGCCGGCATCATGCTGGACAATCACCTCTTGACCCTCGTCATCCTCGCAGCCTACCTCGCCATCGTGCTCCTCGCCTACCTGCTCTTTCACGGCCGCGCCAAAAGGCTCATCGTGCGCCATCAACAAAAGCCTAACAAATGAGGATTTTTCTGTTATACTATAAAGGCAAGTTTAAACAGAAAGAGATGACACCATGAACCATAAAATCGCCCGGTGGTTCTTCTATTTCCTCGGGCTTTTAATCTTATCTCTCGGCATCGTGCTCAACACCAAGTCTCAGTTTGGTGTGACGCCGATCATATCCCTAGCCTATTGCTATTCGACGATTAAACACCTGAATTTCGGCAATACGTCCTTTGTGCTCTACTGCATCCTCGCCGTAATCGAATACGTCGTCAAGGGCCGAAATTTCAAGCTTTACGACCTGCTGCAGATTCCACTGTCGATCATCCTGACCCGGTTCTTCAACCTGTTCGGCGCGGTGCTGCCGGATGTGACCTCGATTCCGGCGCGGATCGTCTGCTTGATTCTCGGCATCGCCCTGACCGGCGTCGGCGCGGCAATGAACGTCAACACCCGGCTGGTCCCCAACCCCGGAGACGGCATCGTCCAGGCCTTTGCCGACCGGCTGCACCAGCGCCTCGGCAACGTCAAAAACGTGTTTGATCTCGTCTGCGTCGCCCTGACCTGCCTCATGTCCTACCTGATGACCGGCGGCATCGTCGGCATCGGCGTCGGCACCGTCGCCGCGATGATCGGCGTCGGCCGGTTCATGTGGCTGTACAATCAGTTTTTCAAGGCCCCTCAGCTCGCCGCTACGGGCCTCTCAGAATAAGATAATAATAGAATAAAACAGCCTGCTAAGTAAAAGTCA
>DGWE01000099.1 GCA_002396065.1 Eubacteriaceae bacterium UBA4266
TATTGTACGGTCAACTGCCCGAAGCACTGCCTGAAGGTCGTCAACGGCTACCAGAAGCCCGGCACTGAAAAGCAGGCGGCGACCTATCAAAAATCGCCGGAAGTCATGGCCGCGGAAAAAGCGAAGAAGGAAGCCTTGGCGAAGAAAAAAGCGGAAGCGCTGAAAAAGGCCCAGGCGGCCAAGGCTGCGAAAGCGGCTCAGGCGGCTGAAGCGAAAAAGGAGGGCGATTAAATGTGCGTGGCATTGCCAGGTACGGTGATCTCGTGTGACGGCGATTCGGCCGTCGTGGATTTCAGCGGCAACCGCGTACGGGCGAAAACGGGGCTGGTCGACGTGGCACCGGGTGACAAGGTACTGGTGCACGCCGGCTGCGTGCTGCAGAAAATGCGCGAGGAAGAGGCCGTGGAATTGGAACGCTTATTTAAGGAGCTCGGCGATGTCGGATGAGGCGCTCGCGGCGGTTAAGGCGCGGCTGAAGGCCTACGACGGGCCGAGGATGCGGATCATGGAGGTGTGCGGCAGCCACACGGCGGCGATCGTCAAGAACGGCATTCCCGGGCTGCTTTCAAAGCAGATCGAGCTCGTCGCCGGGCCGGGCTGTCCGGTCTGCGTGACGCCGACGGATTACATCGATCGGCTGATCGCGCTCTCACAGGAAGAGAACACCTGCGTCGTGACCTTTGGGGATCTGCTGCGGGTGCCCGGCAGCGCAGGCACGCTGATGCAGGCGAAAAACGCGGGCGGCCGCGCCGAGATGGTCTACTCGCCCTTCGATATCCTCGCGATGGCGCAGGCGGAACCTGCGACGACCTTCATCTTTGCGGCGGTGGGCTTCGAGACGACGGCGCCAGTTTACGCGCTGCTTCTCGACCAAATCGTCGAGGCCCATATTGAGAACATCCGGTTTTTGACGGCGCTCAAAACCATGCCGCCGGTCATCGACGCGCTGTGCGCGGGCGGCGCGGACGTGCAGGGGCTGATCGCGCCGGGCCACGTCGCGGTGGTGATCGGGTCGGACGCCTTCAAACCGCTGGCTGAAGCCTACCAGCTGCCCTTTGGGGTCGCCGGCTTTTCCGGCATGCATCTGCTCTACGCGATCGACGGCATCGTCCGCGCCCGCGGCAGAGGCACCGTGATGAATTTCTACCCCGAAGCCGTGACGCCGACGGGCAATGTGAAGGCCCAGGACCTTGTCGCGAAATACTTCGAGCCGGGGGATGCCCTCTGGCGGGGCATCGGTGTGATTCCCGGTTCCGGCTTGTTTTTAAAACCGGCAGTTCAGTGCTTTGACATGGGCAGCCAGGCCCTTCAGCACGACCACCCGATGAATGCGGCCTGCCGGTGCGGCGAGGTGCTTAGAGGGGCGATTGCGCCTCAGGACTGCCCGTTGTTTAAGACGGCCTGCACGCCGCTGCATCCGCAAGGCGCCTGCATGGTATCGGCGGAGGGCAATTGCCTTTCGGTTTACAATCAGAATTAAAAGGACAGGAGATCAATGGAACAGACAGTGATTACGACAGAGCACGGCAGCGGCGGCGCCGCGACCGCTGCGCTTATCGACGGGATATTTGCCAAGGCCTTCGACAATCCGGTGCTGGCGCAGATGGAAGACAGCGCCGTGGTGCCAGGGGCCGGTGAGATTGCGGTGACGACGGACAGCTTTGTCGTCGATCCGCTTTTTTTTAACGGCGGCGATATCGGCCGCTTATCGGTCTGCGGGACCGTCAACGACCTGCTGATGCGGGGCGCGGAGCCGAAATATTTGACCTGCGGCTTTATTCTCGAGACCGGCCTTTTGGTCGAAGAACTAAAACGCATCGCGGCGTCGATGGCCGCGACGGCGAAGGAAGCCGGCGTCACCATTGTCGCGGGAGATACGAAGGTCGTGGAAGGCGGCGGCGGGCTCTACATCAACACGGCCGGCATCGGTTTTGCGCAGGGCCGCGAAATCGGCGCGAGACAGATTCAGCCGGGGGACGTGATCATTCTGTCGGGCAACCTCGGCGAGCATCACGCGGCCATTCTGAGCGAGCGCCTGTCAATCGACACGGACATCGCCAGCGACTGCGCGCCGCTGGTGGAGATGGTGCGGGCGCTGATGACATCTGACGTAACGGTTCACGCGATGCGGGACATCACTCGGGGCGGCCTTGCTACGATTCTGAAAGAAATGGCCGAAACGTCGGGGCTGACCTTTGAGCTTAAAGAAAGCTGCCTGCCGGTCACGCCGAAGGTGCGGGATTTCTGCGGCCTGCTCGGGCTGGACCCGCTTTACATGGGCAATGAAGGCAAGATGGCTGTGATGGTGCCGGAATCTGACGCGGACGAGGCCATCAGACTGATTCGGGCCAGCGCCTACGGCGCCCACGCGGCGGTCGTCGGCAGGGTGTCCGCCGGTGAGCCGGGACAGGTCGTCGTCGAGACCGCCGTCGGCGGCCGGCGGAATATCGACGTCCTGCGGGGCGAAGGCCTGCCGAGAATTTGTTAGCAAAGGAGCGGAAGGTGCAGAAGGTCAAAACAATTGCGCTCAAAAAGCAGATCCTCGACGACAACGGCCGTGAGGCAGACGCGCTGAGAGCGGCGCTCAAATCAAAGGGCGTGTTTTATCTCAATCTGATGTCGTCGCCGGGATCGGGCAAGACGACGCTGATTCGCGAAACGGCGAAGCGGCTCCAACCGCGTTACCGCGTCGGTGTGATGGAGGCCGACATCGATTCCGACGTGGACGCGGCGGCGCTCTTAGCCAGCGGCATCGAGAGCGTTCAGCTCCACACCGGCGGCATGTGCCATTTGGACGCGGCGATGTCCAGACAGGGGCTTTCGGCGCTGGGAGACGCTTTCGACGTCGTGATCCTCGAGAACGTCGGCAATTTGGTGTGTCCGGCGGAATTTGACACCGGCGCCTCGGCCTGCGCCGCTATTTTATCGGTGCCCGAAGGGGACGACAAGCCCTTGAAGTATCCGCTGATGTTCGAGCAGGTCGACGCGGTCTGTGTCAGCAAGGTGGATACGGCGGCCTATTTCGATTTTGATCGAAAGCGTTTTGCCGATTACGTGCACCGCATCCATCCGGGGGTGCCGATTTTCTTCCTGTCGGCGAAAACCGGCGAAGGCGTCGCGGAATGGGTGACGTGGCTCGCCGAACAAATCGAAGGGTGGAAAGGAAAAGCAGATGAGCAGAAAAATTGAGGTGATCGAGATCGGCCGGGATCTCAGTCAGGAAAATGACGCAGCCGCGCAGCGCATCCGGGAAGACAACGCAAAGCGGCACCGCTACCTCGTCAACGTGATGGCCTCGCCCGGCGCTGGCAAGACCAGCGTGCTGCTGAAAACGGCGGAGGCCCTCTGCAGCCGGTTTCGGCTCGGTGTGATGAAGGCGGATATTGCGGCGCAGGTCGACGCAGAACGCATGCAGGCGGCTGGGCTTCACGCGGTGCAGGTGCACACCGGCGGCGAGTGCGCGATGGACGCGGCGATGACGGAACAGGGACTGGCCGCTTTCGGCGAGATGCCTGTCGATCTCGTCTTTTTAGAAAATGTGGGCAATTTGGTCTGCCCGGCGGAAAACGACGTCGGCGCGGACCTCAACGTCGAAATTCTTTCGGTGCCCGAGGGGGACGACAAGCCGCTGAAATACCCGCTGATGTTTCGGGTCTGCCCGGTGGTGCTGATCAACAAGATCGACACCGAGCCGGCCTTCGACTTTGACCGGGAGGCTGTGCGCGCGCGCATCCTCGCCCTTCGGCCCGACGCGAAAATCTTTTTCATGTCGGCTAAAACTGGAGAAGGCGTCCAGGAATGGGCCGACTGGCTGACGGCGCAAGCGAAAAAGAAGATTTAAGGGGTTTTCACCGCGATTGACCGCAGCACCGTGGATTTGCCTTGGATCAGCTTCGCCTTGGCGCTGCCGCAGGCCGGGCAGCGGTAATCGTTGGTCCTGTCCGGGTGGAAGCGGGTGCCGCAGGCGGCGCATTGGGCCTCGACCGGGACGACGTGAACGACGAGACGCGACCCCTCCAGCAGTGTGCCCTTCACAGCGGCGGGGTAGTAGCGGAGGAGGTAGTCGGGGACGATGTCGGTCATCTCACCGACGTCGACGGTGATGCTTTCAATATCGGCGATGCCGCGGCGTTCCGCCTCCTCGAGGGCGGCGGAGACGAAGCGCACGACGGTGCTCATTTCGTGCATGGCTTATCCTTTCAAATCAAATAAAAAACAGACAGCCGATGCGAATCACTGTTATCAGATTCGCATCGGCTGTTTTAACGTTTAAATCATGTAAAACCAACGGTTGTCCAGCGGAACGTCCTTGGGTTCAGCGGCATCATCCGCGTCGGATTTTGGATAGTTGATGGACAGCTCCTGATTTTTGATCGAGACCCGAGCGTGGGGCGGGATCGAGGTCGTAATGAAGCAGCTGCCGCCGATGACCGAGCCTTCACCGATGACGGTTTCGCCGCCGAGAATGGACGCGCCGGCGTAAATCGTGACGTTGTCACCGATGGTTGGGTGGCGCTTCACGTTTTTAAGGCTCTGCCCGCCTTTAGTCGAGAGCGCGCCGAGGGTCACGCCCTGGTAAATTTTGACGTAATCGCCGATGACGGTGGTTTCGCCGATGACGATGCCGGTACCGTGGTCGATAAAGAAATATTTACCGATGGTGGCGCCGGGATGGATGTCGATGCCCGTCATGTTGTGGGCGATTTCCGTCATCATCCGGGGCAGAATCGGCACGCCGAGCTCGTAGAGGCCGTGGGCCAGCCGATTGACGAGGGTCGCGTAGAGGCCGGGGTAGGAGAAGATGATTTCATCCTTGTTGAAAGCCGCCGGATCGCCGTCGTAGGCCGCCTGAACGTCGGTTTCGGTGTAAGCGCGGATGGCGGGCAGCTTTTCGAGGTAGGCGAAGGTCAGCTTTTTGGCCTTCTTAGTCAGCGCCTCGTCGTCGAGGTCTTTGTTGTCTTCAAGGTAGGGCAGGGTCATTTTGATCTGCTGAATCAGGTTGTAGACGACATCCTCGAGGATCATCTGCACGTTGGTGCGGCGGGTGTAGCCGTGGTACACCTTGTTGCGGTAGTAGCCCGGGTAAACCAGGATCATCAGGTGACGGATCAGCGAGATGACGGTTTCCTTGTCTGGGTGGGTGTAGGGCATCAGCTGATCGATTTTTTTGTTTTCGCTGTAATCCAGCATCAGCATGTTGGTGACGCGGTTAATATCGTCTTCCATTTCTGCGTTTTTAATTTTCATCGTGTTGTGCTTTCTTAAAGAATTATTTGTCCGGTGAATCCATTTTTCCGGCAATGTAACGGGTCGCTGTGCGCAAGTCCTGATCGAGCTGGTGCAGGGTGGCGATCAGCGTGTCGTTTTGTTGAATCAAGAGCCAGTTTTGTTCGACGACAGCCTTGAGATTGGCGCGTTCTGCGGCCTTCTGGGCCTGTTTTTTGTCGCTCTTTTTTGCCGGTTTCATCTGTGTGGCGCCGACGAGCTCCCGCGCGATGGCGCGGGTCTGTTCGGCGTACGCCTGCATATCGTCCAGACCGCGGCTGGTCAGGTAGGCGTCGGTCAGGATTTGACACTTCTTTTCCCGCGCGGCGGCCTTAGCCGCTGCCTTGCCCGCTTCAGGATCGTCAGCGGCCTTGGCGTCCGGGGTGTTTTCGTCGAATTCGAGAAAGGATAAAATCGGCTGGTGTTGGTCTAAGTTGGAATCAGCTGGGTCTTTCATATTGCGCACTCCATTGTTTATTATTTAGAACAATTTTAACACAGAACCGAGGCATTGTGCACCGGGCTGTGATAAAATTAAAGAAAAACATAGAAATGCGATAGGAGGGGTCACAATGCAGTATTTAGTCGTCGGCGCCGGCGGAACGGGCGGCATGATTGCCTACAAGCTGGCGAAAGGTGGACAGGACGTCACGTTGATCGCCAGAGGGGCACACCTTGAAAAAATTCTAAACGAAGGCCTGAAGGTGCACACACAGTGGGACGACGCGGTCGACGCGGTGCCGGTGAAGGCGGTTACGGCGGAAAACTGCGGCGGGCCCTACGACGTGATCTTCATCTGTTTCAAATGGTATTCGATCGAAAGTGCGCTGCCGATTATTGAACGGGCGGCCGACGCCCACACCGTCGTCATTCCGATTCTCAACATCTACGGCACCGGGCGGATGCTCCAGCAGAAGCTGCCGGACAAATATATTTTGGACGGCTGCATTTACGTGGCGGCCTCGAAGGAAAAGCCGGGGCAGATTTTCCAGTTCGGCAAAATCATGCGCATCGTGTTCGGTCCACGGCAGGATCAGGAAAAGCGGCCGGTGCTGGAAGCCATTGTGGCGGAGCTCGACGCCTGCGGGATTGAAGGGAAGCTCAGCGACCACATCGAGGAGGAAGCCCTCGAAAAATTCTGCTACATTTCGCCGGTTGGGACGGCCAGCCTTTATTACGACGTGACCTCCGGCGGCTTCCGCACGCCAGGAAAGCCGCGGGACATGCTCGTCGAGCTGATGCGGGAAATCTGCGCCATCGGCGAGGCGATGGGGACGCCGCTGCCCGACGACATCGTCGAGCGCAACCTCGGGATCGTCGCGTCCCTCGATCCGGATAACGGTACGTCGATGCAGCGGGACGTGATGGCCGGGCACGTATCCGAGATGGACGGCCTTGTGGCCGAGGTGCTGCGCATGGCGAAGCGGTACGGCGTGCCGGTGCCGGCCTACGAAAAGGCGGCGGCGCTTTTCCGCGAACGGGGATGGATGGCTTAACGGCGCGGCGGGCACAGCCCAGTGATGAAATTTATCAGAAATTAAGTGAAAACAGAAAATCTGGCAAAAACCCGTCATTTTTATTAAAAGTGTTTAAAAAATTTGAAAATTTTCCCGATTATGCTATAATGAAATTGCCAAGAAAAAGGCGTTGTATCGGCTGTTAAGTCGATTTCTGCTAACATGTCTTTTTCATTTCTTTTCCTTATGAGCCGCCGAAAGGCGGTTTTTTATTTTGGGTGGGTTTTCCGCGAATGTGCTATAATAAAATTATTCCATGAAATCAATGACAATAGGGGAAGGTTTTTGTGAAAAAGAAACGCGAACGGGATGTGCGGACCCGCCATCCCTATCCCGAGACATCCGAAAACGGCGAATCCCGGCTGAAAGAGATCAATCAGGCCATGCGCGACCAGAGTCTGCGCGACACCCGCAGCAGGAAGGTGCTCTGGATTTTGCGGATTCTTGTGATCGTCGCCATGGTCCGGCAGGTCGCGATGCACGATTACGAAGGGGCGGCCCTATGCGTGCTGACCCTGCTTTTGATGATCCTGCCCGGGCTGGTTCAGGCGTCGCTCAGGGTCGTGATTCCGCAGACGATGGAGATCGTCATGTACGTCTTCATTTACGCAGCTGAAATCCTCGGTGAGGTCAACAAATATTACACCCGCATTCCCTTTTGGGACACGATTCTGCACACCCTCAACGGCTTTGTCTGCGCTGCCATCGGCTTTTCACTGGTGCTTCTGCTCAACGCGGACAAGCGGGCGATTTTCAGGCTTTCGCCGGTTTTCGTGTCCATTGTCGCCTTCTGCTTTTCGATGACGATCGGCGTCATCTGGGAATTTTTCGAATTTACAATGGACCAGCTGTTCATGACGGATATGCAGAAGGACACCGTGGTGCACGCGATTCACTCGGTCGCTCTCGACCCGTCGAAGGGCCAGCACGTCAAGACCATCAGCCACATCACTCAGACGATCGTCAACGGCAAGGTGCTGCCGATTCACGGGTACCTCGATATCGGGCTGATCGATACGATGGGCGATCTTTTCGTCAATTTTATCGGCGCCCTCATTTTCTGCACCATCGGCTATTTTGCGTTAAAGGGACGTCAGCGTCAGCGGCTGATGGCCGAACAGCTCATCGTGGTGCCAGAAGAGGACGAAGCGGTCCGAGACGCGCTGGAGGCGCAGGACGAAAGAGCCTTTCTCGAAGCGCACGAAAAGGAGCTGGCCCATTTCAAGCGGCTGCGGCGTCAAAA
>DGWE01000037.1 GCA_002396065.1 Eubacteriaceae bacterium UBA4266
TCTGCGCCGAGCACCCGTTCGTTGGAGGTGATGGTTTCGGTCGCGGTCATCGCGACGTTGGCAGCGTTGACGCCGGCCGCGGCCCAGATGCCTTCGCCCGCCAGCGCGTTGGGCACGCAGGTGTAGCGCATCGGGTTGTCCGGCAGATCAATTTCGACGTGGCTTAAGACCGAACGGTAGTGACGCGGCTGTGCGTCAGGCGTGACGACGGCAAATTTTTTCGGCGTGTAGTGGCCGGCGCCCGAATCGTCATTTCGGGCGATCATCGTTGAACCGTCGTAGGACGCACGTTTACCGACTAAAAGCGTAGTACAAGGCATAGCATTCTCCTTTTTCTATTAATAATCAACAGATAAACAATTTGCTTCTATTTTAGCGCATTTCTTCTTAAGAAAACATGGCGATTTGCAGGCGGCGCATCGCATCACAATCGTACCGCAAGCAAAAAGGCCATCTCATCACAAGATGACCTTTTTAATGATGGACTATGACAACTGTTCGCTGCTTTGTTTCGGAGCGGCGGCAAAGGGATGCCAGGTTAATGACAATGCGACGACGAATCCGATGAGCGCGACAGCCGCGGCAGTGGCGCAGCTGACATGGAAGCCGCCAGTGACAGCCAGTGCGCTCTTAAAACCGGCGGCGAGCCGCCCCTGTTCGACGGCGCTGAGGATGCCGACGTAAAGGGATGAACCAAAGCATCCAGCCGTTTGGATCGCGGTGTAGCAGATCGTGACGCCGTGGGGGTGCAGGTCTTCAGACAAGTTGTCCAACACATAGCTTTGAGTTGGGCCGATACTGAAGTTGCAGCCGGCGAGAATCGGCAGGTAAATGAGGGCAATCTGCACACCTGCGGTGTGGGTGCCGGTCACTGTCGACATGAGGAGCAGAAAAGCGGCCATCACCAAAAGGGAAATCGGCAGGGAATGTTTAAAGCCGTATCGATCGTAAAGACTGCCGGCCAGCGGGGCAAAGACGACGCAGGATAAGCAGGGCAGCAATAAAGTCAGTGCTGCATCGAGGGCTGAGAATCCGAGAGCGTTCTGCATGTAGAGCGGCAGCAGAATGTTCATCGCGAAGACCGACATGAAGGCGATGAAGACAACGGCAATGCCCTTGACAAAGGACGCATCCTTAAAGGGACGCAGGTCCAAAAGGGGTTCGGCCAATTAAAGAGCCTGCCAGCAGAAAGATAAAGGCCACCGTGGTTAAGCGGCGGGTAGGCACACTTCGGTATAAAAAGCTGACCATGGGCACCGTCACCGCGGCCACCAGCATGTAGGCAGTGGAGACCCATTGAACTTGACCGGAATTGATGTGAAAGGTGTGCATCATCGGCGTCAAGGCGACGTTTAAAAAGGTTTCGTTAAAAGTTGCCAGAAAAGCGCCGATGGCAATGGCCGTCAGAACGGCTGCCGCGTGTTTCACGGGTTTTGGATTGTTCATAAAAAAACTCCTTTCCTGTGACAGATCGCGACATCGATAGACGTAGGACTGGCCGAACGCGCCAGACAACAGCCTTCTTTAAAAAAAAGAAAACCGCTTTGAGCTGTCTTTTATTTTGTTGTGATTTGTTGTGAAATGAAAGACACGAAAAAGTGCCAAAATAAAAAAGCCGGAACAAACAGCCCGAAGGCCATTTGAATGACTTGTGTTTTATTTTAGACGACGAAAAAATTTTTGTCAAATAACTTTGGATTCAATCCGATTTGGTCAATGATGATAACGAGAAATGTAAAAAAAGTGATACAATAAAAGCACATTAAGTAGAATAAAGGAGGCAGGCCAATGGCGCAGAATCGCGAAAAAGTTCCAAATAAAATCGAAGTGCGGGGTGCGGACGTCCACAATCTCAAGCACATCGATGTCGACATTCCGCTCAATCAAGTGGTCGGCATCGCCGGCGTCTCGGGATCAGGTAAGTCGTCTCTGGCGCTGGGCGTGCTTTACGCTGAGGGCTCCCGCCGTTATTTGGAGGCGCTTTCCGCATACACGCGCAGGCGCATGACCCAGGCGGAAAAGGCAGAGGTGGAGGCGGTCCGCTATATTCCAGCAGCGCTGGCCCTGCGGCAGCGCCCGGGGGTGCCAGGGGTGCGCAGCACCTTTGGCACAGCGACCGAGCTTTTGAACAGCCTGCGCCTGATGTTTTCCCGATTGGGCAGCCACCGCTGCCCCAACGGTCATTACGTGCCGCCGTCGCTCAATGTGGCGGCGATGAAGGCCATTACTTGTCCGACGTGCGGCGCGCAGTTTTACGGGCCAGGCGCGGAAGATCTGGCCTTTAACAGCCGCGGCGCCTGCCCGACCTGCGAAGGCACGGGGCTGGTGCGTACTGTCGACGAGGCGACCCTTGTGCCAGATGAAACCCTGTCCATCGACGAGGGCGCTGTGCGCCCATGGCAGACGCTGATGTGGTCTTTGATGAAGGACATCGCCAGAGAAATGGGCGTGCGCACCGACGTGCCTTTCAAGGATTTGACGCCCAAAGAGCGGGACATCGTGTTTAACGGCCCAGCCGTCAAAAAGAACATCATCTATCAGAACAAAACCAGCGGCGCGTCCGGCGACATGGATTTCACCTATTTCAACGCTAAATACACTGTGGAAAACGCGCTGTCCCACGTCAAGGACGAGAAGGGCATGAAACGGGTCGAAAAATTTTTAAAGACGGCAGTCTGCCCGGACTGCGGCGGGACTCGGCTTTCCGAAGCGGCACGGGCGCCGAAGCTCAGAGGGATTACGCTGGATCAGGCCTGCCAAATGACGCTTACCGCCCTTTGCGGGTGGGTCAAAGGCGTGCCGGGGACGATGCCGGACGAGATGCGGCCGATGGCGGCGAGCATCTGTGCGTCTTTTGAAGGCACCGCGAAGCGCCTTTTGGATCTGGGGCTGGGCTACATCACATTGGACCGCGCCGCGTCGACGCTGTCGACTGGCGAGCGTCAGCGGATGCAGTTGGCCCGGGCCGTGCGCAATCGGACGACCGGTGTACTTTACGTATTGGACGAGCCGTCGATTGGGCTGCACCCGGCCAATATCGAAGGGCTCACCGGGGTGATGGGCGATTTGATTGACGACGGCAATTCGGTGGTGTTGGTGGATCACGACACGCAGGTTTTGAGACAGGCGGACTGGCTCATTGAAATGGGACCGAAGGCCGGCGCCGACGGTGGACAGGTCATCGCCCAGGGAGCAGTTGAAAAAATGGAAAAGGATTCGGCGTCGATTATCGGGCCTTACCTTTCGGGAGAAACCGTCCAGGTTCGAAAGCACTGCCCGGAATCGGCGGTATTTGACAACGGGGCCATTCGCATGAAAACCGGGCCGATTCACACGGTGAAGCCGTTGGATGTCGCTTTTCCGAAGGGCCGGCTTTCTGTGGTCACCGGTGTGTCCGGCTCGGGCAAAACGACGATGATTCTGGAGAGCCTCATTCCGGGGTTGACGGCGCAAATCGAGGGCCGTCCGCTTCCGGCGCACGTCAAAGGAATTGAGGCGTCGGGTATTGGACAGGTCAAGCTGATCGACGCGACGCCCATCGGCATCAACGTCCGCTCGACGGTGGCGACGTACGCGGGCGTTCACGACAGGCTGCGCAAGGTTTTCGCCCAGACCGACGAGGCGAAGGCGGCCGGCTTCAAACCTGGTGCCTTTTCTTACAATACTGGCGCGCTCAAATGCCCAACCTGTGAGGGAACCGGCACGATTAGTTTGGACGTACAGTTTTTACCCGATGTGGAAATCACCTGCCCGGACTGCGGCGGCAGGCGCTACAGCGCGGAGGCGGACCACATCCATTGGCACAACAAAGCAAAAAAAACATTGACGCTGCCGCAGCTGATGGCGATGAGCGTCGACGAAGCGCTTGACGCCTGTCAGGGCCTGCCGGCGGTGTGCAGGCGCCTTCAGGTGCTTCACGATCTCGGCCTGGGGTATCTGACCTTGGGCGAGGCGACCCCAGGGCTCTCCGGCGGCGAGGCCCAGCGGCTCAAGCTGGCGAGCGAGATGGGGCGCCCTCAAAAGGACGCGCTGTTCGTCTTCGACGAACCGACCATCGGCCTGCATCCCCTCGACGTGAAAACACTGCTGACGGTCTTCCAGACGCTGATTGATTTTGGCGCGACGATTGTGGTCATCGAACACGATCTCGACGTGATTCACAACGCCGATTACCTCGTCGATATGGGGCCGGGCGGCGGCGAAGAAGGCGGGCGCATCGTCGCGGCCGGGACGGTGGAAGCTGTTAAAAATTGTGCGGAAAGCGTGACGGGAAAATATATCTGAAGACATTTCGCTGTGCTATAATGACAAAAAATAACCACAGGAGGAAAATCAATGGAAAAGGCAGCCTTTGAACTGGCGGGGAAAGCCTGCGAACTGTGCACACCGGGCGGTGACGGCCGGGAAGCAGAACTGATTTTCATTCAGGCGGTGGACGATCACGACGCTGAAGGCCTTCCCGCGATGCTGGAGATCATGAATCAACAAATCGAACAGCCCTTTGTTTTTGCCGATTTTTACGTCGGCGATTGGAACGCCGATCTGACGCCGTGGGACGCGCCGCCGGTTTTCGGAAAGGAAGGCTTCGGCCACGGCGCGGCAGACACCTTGGCTTTCGTCAGCGGGACGTTCATCCCAGAAGTGCGCGCCCGTGCGGGGCTTTCCGAAACAACGCCGATTGTCGTCGGCGGTTACTCCCTGGCCGGGCTGTTTGCCCTTTGGTGTGCTTATCAAACAGACGCCTTCGCGGCGGTCATGGCAGCGTCACCTTCAGTCTGGTTTCCCGGATGGCGGGATTACAGCGACGCCCACGCGCCCAAGGTGCCGACGGTTTATTTAAGCCTTGGCGATAAAGAGGAAAAGACACGCAATCAGGTTATGGCGCAGGTCGGCGACAACATCCGTCACCAATACGACGTGCTCAAACAAAATGCGTCGGTTGAAAGCTGCACGCTGGCATGGCATCCGGGCAACCACTTCAAGGATCCTGAAAAGCGCTGCGCGGCGGGGTACATCTGGTGTGCCGAAGCGTTGACAAAATAAAAAAGCAGTGATCGTTAAATCACTGCTGGTAAAAGACTAAAAAATTTAGAATAAGGTGAGCTGACCGGTCATCCAGGAGGTGTGGTGGGCGTCGTGCAGGATATCGTCCGGCAGCGAGCCGCCGATTAAAAACGGCGCGGCGGGGTCGTGTTTACGGTAGTTGTTTCGAACGGTTTCTAAATCGTAATTGGCGTAGCAGTACCTGCAGCCGTGGGGGCAGGTGTTGTAGGCGCCAATGTCGTAGCCGGTGATGCAGGGACAGCCGGCCAGGGCGCCGGTGCCGGCGCCAATCCGAGAGGCCGGTGGGTCGATCGCTTCGTGGTAGAGGCGCTCGACCTTTTCCTTTGTCATACATCCGGAGCAGTCGAAACCGACAGCGGCGAGATCGCCGTTGGACGCACAGGCGCAGGGAATCATGCCGTGGGCGCGGCAGCTTTTGGCAATGGCTGCGCTGATGGCCTGGCGCTGCGACGCCGTAATCGGGGTGACCTCAGGAAAATTTTTCCGAACCTTTTGATACAGATCGATAAAATTGATAACGCAGCGGTGCGTGGCGCCCTCCAGCGCCGACGCGAGCCTTTCAAAGGCGTCGATGTGGTAAGCGACATTGTATTGGCCGGTTACGAAAATTGGATCGTACTGCCACTCGACGCAGTCTGGCCCGACGCGGCGGGACAGCGCTTTAAAGGCACGGATGGTGTCCTGTTTATCCGGGACGTTGGGTTCGATATCCCGTTGATAGGGCGTGAGGGTGATATGCCAGAAAGTGCGGAAGGCCTTAAGCCGGTCGAGGCGGCTCAGCATCGGTTCGGGATTTTTCGTCAAAAAGTAAAAAATGTCGACAACATCGGGCGTGAGCCGATATTGCGACACGTGCTGGGGATAATAAGGATTGCGGACCAGGACTCGACCGTCGGCAATCCGATTGTAAAACCAATCGCTGTAAAACGCCGGGATGTCCGTGCGCATGCTGGAATATAAAATCATTGGTCCGCCTCCCTTGTTTTTGATTTTAGTCTAACACAGTTGTCAACAAGAGGGCGGACCCACTGCAGACGGCGATTATTCGGAGATACTTTCAGCGGCAGCGGGAGCCTGACGCTTTTGTCTTCTGAAGATCAGGCGGAAGCACAGACGCCCGAGCGGGCCGCCAAAAAAGATCTGCCAAGCCAGTGCCATCGGGAAATTCATGGCCGTGGTCTGAAGCCACATGCCGACAAATCCGGACTGCGCGAAATTTTTGAAAAGCAGCGTCGCGACGAAGCTCATCGCCGGGCACATCAGGCAGACGGTCAGCGAGCAGCGGATTAAAAGGATCCAGATGAACGGCATGTCTTTTGTGACGACGCGGTTTGTCAGGTAGATGACCGGTCTTTCCATCACGAATATTTCCAGCACGATGGCCACCGGCCACATGATTCTCAGCTCAGAGAAGGCCATCAGGAAGACCTGATTGGTCATGCCGCCGATGTTCAGCGAAATGTTGTAGCAGATCATCGCGTAAACCATGATGAAAGCCATGATGACGGTAAAAATAAAGTTTTCAAATTTGTTTTTAGGCATAAAAAAACTCCTCTCGTGATCACCGTGTTGTTCGTTATCACTTCAGGAGTGTGCGTTTCCAATTTCACCGATATTGAATTTGCTTTGCATTTTATCACGGCCCTGTCGTTTTGTAAAGCGGATTGTAAAATTATTTGAAAATTTTCAAAAATAATTGATAAAATTTACACGAATTAAACAATTAATGACCATATCGTTGTAAAAACAACAGACAAAAATATTTAAAGGTGATATACTGTAATAAGTAATGGTTTGCATAATAAAATTATGCTGATACAGAAGGAGGATTTATGGGTTATATTGCCGATCGGGAGCAATTTTCAGATTTCATCGATAAGCTGAAAGAAGCGTACGAAATCTGGGCACCGAAGAAGTTTAAGGGCGGGGGACGCTTTTCCGACACGGATGCGGTCCGCTACGCCGTCATCGAATCGCCGGACGAAATTGAGTTGAACGAAAAGTCCGCGTATTCGTGGAAAGAGGCGGTACTGCCGCCATCAGAAACGCTGTTTTATTTCGCGGAAAATCACGCCGGAGAAACAGAAGGGCCAGCCAAGAAAAAACTGGTATTTCTGAGAAGCTGTGACCTGGCCGCGGTGAAACGGATGGATCAAATCTACATGAAAAATGGCGATCCGGATTATTACTACGAAAGAAGACGCAGGGATATGGCCTTTGCCTTAATCGGCTGTTCTGAATCCTGCGAAAACGGCTTCTGCGTCTCGATGCAGTCCAATATGGCCGACAATTACGACTTCAGCGTCGATTTGGTAGACGGTCATTATCGTCTGGATTGTAAAAAGGACGAATGGAACGAATGGTTGAAGACGGCCGGCGCGGTATCCGCGGACGTGGCGCCTCAGCGGGTCACTGAAAATAAGGTGAAGGTGAACATCCCAGAAGACTTGAGCTACAAGGTCGGCATGAGTTCGATGTGGGACCAGTACGACAGCCGCTGCATCAATTGCGGCCGCTGTAATTTCGTGTGCCCGACCTGCACCTGCTTTACGATGCAGGATGTGTATTACGACGACAACGGCAAGATCGGCGAACGGCGCCGGGTTCAGGCCTCCTGCATGGTCGACGGCTACACGGATGTGGCCGGCGGTGGGAGCTACCGTCAGAAAAACGGCCAGCGGATGCGCTTTAAAACCCTGCACAAAGTGTTGGATTTCAAAGAACGCTTTGGCTATCAGATGTGCGTAGGCTGCGGCCGATGCGATGACATCTGTCCGGAATACATTTCATTTTCAAACATCATCAACCACCTGGAAGACGGCATGAAGGAGGTGCGCGGCAATGACTAAGAATCAATACATTCCATTTGCTTCAAAAATTGAAAAAGTCATCCGTCACACCCAGACGGAATACACCTTCCGGATGCATTTTGACGGGGCGAAGGAAAAGGTTAAACCCGGTCAGTTTTTTGAAATCTCCATGCCGAAATACGGCGAAGCGCCAATTTCAGTCAGCGGGATCGGCGACGACACCATCGATTTCACGATCCGCCGCGTCGGCGTCGTGACCAACGAAGTTTTTGAACGCTACGAAGGCGACAGCCTTTTGATCCGCGGGCCTTACGGCAACGGCTTTCAATTTTCCGATTACGACGGCTCCGAACTGATCGTGGTCGCCGGCGGGACTGGGGTTTCACCGGTTCGCGGCGTCATCGACCATTACGCCCATCATCCTGAAGCTGTGGACGGCATGACGGCTATTGTCGGGTTTAAATCGCCGGACGACATGCTGTTCCGCGACGATTTGAAATATTGGGACGAACATATCGATTTGAGAATGACCGTGGACAGTGCAAAGGGCCAGCCGGGCTACCGCGAAGGATTTGTCACAGCGGTTGTGCCGGAATTGACGCCGAAAAATTTGGCGAACACGAAGGCGATTGTCGTCGGGCCGCCGCCGATGATGCGCTTTACCATCGCAGGACTGATCGAACTGGGGATTCCGGAAGAAAATATCTGGCTGTCTCAGGAACGGAAAATGTGCTGCGGTCTCGGCAAATGCGGTCACTGCAAAATCGGCAACACCTACGTCTGCATCGACGGTCCGGTTTTCCCGTATTTGAAGAGCAAGACGATGGTCGACTAGGAGGACACGATGGACATCAATACCAAACAATTAAAAAAGAACGCCTTTCGCGTAACCAAAAACAGAGGGATCACCTCGTCACGAGTTCGGGTGCCCGGCGGCTTCCTTAAGGCAGAATACCTTGGTAAAATTCAGGAAATCGCGGAAAAATACGGCAATGGCCACGTCAATTTGACGGCGCGCCAGGGTTTCGAAATTCCAGGCATTCCCTTTGAAAAAATCGATGAAGTTAACGCGGCGCTTCAGGAAATTATCGACGGGACCGACGTCAACCAGACAGGTAAGGAACGGGGAGAAGGCTACCCGGCATCCGGGACGCGCAACGTCTCGGCCTGTGTCGGCAACCGTGTCTGTCCCTACGCCTGCTACGACACGACGGCCTTTGCCCAGCGCATCGAAAAGGTCATTTTCCCGAATGACCTCCACTTCAAGGTCGTATTAACCGGCTGCCCTAACGACTGTCAAAAAGTCAGAATGGCCGACATCGGCATCATGGGCATGACCGAGCCCCACCTCGATCCGGAACGCTGCATCAGCTGCGGCGCCTGCATCAAGGCCTGCCGCTCCAAATCCGTCGACGCGCTGGAAAAAGTGCGTTTCCGTCCGCAGCGCGACGCTTACAAATGTATTGGCTGCGGCGAATGCGTCAATGCCTGCCCGAATTTGGCTTGGACGCGGAGCCAGAAAAAGTATTACCGCGTGACGCTCCTCGGCCGAACCGGGAAGAAGAATCCGAGAATGGGCGTCGATTTTATCAAATGGGCGGACGAAGACAGCATCATTCAGATTATCAAAAACGTCTACGACTACACCGCACATTATATCAACCCCGATTCACCGGGCGGTAAGGAACACATCGGCTATATCGTCGACCGCACCGGCACCGAGGAATTCCTGAAATGGGCGCTGAAAGACGTCCACCTTCCGGAAATTGCGGAAGTCTACACGCCGCTGAATTGGAACGGCATCGAATACGCGCACAATAAGTATTTCGGCAATCAGCGCTACCACGCGGACGGCACCATCGTGACGGATTTCAGCGAAAAATAAGAGAATACTATACACCGGCTTCGGCCGGTGTTTTTTTGTTTACGTGCAAATGTTTACCGCGCATTTGCCGTGGCAGGGGTTTCTTTCGTGTGATAAACTAAAATTAATTTAAAATGAATGCAAAAAAGAAAGGATGCCTGAACATGGACACAACGAAATTGATTGAGCGCTTTTTGCGCTACGTGTCGTTCGACACGCAGTCGAATGAAGAGAACGATCAGGTCTGTCCGAGCACGCCAGGACAGCTGGTTTTCGCACAGGCCTTAGCCCAAGAGTTAACACGCATCGGCATGCAGGAGGTTGAGCTGGACGCCAACGGCTACATCATGGCGACACTGCCGGCAAATGTGCCTGAGGGCGGGCCGGTGGTCGGTTTGATCGCCCATATGGACACATCCCCGGACGCGCCTGGCAAGGGCGTGCATCCGCAGATTGTCCGAAATTACGACGGCGGCGACGTGGTGCTGAACGCTGAAAAGGGCATCGCGTTTTCGACGGCGGCTTTTCCTGAAGTGACCCAATACGCGGGGCAGGACGTGATCTTTACTGACGGCACGACGCTCCTCGGCGCTGACGATAAAGCCGGCGTGACGGCGATTGTCAGCGCGATGGAAGAGCTGATTCAGCATCCGGAAATAAAACACGGAAAAATCCGCGTGGCCTTTACACCGGATGAGGAAACGGGCCGGAGCCCGCTCCGCTTCGACGTCGATCGTTTTGGCGCCGATTTCGCTTTCACTGTGGACGGCGGCGAGCTGGGCGGACTGGAATACGAAAATTTCAACGCCGAAAATCCGTTGGTGACCTTTTGCGGGAGAAGCGTGCACACCGGCGACGCCAAGGGGAAAATGATCAACGCGCTGTCGGTGGCCTCGGAGTGGCAGCAGATGCTGCCGGCCGGCGAAAAGCCGGAATATACCGAAGGGCGCGAGGGCTTTTTCCACGTCTACAAAATTGAGGGCGACGTCGAAAAATGCACGATGCACATGCTGGTCCGCGATCACGACCGGGCGCGGTTTGACGCGCGCAAGGCGCTGCTCGACCAAATGGCCGACTTTTTGAACCAGAAATACGGTGCGGGCACCGTCACGGTTACCCATCACGACGTGTATTTCAACATGTTCGAAAAAATCGCGGACGGCCACATGGACGTGGTGGATTTGGCAAAGACCGCGATGAAAGCGGCAGGCGTCACGCCGGTCGTCAGTCCGATCCGCGGCGGCACCGACGGCGCTCAGCTGTCCTTCCGCGGGCTGCCCTGTCCCAATTTGTTTACAGGTGGGGCGAACTTTCACGGCCGCTTTGAATATCTGCCGGTGCCGTCCCTCGAAAAATCGTGTCAGACGGTCATCGAAATTGCAAAACGCGCTTATCAACTTAAAAAAGAAGGGCAGAGGTGAAAAACATGCAGACAAAAACCATCACACAGGATTTGTTGAAACAATTTGGCGACGCCTATCGTCAGGATACGGCGGCGCAGACCTTGAATGCGGCGCTGAGCCGGACGGATTTGGAACAGCTGGCCTTCGTGCCGGCCGCGGCGGCGAAGCTGAAAGGCGCATTCTCAGTAGAAGTCAAAACCCGCGGCGTGACGTCTCAGGAACGGTCGGGGCGGTGCTGGCTGTTTGCAGCGCTGAACATCCTCAGGGAACAGGTGGCTGAAAAATGCCAGCTTGAAAATTTTGAACTGTCTCAAAATTATTTATCCTTTTACGATAAATTGGAAAAGGCCAATAATTTCCTTCAGATGGTCATTGACCACGCCGACGAACCGGTCAAGGGGCAGCTGATGCAGTACGTGCTCCGCGGCATGACCGATGGCGGCTACTGGTGCGAAGCGGCGGATCTAGTTGAAAAGTACGGCGTCGTACCGAAGGCGGTGCAGCCGGAAACCTACCAGTCGAACCACACGGCGCAGTTTGTCTCGACGCTGAACCGCTTGTTGAGAAAGGACGCGGCGGAGCTGCGCGAGCTGGTCCAGGCTGGGAAGGACCCTTATCCCAGAAAACAGGAAATGCTGCTGGAGGTTTACCGCGCGGAATGTATCGCTTTCGGTCAGCCGATCACTGTCTTTGATTTTGAATATAAGGACAAAGACGACAATTACTACATAGACCGCGGCTTAACGCCCCAGGCATTTTATCACAAATACGTGGGGCTGCCGCTGCGGGAATTGGCGGCCGTGATCAACGAACCGACGGCCGACAAGAAAATGGACACGCCCGTCCGTTTTCACGCGATCGAAAACATGATCGGGCGGGACATGGAGGCGTTGAACCTTTCAGCTGACGCGATGGAAGCCCTGTGCGTCAAACAGCTTCAGGGCGGCGAACCGGTTTGGTTCGCGTGCGATGCCGGTGCCTTTGGCATGCGCAAGGAGGGCATCTGGGATCCGGACAGCTCAAAAATCGAAGCCCTGCTCGGCGGCTTCTCTGTGGATTTTCCGAAGGGCAAGCGCCTGGACTACAATGCCAGCTCGGCGACCCACGCGATGCTGCTGACCGGCGTGCACTTCGACGCGGACGGGAAGCCCGACCGTTGGAAAATTGAAAATTCCTGGGGCGACGACGTGGGCGACAAGGGATACTTCGTCTGTTCAGAAAAATATTTCAGAGATTACGTCTACGAAGCCGTCATCGACAAAAAACACTTCACCCCAGATCAGCTGAAGATGTTAGAAAAGGAACCGGTGGTCATCAACGCCTGGGACGAAGATTATTGATCACGCGGACGGCAACCTCATCACACGAAAGAAAGAAGAAAATCATGATACGAAAAATGAGAAGATTTAAGCAGGCACTGACTGCTGAAGCGTGTGAAGCTATTTTATTAAACGCAAAGCGGGGCGTACTCGCAGTGCTCGGGGATGACGACTATCCCTACACCGTTCCGATGAATTACGTTTACGACCCGAAAACGCAGACCATCTATTTTCACGGGGCTCACGAAGGCCACAAAATCGACGCGATTGCCAAGCATCCGAAGGTGTCTTTCTGTGTCATGGACCAGGGCACGCCGGACGAAGACGGCTGGTTTCAATACGTGAACAGCGTCGTCGTATTTGGGACCATCGCGCCGGTGGAAGACCGCGAAAAATCCATCGATATCACCCGGGAAATAGCGGAAAAATACTATCCGGATCAGGAAAGCGCAGCGCGCGAGGTCAAAAAGGACGGCGCGCGGGCCTTGTGCTTAGCGATCAAAGCGGCACACATCACCGGGAAAAGGGTTCATGAAAAGTAAGGATCGGGCTGGCGCCGGGCGCAGCATCGACATGATCCACGGTTCGATTTGGAACAAACTGCCGATTTTTGCGCTGCCCGTCGCAGCGACGTCCATTTTAGAACAACTGTTTAACGCCGCGGATCTCGCGGTGGTCGGGCGGTTCACCGGAAAAATGGGCACGCTCTCGATGGCGGCCGTCGGCGCGAACACCCCTGTGACCGGCCTGATCTTAAATCTTTTTCTCGGGATTTCACTCGGCGCGAACGTCGTCATCGCCCACGCCGTCGGTGAAGGCCGGGACGACACGGTGCAGAGAGCCGTCGGTACCGCAGTATTGTTTTCGTTTTTCGCCGGCGTCGCCGTCACAATACTCGGTGAAATTTTCGCGCCGATGATCCTGCGCTCGATGAGCGTGCCGGAAAAGGTGCTGCCGCTGGCCGTGCTGTACCTGCGCATTTATCTGGTCGGTCTGCCGGTGATCTTTCTTTACAATTTCGAGGCGGCCATTTTCAGGGCGATCGGCAAGACGCAGATGCCGCTGATGGCCCTCGTCGTGTCAGGGGCGCTCAACGTCGTGCTGAATCTGATATTCGTCATCGGATTCAAACGTACCGTGGATGGTGTCGCGACGGCGACGGTTATCGCCAATTGTGTTTCCTCGGCCTTTTTGTTTTGGCGCTTGACGCGGGAACAGACGGTCATCCATCTGGCGCGGCAGCGGCTTCGCGTGGACTGGGCAACGCTCAAGCGGATTTTGCGGATCGGCCTGCCCGCGGGCATTCAGTCAGCTGTCTTCTGCGTGGCCAATATTGTCATTCAGTCGGCCGTCAATTCTTTAGGTGCGGCAGTCATGGCGGGCTCCAGCGCGGCGCTGAATCTGGAATATCTGATTTACGCGTGTATTCTCGCTTACGGTCAGGCATCGACCACTTTTGTCGGGCAGAACGACGGCGCGGGAAAACCGGACCGCTGTGTGCGCGTTATGTGGCTGTGCCTGATCGAGAGTTTTATCGTGTGCGGCGTCTTTATGGCGCTCATCTGGACCTTTGCGAAACCACTGCTCGGTCTGTTCAATACAGATCCGCGCGTCATTCACTACGGCTACGTGAAGCTCGGCCTGTTGTTTTCCGGCTATTTCTTCGCGATTGTGTACGAGGTAATGTCGGGCTATCTGAGGGGCTTCGGCATTTCGCTGCTGCCGGCGGTGCTGACGATTTTCGGTGTCTGCGTGTTCAGACTGCTGTGGATTTTCCTGTACTTCCCGAGTCATCACACCTTCCGCCAGCTGATGATGGCCTATCCGATCAGCTTTGGGATTACGATGATTTTAATGGGCGCCGCCCTGATTATCCGCCGGCCGGCGCGCAGACGGCAGACGGAATTAAAACAGGTTTAAGGACGGGTACGGCGCTTTAATATGATCACTTGAATGATGGCGAGAACGGCCGCTGCGGCAAGGAGAATCAGACCGATAATGGGGCCAATATTGCCAGAGTTCGATCGATTCACATTGAAGACGACGCGAAAGCCGTATCCCTCGAGCGCTTCGATGAGTGCATTGGTAAAAAGACAAAATGCCGCGCCGATGGTGAGTCCGGCGCTGATTTTAAAGGGAACGGGCCAGCAGGTGTAGTGCGCGACGATAAATACGCCCCAGATCAGCGCGAGCATTGAGGCCGTTGAGGCGATCGGCACGGCAGGGTGTCCATCGCCGTAAAAAAACTGTCCGAAAATCACGAGCAGACCGATTAATGCGGAGTCGACGCCGAGACAAAATGCCGCTTTGTGGCGCATGAAAGGAAAATCCCAATCCGCGCAGACCAGAATAATTGGCAGAAATACGCTGAGCAGGCCGAGGGCCGTTCCGGGCAGGGCCATCCAGAGCCAATGGGGATCGTTCGTAGGGCTGACGATTCGGGCGATGATTTCCAGCAGCAAAAGCGAAGCAAAGCTGGCGGCAAAACACTTGACGCCTTTATCATTTTCTGCAAGCATCGGCACGTCGATCAGCGAGAATAACAACGCGCAAGCACCAAAGGTGTAGGCGAAAGTAGTTAAGCCGTTTCCCGAAGTGATCCCCCAGATCAATGTGCCGAAGAGCATCGCGGCGTAAATGATACAGGTGATGCATATCCAGATCGTTTTACTGCGTTTGTAGCGTCGGGCTTGTTCCTCGATTTGGCGCTGACGCCAATCGTCGCTTGCAGTGAAGAGCTCGTGCTCTGAAATGTGAAGGACTTCACACAAAGGGCTGACGAGGGTCATGTCCGGGTAAGACAGACCGCGTTCCCATTTGCTGACCGCCGATTCAGAGACGAAGAGCTGGGCAGCCAGCTCTTTCTGGGTCATGCCCAGATTTTTTCTCTTGTTTTGAATATATTTGCCTAAACTTTTCTTTTCTTCCATCAGGATACCTCCAATGTTTTAGCAGGGCGCCGCTGCATTTTAAGATTTAGGCTTATCATAATTTGACGGCGTTTGGCTGTCAAGCGTACGGGACTCGACTGTCGGTCGAGTCCTTATTTTATGCGGGTTTCAGGGAGGAGAAAGAAAAGCGGTCGACGAATTGTTAAACACGTGATACAATAAAAGAAAACGCAATCATTTTGAAACAAGGGGGTAAGAACATGGCAGCATTTGACCGCATTCCATCCGGCATCCCAGAGATGGACAAGGTGCTCGACAACATCCGGCTCGGCGACAACGTGGTTTGGCGGGTGTCCGATCTGGAAGTTTTCAAAGCCTTTGTCAATCCCTACGTCAGGCAGGCCGTCGCCGACGGGCGGCACGTCGTCTACGTCCGCTTCGCTGCCCACGATTCGCTGATTGACGATTTGACAGGCGTAGAGGTGGTTCAGGTTGAATTGTCCCATCGGTTCGAGACCTTCACCGTCGATATTCACAACATCATCGAACAGCAGGGCAAGGACGTGTTCTACGTCTTCGATTGCCTGTCAGAGCTGCAGACCGCCTGGTCGACGGATTTGATGATGGGCAATTTCTTCCAGGTGACCTGTCCTTTTCTCTTTGAAATGGATACCGTGGCGTATTTTCCGCTGATGCGGGGCAAACATTCCTTAAAGGCTGTGGCGAAAATCCGCGACACGGCTCAGGTTTTCCTGGATGCCTACGACGACGGCACGAACATTTACGTGCGGCCCGAAAAGGTATGGCGCCGGTTTTCTGAAACGATGTTTCTGCCCCAGCTCTATCAGCCAAAGGACGGAACGTTCCGCCCGATCCTCGACGGGGTGCAGGCCAGCCAGTTTTACCGGGCGCTGAATCGGGAACGATGGCCGGGCAGAGAGCAGAACAGCGACGCCTGGGACCGCTTCTTTGATCGGACTATGGAACAGTTTGAAAACGGCCAGGATGTTTCCGAAGAAAAGAGCCGGATGTGCCGGATCATGATTACCCGGGATGAACGGCTGCGGCCGCTGGTGCGCAAGTATTTCAAGCTTGAAGACTATTTCGACGTGCGCCTGCGGATGGTGGGAACCGGACTCATCGGCGGCAAAGCCTGCGGGATGCTGTTGGCACGGAAAATCATCGAGCGCAACTGCCCAGATATCGCCGCGCGTCTGGAGCCCCACGATTCCTTCTACGTCGGATCCGACGTGTTTTATTCCTATATCGTCGAAAATCATTTTTGGAAAATGCGGATTCATCAGCGCCGGCCGGAAGAATACTTTTCTCTGGCAGAGCCCTTTGCCGAGAAACTTAGGACGGGCAGATTTACGAAAGAGATGGAAGATCAATTTGTGAATCTCCTTGAATATTTCGGCCAGGATCCAATTATCGTGCGCTCCAGCAGTATATTAGAGGACGGCTTCGGCAACGCCTTCGCGGGCAAATACGAATCGGTGTTCTGCGCGAATACCGGCTCCATCGAGACGCGCCTCGCCGAATTCGAGGATGCCGTCCGTCAGGTTTACGCCAGCACGATGAGCCTGTCGGCGTTGACCTACCGCAAGGACCGCGGCTTGGATCAGCGGGACGAACAGATGGCGCTTTTGGTGCAGCGGGTTTCCGGCTCCTATTACGACACGGTGTACATGCCCTGTGCGGCCGGTGTCGGTTATTCCTACAGCCCTTACCGGTTTTTGAAGGATCTCGACCCTGAAGCCGGGATGCTCAGGCTGGTGATGGGGCTCGGCACGTCGGCTGTCGACCGGACCGAAGGCTCCTATCCAAGGCTCGTCAGTCTCGACAAGCCGGAGGTCGTGTCAGCGGTCAGTTCGGCAGAAAAGCACCGTTACTCCCAGCGCGGCGTCGAATACATCAGCAGCAAGACCCGCAAGGTGGAGCAGGCCTTGTCCAACCGGATTGAGCCGCTGCTGCCGGCGTATATGAAGAAGCTGCTCTTTGAACACGATTGGGATGCGGAGCGTCAATTCCGGGAACGGGGGAGCAATCGCGAGATTTTGTTCGTTTCCTGCGCTGGGCTTGTTAAAAATAAGGCGTTGATGGAGGATATGCGGCGGATGATGGCCGAAATTCAGCGCGTTTATCAATACCCGGTGGATATCGAATTCACCATCAATCTGGCGGAGGACGGCACCTACGTCATCAACCTGCTGCAGTGCCGGCCGCTTCAGGTTTTCAAAGACGACGGAGAGACCGACATGCCCGAGACCTTTTCACCGGATAAGGTTGTCCTCGAATGCGATGGCGCGTCGATGGGGCTGTCCCTCACCCAAAGAATCGACGCCGTGGCCTACGTCGATCCGGTCGCGTATTACGAAATGCCCTACGTCGACAAGACACGCGTTGCCAAAGCCATTGGCCAGATCAACTGGCACTTTAAAAAATCTGGCAGGCATTTAATCCTGATGGTGCCCGGGCGGGTTGGGACATCCTCGCCGGAGCTCGGTGTGCCGACGACGTTTTCCGATATCGACGGATTCGACGCGGTGTTCGAAATTGCCGACTCCCGCGCCGGCTACAGTCCGGAGCTTTCCTACGGCAGCCATATTTTCCAGGATCTCGTCGAGGCGAAAATTTTGTATACCGCGGTTTTCGAAAATGAGAAAACGAAAATATTCGCCCCGGAAAAATTCAAAGACCTGCCAAACAGGATTGCCGAGGTGATTGAGGATATGACCCATATTGAGGGTGTGATCAGCCTATTCGACACAGCTCAGGCTGGGTTGACTGTTTATCACGACATGTCGGCGCAGCGGCTCGTCTTGGCGTTTGACGCGTAATTCATTTCAGCTCTGGCTTAAGACCAGAGCTTTTCTATGCAGAAAATTCAATGCCGTGTTAAAATAGAAGTAATTTTGATAGAAAGAATAGTGAAAACATGAAGATTTTACATATTGGAAAGCGGGGCAATCTGCAGCGCTTTACCCAACCTGACAGCATTTTACGGACGATGACGCTGGTGGACGTCCCGATGAACGAGCCGGTATCAGCGTATTTAAAGGATGGCGCCGACGCGGATTTTATCATTGCGGACGCGATGGCGCCGGTGACAGGGGAGCTGATCCGCAGCATGCAGAATCTGAAACTCATTCATTCTGAGGGCGTCGCTTACAACAGTTTCGATTTGGAGGCGGCAGACGCGTGCGGCGTCTACGTCTGCAATTCCAAAGGGATGAATGCGGTCGCCGTGGCGGAACAGGCCGTGCTTCTCATGGTCGGCATGCTTAGAAATGTGGCTCAGGGTGACGCCGCGGTTCGGGCCGGCCATCAAATTGAAATGAAGGAAGGCTACATGGTCAGGAGTGACTTGAGGGAGCTTTCGGAATTTTCGATCGGTCTCATCGGCTACGGGGACATCGCCCGCGAGACCGCGAGGCTGGTCCGGGCCTACGGCGTCTCGACGGTTTACTACAACAAGCGGCACCGCCTGAGTCCGGAAGAAGAAAAGGCACAGGGGGTCATCTACAAGCCGGTGGATGAGCTCCTCAAGGCGAGCGGCATCGTCAGCCTCCATCTGCCGGTCAATGCGAAGACAACCCATTTTGCGAACCGCCGGTTTTTTGATTTGATGCAGCCGGGCAGTTATCTGGTTAACACGGCCCGAGGCGAGCTCGTGGACGATCAGGCGCTGATTGACGCCCTTGCGTCGGGGAAACTCGCAATGGCGGGGCTGGACACACTGGACGGCGAGCCGGTACGAAAGGATCATCCGCTCTTGAATCAGCCCGAAGCCATCGAAAAGAAACTGCTGCTCAGCCCGCACGTCGGCGGCATTACCGCACAGAGCTTTGTCAGAAGCTACGCGATGGCTGATGAGGATGTCCGCACGTTTTTGGAAGGCAGACGGCCGAAGCGGGTGGTCAATCACGTGTAACCAGGAGACGCCAGTGAAGCTTTTACCGACGATTCTCGGACAAAAAATCAATGTCAAAAATGACATTGTGGCCGGGCTGATTACGGCGGCGGTCTCCATTCCCATTGCGATGGGCTACGCCCAAATTGCGGGTCTTCCCGCGGTCTACGGCCTTTACGGATCGGTGCTGCCGATTCTGGTTTTCGCGCTGATTTCAACATCGCCTCACATGATTTTCGGCGTCGATGCGGCGCCGGCGGCACTGACCGGCTCGGTTCTCGTGTCCCTTGGCATCACGGCGGAGTCCAAAATGGCGCTTACGGCCGTGCCGCTTATCACCTTGTGCACGGCGTGCTGGCTGCTGCTGTTTTCGCTGCTGCGTTTTGGACATTTTGTGCGGTACATTTCAGAGGCGGTCATGGGCGGTTTCATCACCGGGATCGGCGTCGAAATCATCACGATGCAGGTACCAAAGCTGTTCGGCGCTTCGGTCGGTCACGGCGAGCTGCCGGATCTGATTGCCCATATCGCCCACAGTGCCGGCGCATTCAACGGGGTGTCCTTTGCGCTTGGTGCGGGGACGTTGGCCGTGCTCCTCGTCAGCCGAAAATGGCTGCCGAAATTTCCGATGGCGGTTGTGGTGATGTTCGCCGGGGCGTTATTGAACCGGTGGGTCGACTTAACGCGCTTCGGTGTGGCAGCGCTGCCCAGCGTGGCGCCGGGGCTGCCCCATTTTGTCAATCCTGCGGCGGCAGCCGGGGTGCTGCCGATGGACACGATTGTTAAGTACAGCATGACGATTGCGCTGGTGATTACGGCGGAGACCCTTCTTTCCTCCAGCAACATGGCGGAGCGCAAGGGCGTTACCCTCAAGCCCAATCAGGGGATTTTGGCTTACGCCCTCGGCAATTTTGCGGCGGCGTTTACGGGCTGCTGCCCAGTCAATGGGTCCGTTTCCCGGATGGGGATCGCCGATCAATTTGGCAGCGATTCTCAGCTCACCGGGATTGTGGCCGGTCTTGCGATGATCGCGATTCTGCTTTTCGGGACCGGGTTTATCGGTTTTCTGCCGGTGCCGGTGCTGACGGCGATCGTAATTTCAGCGCTGCTGGGCATTTTGGAAATCGACGAGGCCGTGCATTTGGCTAAAATCGATTGGCGGGAGTTCATGATTTTTGTCGGCGCGTTCTGCGGCGTCGTGCTCCTCGGCACCATTTACGGCGTCGTGATCGGCGTGGCGCTGTCCTTTGTGGTGGTGCTGATGCGGACGATGTCGCCGCCTCGCACCTTCCTCGGCGTGATGCCGGGGCAGCTCCGGTTTTACGATCTGCGTACCGCGCGGGGGGCCAAGCCCATCGCCGGCGCGGTGCTCTACCGGTTTTCGTCCAATTTGTATTTCGCCAATTACGATTTGTTCGAACAGGATATTTTAGGCGCCATCCGCCCCGACACGAAGACGGTGATCGTCGATGCATCCGGGATCACGAGTCTCGATTATACCGCGGCGAAAAAAATAGACGCCCTTTACAAACGGCTGAAGAACAGCGGTATCCGCCTCTATCTGACGGAGCACATCAGCAGCGTGAATCAGACCCTGCGCGAGGCGGATCGGGACGCGATGATCCAGGAGGGAAGCGTGGTGCGGACGATGACCGGCGCGCTTTTGGCGGCTGGCTATCATCCGCCCTATCCGGTGGAAGGCGGCGAAAGCAATTCGTCGAATTTAAAGCGTTCACGCCGGCATTTGCTGCTGCACGATATTGAATGGGCCTTTGGCGACAAGGCCAACGATGAAATTGCGGCCTACGTCCAGGCTATCGTCGCCCATTGGCAGCAGTCTGAAGAGGCAGGAGACAGTCTGGAAGCCTTCATGCGGCACTCACCGGTCTGGCAGCATTTAAATGAGGTCCGTGAGGACGATCTGCTCGAGCATCTGGAACACCGCACTGCGGCGCTGGCGCAAAGACTCAATCTGGATGAGGCAGATATTGGAAAGGCACTTGCGGAAAGGCGCCGACAGATTGCCGACCAGCTGAAACAAGAGGATCCGCAGCTGTACGCGATGCTCAAGGCACATCGCGGCGAATTGGACGAGGTCGTGTCTGATCAGGTGCGGCGCGTCCGTGCCAATTGGCGAAGAAACAAGGCGGTTGATGATTTGCGCGCCCGCCTGCACGATTTGAGACATTTGATCGACAATCGCGGTCATAATCAAGATGGCAGCAATTCAAAATAAAGAGAAGGAGACAATTGCGTAAAAATGGAAAGATTGACGTTAGACGAAGCGAAAAAGCTCAACGCGACGATGGTGACTGAAGATCACCTGATTCTGCACGCGGCCAATGTGTCGGCGGCGATGGGCGCCATGGCTGAACATTTCGGCGCTGACGCAGAAGAAAAAGAAGAATGGGAAGCGGTCGGCTGGCTGCACGACTACGATTACGAAAAGTATCCGGAAGAACACCTGGCACATACAGAAGCGCCGCTGCGCGAAGCGGGCGTGCCGGAAAGAGACATCCGGGCGATTTTAAGCCACGGCTACGGAATTGTCAACGACGTGAAACCGGAAACGCCAATGGAAAAGAGCCTGTTCACGGTCGACGAACTGACGGGCATTGTGCAGGCGGCGGCTCGCATGCGGCCCCACGGCATTACCGATATGAAAATCAAGAGCTTCATGAAGAAATGGAAGAGCAAAAATTTTGCGGCCAACTGCGACCGTCCGCTGATTTTGAAGGGCTGTGACATGCTCGGCATGGACATCCGCGACGTCGCTTCTATTGTCATTTCCGGCATGCAGGCCCATGCGGAAGCCCTTCAGCTCACCGGAAACGGCGAAGACGCGTAAAGGAGGACGCCATGCAGCTGAGTCAGGATATTCCGATTGTTTTGGCGTCTCAGTCGCCGCGGCGCAAAGCGCTGCTCCAGCGCATCGGCATCGATCCAGTGATCATGCCGGCGTCGATCGACGAAGCGATTGACACAACAGATCCAGAGGCAGCGGTCAAGACGCTGTCCCGTCAGAAGGCAGAGCATGTCGCGGCGCAGCTCAACGCCCACGCGGTGGTGATCGCGGCCGATACCGTCGTCGCGGCGGAAGGCCAGATTCTCGGCAAACCGAAGGATCACGAGGAAGCGGCCGAAATGATCTGCATGATCGAAGGGAAGTCCCATCAGGTTTACACCGGGGTGACACTGATGCTCTCCGACGGCGATGGGGCGTCGGTGACTTTCGCTGAAAAGACCGACGTGCACGTCTACCCGATGACGGCGGACGAAATTGCCGCTTACGCGAGTACGGCCGAGCCGATGGACAAAGCGGGCGGTTACGCGATCCAGGGAGCGTTTTCCGCTTATATCCGCGGCATCGACGGTGACTACACCAATGTCGTCGGACTGCCGGTCGGCGCGGTCTGGCAGGCGCTCAAGAAGCTGGTCGGATAATCGGACGCATGATCCAGACGATCCTCACAGCGGTGCTGGCATTTTTGGGCACGAATATCGACGATTTGGTGCTGCTGGCGCTGCTGTCCGCGAGCGTGAAAACGAAGCGGGAGGAGATGCACATTGCAGCGGGACAATGTCTCGGCGTCGCGGCGATTACGGCGCTCAGTCTCGTTGGGGCTTTTTTGGTTAGAGCCGTACCGACCAAATATCTGCACCTTTTTGGACTCGCGCCGATCATTTTCGGCGTGGTGAAGGGCATTCAGAATTGGAAGGGGAAGGCTGCACAAGCACAGACGGAACAGCCCGCCATTGGCGTGGGCACGATGACAATGCTGGTGCTTTTCGGAAGCGGCGACAATTTAAGTGTTTACATTCCGTTGTTCGCCGTAAGTGACGCGGCCCGCGTGGCGGTTTCCTCGGTGGTGTTTATGATCATGGCTCTTGTGCTGTGTGCCGCTGGGAAAATCATTGGCCAAATCCCGCCGGTTAAACAGCTGGTTGCGCGATGGGGAGAAGTGCTCATCCCCGTTGTCTTTATTACAATAGGGATTTTGATTTTATTGGGATAGCAAAAAATAAACGCTGAAGATTGATCGACTGATATGCTCCCTTTTAGGTAGACAAGTAAAATAATAAAAACTTGTTTATCTGGAAAGGAGCATTTTTCATTGAGACGAACA
>DGWE01000010.1:0-36408 GCA_002396065.1 Eubacteriaceae bacterium UBA4266
AGACAAATCGGAAACGCGTCGACGCCGCCAAATTCTTTAAACAGCACGGCCTTGCCTTCCATAACCGGCATTGCCGCTTCGCCGCCAATATTGCCCAGGCCGAGGACAGCTGAGCCATCAGACAAGACAGCGACCAGATTGCTTTTCGCCGTGTAAGTGTAGACGTCATCAGGATTTTGTGCGATTTTGCGGCACGGTTCCGCGACGCCCGGTGTGTAGGCGATGCTCAATTCGTCCTGATTGGTCACGGGCAGCTTCGATTCAACCGAAATTTTTCCATGATGAGCCTTGTGTACTTTTAAAGCTTCTTGCTGATAATCCACTTTTTTCTCCTTTTTCTCTACAATTATTGTTTCACAAATTTTTTAAATTGCTTGTAATTGCCGTTGTAAATGTCAAGATCGACGAACTGCTGACTGCCGTCGCCGATACCATCAATAAAGCCTCTCTGAGAATGTTGCCAGAACACCCATTGGTGATTGCCTGAAAGCTTCGGCGAGGTATTGGACAAATCGCAGATCCAAATTGTAATATCTTTGTACCCGCTCTTGATGTATTGGTTGTAGGTGTTGTAATTGGTATAGATGATCGGGTTTCGGCCCGTCTTTTTCTTGATTTTCTGAATCGCCGGTTTCAAAATGCTGTCGATTTTTTCCTGACTCGGCGGCGTCTTGAGGTAGGACCCGTAAAGTTCAAAGTCGATCACAGCCGGCAGCGCGTTGTCGTCTGACGGGACTGTGTTCAAAAAGTGCGCGGCCTGTTTGGCGCCGCTTTTGTTCAGCGTCAAGAAAAAGTACGCGCCGCGGTAAAGCCCCGCATCGTCGGCATCGTCCCAATTCGTTTTGAACCGCTTGTCGACTAATGTCGTACCTTCTGTCGCTTTGATATAGGCAAATTTAAAGCCCTGATCCGCTATTTTGTCCCAGTCGATCTCGCCCTGATAGGCCGAGACGTCGATGCCGCGAACCATTTTTTTGTCATTTTGAATCGTCCAAACGACGACGGCAATGATCACCGCAATGGCCGCTGCAACAATCAGAATCAAGATAGCCTTCCAGTGATTTTTAGCTTTCTTTATAAAAGAAGATGGTGTGCGCGGCTCCGGTATCTGCTCCATTTTAATCTCCTTTTTTCTTAAAATTCCCTGAGTTTATAATCTCAATTTTTTTAGTATAAACGCCATTCCTTAAAAAATCTTTATGTTATAATGTCTTGGATATTATTTTGCAGACTAAAGGAGATGTTCATCATGAAATGGGTTCACAATGTGGCAGCTTTTGCGCCTTCCAACCCCTACCTCGCTGATTTGGAGGAAACCACCTGGGAAGAAATCCCGAAGATTCACAAAAACGGTCAAGATTACGTCTACGTTTCAGTCAAAGACAACACAATGTACGACCGCTACATAAAAGGTGATCTCGTGATCATTAAGCTTGACGAAAATCCGGAAACCTCTGTCGTCGGCGACGCGCTGGTGCTCCTGCCAGACGATACGGTCTGTCTGAAACAGATTAAATTCGGGGCGAAAAAGGTCAAGCTGATCGACCGCAACGAGCTCGATCCAAAATCCGTCAGCTACCCGAAGGATCAGGTTAAATGTCTCGGTGTCCCGACCTCCGTGATCCGCGCATAAAGAAATGCGCATAAAAAAAACAGACTTGAAAGTCTGTTATTTGCAAATGGTGCGAGAGACGGGAGTCGAACCCGTACGTACGAAGTACACACGCCTCTGAAACGTGCTTGTCTGCCTATTCCAACACTCTCGCATCGACGACTTCATTATAATAATCTTAATTCTAAAATTTGTCAAGACATTTTTTAAAAAACAGGAGATTTTATGACTAAATTTGAAAAAAACATCATTCGCTGGATCGTCATCGTCGTGATGCTGGTCTTCATTGCGATCGGCATTTACCGCGCCGTCGACAATCAGCGCCTGGTGCTCCGGGTCGAACAGGATAAAAAAGTCATCCGCGTGCTGCCTTTGTCCAAGGATCACCGAGAAACCATTAAAAGCAAATACGGCACCAACACCATCGTCATCAAAAACGGCAAGGCCGACGTCACAAAGGCTGACTGCAAAAATCAGGTTTGTGTCAACAGCCGGAAAATTTCGAAAAACGGCGAAACCATCGTCTGTCTGCCCCATAAACTAATTTTGACCGTGGTGCCAAAGGGACAGGTCGCCGATGAAAAGTAGGACCCACCAGCTCGTCACCATCGCGCTGCTGACTGCGGCCGCCGCAATTCTCGGCTACGTCGAGTCGTTGATTCCCGCCTTCATTCCCATTCCCGGCATCAAGCTCGGCCTGGCCAATATCGTCACGATGCTGGCCCTCGCGCTTTTCAACCTCCCCGTTGCCTTCGGCATCGTCACTGCCCGGGTGCTCTTAACAGGTTTCATGTTCGGCAGTCTCTCGTCAATCCTCTATTCCCTCGCCGGCGGATGGATCAGCTGTCTGATCATGGGACTGCTCGCTGCGGCCAACAGGAAGCGGATGGCGCCCTTGTTTTCATTTTACGGCATCTCGGTATTCGGCGCCATTGCCCACAATCTCGGTCAGCTGATTGTGGCCTACATCGTCATCCAAAACGTCCATCTGATTTTATACTACCTGCCTTTTCTTGTTCTCGCCGCCATACCAATCGGCCTGCTGACGGGCTTTATTTTCGCCAAACTGCTTCCCCACCTTCCAATAAAAAAAGAGAAGAGATAAAAATCTCTTCTCAAATGGACGGCGAATGCTGTTACTCGTCGTCCTGTTTGCGGTCCCGAATAAATACCCTGAAGGGCGTCCCGTCAAAATCAAAGGTTTCGTTAATTTTATTTTCCAGATAACGCTTGTACGAAAAATGCATCAGCGAGCCGTCATTGACGAAGATCACAAAGGTTGGCGGCTTGATTCCCGTTTGCGAGCCGTAGTAAATTTTCAGTCGGCGGCCATTTTGTGAAGGCGGCTCCTTCATCGCCACAAAATCCACGAGGGCTTCGTTGAATTTCGACGTCGGTATCCGTTTTTCGCTTTGGGCGACCACGTATTCGATCGTTTTGTAGATCTGCTCGACCCGCCGCCCGGTCTTAGCCGAAATGAACAGCATCGGCGCGTAGGTCATAAAGCTCAACGTGTTGCGGATGTCCTTCGTCATTTTCTGAACGGTTTTTTCGTCTTTTTCGATGGCGTCCCACTTATTCACGAGAAAAATCGTCGGGATGAATCGGTTGTGGGCGATGCCAGCGATTTTCGCATCCTGTTCGGTGATGCCGGCACTGGCATCCACCAGCATCAGCACTACGTCCGCCCGATCGATCGCGGCAATGGCACGAATGATGCTGTAGCGCTCGACGTCGTCGTAAATTTTCTTTTTCTTTCGAAGACCCGCCGTGTCGATAAAAGTGTACGCAACACCATCATGCTCGACCTTCGTGTCAATGGCGTCGCGGGTCGTCCCGGGAATATCGCTGACGATCATCCGTTCCTCGCCGATCAGCCGGTTGACTAGTGTCGATTTGCCCGCATTGGGCTTGCCGACCACGGCGACTTTTAAACTGTCGTCCCCATCCTGGTCTTCGTTGTAAATCGATTCAGTCCGGTCTACAATCACGTCGAGCAAATCGCCAAGGCCGAGCCCCTGCTCTGCCGAAATCGGGATCGGATCACCGAGTCCGAGGTTGTAAAACTCGTACAGACTGCTTTCCATCTTCACCGAATCCAGCTTGTTGACCGCGAGAACCACTTTCTTGCTGTTGCGTCTCAGCATACCCGCGACGTCTTCGTCCGCCGCCGTCATGCCTTCACGGCCGTCGACGATCATCAAAATCAGATCAGCCATGTCGATGGCTACCTCGGCCTGAGCCCGCATCTGCCGTTTAATCGTATTGTTAGTTTTTAATTCGATCCCGCCGGTATCTACGAGGGTAAAATGGCGGTTCTGCCACTCGGCGTCCGCAATGATGCGGTCCCGGGTGACGCCAGGGGTATCCTCGACGATCGCTACGCGGTCGCCGACAAGACGGTTAAATAAGGTCGACTTGCCTACATTCGGCTTGCCGACAATCGCTACAATTGGTTTCATAATTGACCTCTATCTTATTTTTCTGGTTCATAGCCCGGCCCGTTGTCTTGAGCTGCTGTAGGCAGATTCAGACAGCGCTTGACAAATATTTGGCCGTCTGTCGGAACAATTTCCACCGGGCTGTGCCATTTTGCTTCCAAATCTTCGGTTGTGACGTCGTCGAGAAACAAATGGGTTTGAAATTTGACCGCATTCTCCGGCACAAAATACCGATCACAACCCACAGACTCCGGCTTTTGTTCAAGCATATCCTGTCCTGTGATCAGTCCGGAAACCGTGATCGCTTCGCCAAAGAAGCGGTTTTCGATATCAAACACCGAAAACGTCACGTTCGGCCACGCTTTTGTGATGGCCGCACTGATGTCCCGCAGCATCGGTGCCGCCAGATGTGCGGTGACGATGCCGATGTGCACAGTCTCCGCCGTCGGCTTTTCGGCACACAGCGCATTGATTGTGTCCTCGGCCTCCTGCTTAAAGGCCGCCAGCATGCCGACGCCGTTATCCAATTGATTAAAGCTCTCGTAATATGCCGCTTCCGGAATAGGAAGACCTGCCTTCAGGAAAAATTCATCCGCTGGGTACACAAAATGCGTCTGATGCTTTTCGAGCATCTTTCTTTGAATATCCGAAATGATCGCAATGGTTTCTTTAGCCTTGTCCCGGTCCACTGCGGTAATGTCCTGAAGGCCTTCCCGGTACTTCGTCAGACCGATGGGCACGACCGAAACCGTTCCAAGCTGCGGATAGAATGCTGCCAAATCGGTCAGCGTCTTTTTTAGATGCACGCCGTCGTTCCAGCCAGGACAGAGCACGATCTGCGCGTTCATCGCGATGTCGTGGTCCTTAAAAAATTGAAGCTCCTCGATGATATTGCCAGCAAACCGGTTGTGAAGCATCCTGCAGCGCAGTTCAGGCTCTGTAGTGTGGACGGAAATATTGATCGGCATGATGTGATAGCGGACGATGCGTTCCTTTTCCTCTGGGCTCAAATTCGTCAGCGTGATGTAATTGCCGTAGAGAAAGGACATCCGTTCGTCGTCGTCTTTGACGTAGAGCGTGTCCCGCATGCCAGGCGGCATCTGATCGATGAAGCAGAAGACGCATTGATTGGTGCATCGCCTGATCTGCCCGGCGTCCCGCTCGACAATCCCCAAGGATTCTTCTGGGTCTTTTTCGATATCTAACTCCCATATTTCTCCATTTTGTTTTTCGATCGTCACCGTCAGCTCGGTATCGGCTTGGAAAAATTCGATGTCGAGCGCATCAATGACGGTGCTGCCGTCGATGGCAATCACAAAATCCCCGGGCTCAACTCCCATTTCTTCGAGAACAGAACCGGGCTGTATCCCGGGTATTTGATATTTCATGCTTGTTCTCCTTCTGCACAGTTTTCTTAATTAATGTTTTATGTCAGTGCCCGCTTGATATGGTATAATAGGGACGCTGGATCAGCAAGTCCATAAAGAGGAGTGCGCCAGATGGCAAATTTCCAACACAAAACAGAAGATAAACTTATTATATTATACGTGCTCAATAAAATCAAAACCGGATTAAGCCGCGAGCAGCTCGCTTACATCATTGTCCAAAACCTACAGATGCGCTACATCGACATCCAGGTTGACATCGACGAACTCATCGGCGAAGATCTGATTCACGACGAGAGCGCCGACGCCAAGCTTCTGATTACGCCAGATGGATCCGAAATGGTCAAGCAGCTGGGCGACCGCGTGCCGGAGTTCACCCGGGAAATGCTTTCCGCCTTTATCAAAAACAACAAATCCAAAATTTTCAAGGAAACCCGCACCGACGCCACGTACGAGGAAGTCAGTCCCGACGACTACCAGGTCACGCTGAGTCTCATCGAAAACAATATCAACTTGATGCGGCTGACTGTCTCCTGCCCGGATAAGGCCCAGGCCCTCGCGCTGTGCGATCATTGGAAGCGGCACACGCAGGAAATTTACGCGTCGGTGATGCAGAGTTTGATTGAGAGTAAGTGAGCCTATTTTTTTACAATTCAGCCTATAAATAAAGGTCAGCGCAAAAGCACTGACCTTTATTTTATGGCCTGTTTCCCGTATTTTGCAAGGTACGCTTCGTAGCACAGCCCGCTTTTTTTCACTTTTTTCGCCAAATCCACGCCAAGGTAGCGCAGATGCCACGGTTCGTATTCGTAGCCGGTGATTTTCTCCGCTCCCTTCGGGAAGCGAACAATGTAGCCGTAATCCTGAGCGTGTGCGTCCACCCATTTGCCCGCATCGGTATTCGCGAAAGTTTGCTGAAGATCGCCTTCCATTTCGTCACAGGTTAAATCCACGGCCAGACCTGTCTGATGCTCGCTTTCCCCCGGTTTAGAGGAAATCGCGTTGGCCTTCGCCTCACCCATGCTTTGGACATGCTGATCGTAAATCGTCTTTTGTTCGGCGTAGGATCGGTAGCCCGAATTGGCCGACAGGGTGATGCCGTCGCGGCTGGCGGCGTCGAACATTTTGGTCAGCGCCTCTGCCGCTTCTTTTCGCAATTGGACAGGCCGTACACTTTTCAGCGACAGGCCGACTAAATTCGAGGGCACATAATCCGCCGAAAGCAGGTTATCCTTGTTGACCAGCTGCTCGATCGAGCCGCTCTCCGCCGCTTTGTCGTTGAGTGTGACGACAGGGGCTGTCTTTTTTTTATTTTGGGTCTGTTGACCTTGTGATTGACTTTTGATGAAATGCAAGCTTGCCGTGCTGAGAAAAACTATCAGCATCAGCAGCCCAATGAGGAGCCATTGACGCCGCTTGAGGACGAATGCATTCCGCTGCTCTTTTCTCATATGGTTTGTCTCATTCTATGTGTTTTTTTATTGTAACACATCCGCCGATTTTATCCAATCATCGACAAAAATGACATTTGATTGGATTCCGGCAGGTTGGCCAGACAACCGAAGCTTTGCAGTTTTTCCATGTTGGCCTTGTTGACGTGGGCGCGGTTCTGCATGTCCTCCATCGACATAAAAGGCTTTTTCTGCGCTTCGTCGTAAATGTTTTTCGCCACCACTTCGCCGAGGCCGTCCACCGAAATCAACGGCGGAATCAACGCGTCGCCCTCAACTCTAAAATATTTGTAATGCGATTTGTACAAATCGACATTGCCGAATCGATAGCCGCGGCAGTACATTTCCCAGGCCAGTTCCAGCGAGACCAAAAGCTGTTGGTCCTTATTGGTAGCTTTGTTGCCCTGGGCGCGGATTTCCTCTAATTTGCGGTGTACCGCTTCCTTGCCGGAGGTCATAACCCGAAGGTCGAATTCTTTGGCGCGGATGCTGAAATACGCCGCGTAATAGGCCAGCGGGTAATACACCTTGTAATACGCGATGCGGAAGGCCATCATGACGTAAGCCACCGCGTGAGCCTTCGGGAACATGTATTTGATCTTCTTACACGAATCGATGTACCAGTCCGGCACGTTGTTTTCCCGCATGTAAGGTTCTTCGTCATCGAGCAGGCCCTTGCCCTTCCGGACGTGTTCCATGATCCAGAACGAACGCTCCGGCGCCAGCCCCATCGAAATCAACCCGAGCATGATGTCGTCTCGGCAGCAGATGACGTCTTTGATCGTCGCTTGTCCGCTTTCGATCAAGGTCTGGGCGTTGCCAATCCACACATCGGTTCCGTGCGACAGCCCGGAAATCCGGATCAAGTCGGCGTAGGAAGTTGGCTTCGCGTCGAGGACCATCTTGCGGACAAAATTGGTGCCGAATTCCGGCACGCCGCAGGTTCCCAGCGGAATATCAAAGCTGTCGTCCTTGAGCTTAAGCGCCTCCGTCCCCTTAAACAGACTGATGATGTTTTCGTCGTCTAAGGGAATGGTCGTTGGGTCCACACCGGTCATATCTTTCAGCATCTTTAAAATCGTCGGGTCATCGTGCCCGAGAATATCGAGCTTGAGCAGCCGCCCTTCGATGGAATGGTAATCGAAATGGGTCGTGAGCGTGCCGCTTTCCTTTTCATTGGCCGGGTATTGAATCGGCGTAAACTGGTAGATTTCCTTGTCCCTCGGCACGACCATGACCCCGCCCGGGTGCTGGCCGGTCGTCCGCGTCACACCGGCGACGCCGACGATGAGCCGATCCATTTCTGCCCGGCTGACCACCTTGCCCCGTTCCTCAAGGTAATTCTTGACGTAGCCAAAGGCCGTCTTGTCCGCCAAGGTCGCGATAGTCCCGGCGCGATAGACCTTGCCTTTCCCGAAAATCACTTCGGTGTACTTGTGGGCTTCGCCCTGGTTATCGCCGGAGAAATTCAAATCGATATCCGGTTCCTTATCGCCCTTAAAGCCCAGGAAGGTTTCGAACGGAATATCGAAGCCGTCTTTAGTCATCGGCGTGCCGCATTCCGGACAATTTTTATCCGGTAAGTCCGGCCCGACGCCGACCTTTGTGCTGTCGAACCATTCGGTGTGCTTGCACTTCGGGCAGACGTAATGGGGCGGCAGCGAGTTGACCTCAGTGATGCCGCAGAGCATCGCGACGAGAGACGACCCGACCGACCCTCTGGAGCCGACCAGATAACCACATTCTCTGGAATGCTGAACCAATTTTTTTGCAATCAGGTACAAGACAGAGTAGCCGTTGCCGATGATGGATTTAAGTTCTCGGTGAATCCGGTCGGCCACAATATCCGGCAGCGGGTCGCCGTAGATTTCCTTGGCGCGCTTGTGAACCGAGTCGCGGATTTCGTCGTCTGACCCTTCGATGACCGGCGGGAAGGTGCCGTCAGGCACTGGTTTCACGTCGCCGATCATGTCCGCGACCTTGCGGGTATTGGTGACCACCAGCTCGTAGGCTTCCTCAGGATCCAAATAATTAAATTCATCGAGCATTTCCGCTGTGGAATGATAATACAGCGGCGGCTGATGATCGGCGTCTTTATATCCCTGCCCGGCCTGAAGAATGGCCCTAAAGGCCGCGTCCTCCGGTGACACGTAATGCACGTCCCCAGTGGCGACGACAAGCTTGTGCTTTTCCCGCCCGAGGGCGATGATGGCCTTATTGATCTGAATCAAATCGTCATGGGTCAAATCGCCGTTTCGTTCCATAAATGCGTTGTTGCCCAAGGGCTGAACTTCGAAATAATCGTAAAAATCGGCAATTTGGTCGAGCTTGTGCTTCGGCACGTTTTCCTTGATCGCCGTGTAAAGCTCACCGGCCTCGCAGGCTGAGCCGATTAACAGGTGCTCTCTGTGGGCGGCGAGCAGGGATTTGGGCAGCCGCGGCTTTTTGTAGAAGTATTCCACGTGGCTGGCCGACACGAGACGGTACAGATCGATGAGTCCCTCCTGATCCTTCGCGTAAATGATGATGTGGTAGGGCCGTTCGGTTTTGATCACCTGCTGCAGATCGATCAGGCTGTTGAGCGCCGTCGAGGTGTGCACCTCTTTTTCCTCAGCCAAGGCCATCAGGCGCACAAAAATCTTCGCGGAGCACACCGCGTCGTCGATCGCCCGATGGTGGTGGCCCATGTCGATTTTGAAATAACTGGCCAGTTTCTTGAGGTTGTGCCGCGCAATCGACGGAATGAGCGTCCGGGCCATCGCCAGCGTATCGATGTAAGTAATCCCATTGGGAATTTGATATTTGGCCATGGCGAGGCTTAAAAAGCCCATATCGAAATTGGCGTTGTGCGCCACAAGAATGCGGCCGTCTGCATATTCCAAGAACTTCCGCAGCGCCTCTTCTTCCTCGAGGCCGCCAGCCACCATTTGATCGGTGATGCTGGTCAGCTCAGTGATTTTCGCTGGAATCTTGCGGTGCGGATTGACAAAGGTCTGGAACGTGTCGAGAATGTGTTTGTTCTTGATCCGTGCCGCCGCAATTTCGATGATGGCGTCGCGCCCCGGATAAAGGCCGGTGGTTTCTAAATCGAAAAAGACAAACTCGCCGTCAAAGGGCTCGTCCTGATCGCCTGTGGTGATCTTGACGCCGTCGTTGACCAAATAGCCCTCCAGGCCGTACAAAACCTTAATGCCAGTTCCCTTGGTTTCCTTCATGATTTCCGGATAAGCCTGGACGACGCCGTGGTCCGTGATGCCGATGATGTCGTGGCCGAAATCCTTGGCCTGGGCGACAATTTTTTTGACCTTGCTCACCGCATCCATCGCAGAATACTGGCTGTGCATGTGCAGCTCGACCCGCTTTTCCGGCGCGTCGTCCGTGCGTTTCGGCCGTTCAGACTCGTCCATTTCTTCGATGACCTTCGGCGAAAGCAGTTTTTCATGGGCGTACTCGTCGTACGCGATGGTGCCCTCAATGTGCACCCACGTGCCATTCTTCAGCCGATCCTTGAGGGCATCGGCGTTTTTCCCCGCAAAAATCTTGCAGGAAATCGAACCGGTGTGATCGCTGACTGCAAACTCGAGCAGCTGTTTCTCGTTTCTGAGTTCCCGGCTTTCAAAGTTGAAAATCTCGCCCTCGTAGCCGTGACGGTTTTTATCGAGGGTTAAGTTATCTTCAAAATCGATATCTGCCATCTTTTCAACCGGTACCGTGAATTTTTTGCCCAAAATCATCGGTCCTGTGATGGTGGCTTGATCCTTATCCTTCGAAGAGCCTGCTGCGGCGGCTGGTGCCCGGCGGGCCATCTCACGATTGTCCGCCAGCGCCTGCTGAAGGCGCGCGTCGAGGGCTGAAAGCGGCGCGCTGGGCTGCGCCTCTTCAGCTTCGTCAGCCGCTTTCTTTTCCTCCGCTTCGGCTGTTTTATTGTCGTCTACAGACTCGATGGACTCATGTTCTCCTGTTTCGGGAAGTGCAGCTGCCTCTAAATCAAAAGATTCAGGTGGAAGATCCGGGAATTCCGGCGGCATCTCCGCTTCCAACGCGTCAAAATCAACCGGCGGCAGATCGGGTATATCCTGATCAGCCTGGCGCTTCGCCGAATCGAATACAACCGTCAGCGATTTTGCAAAATCAAAAATAGTGGAAAGTTCCATCTGAACCCCGGCCGCATCGGGCTGGGATTCAGACTCTGTCTGAAAGACAAAGGTCAATTCACATTGACTTTCGGAAATTTCCACTCGTTTTGAGGTCATATGATGTTTTTCGCACAGAGCCTGATAGGCCTGCTGTTTTTGAGTCAGTTCATCCATATTTACATCTTTTCTATTTCTTCCATCATCGCGTCGACGATCTGATCTTCTCTGACGGTTCTGAAAATCTGGCCCTTCTTAAACAAGACGCCCTTGCCATTTCCGCCAGCGACGCCGATGTCCGCGGCTCTGCCCTCGCCCGGGCCGTTGACCACACAGCCCATCACCGCGACCTTGAGATTCTTGTGAACGTTTTTGAGACGCTGGTTCATTTCCTCCGCGATCCCGATTAAATCAATCTGCGTTCTGCCGCAGGTCGGACAAGAGACGACCGTGATGCCCTGTTCTTTTTTGTCAAAGCGCCCAGCGGATTTAAGGATTTCTCTAGCAGTCTCGACTTCAGTAATCGGATCCCCTGTGACAGAAACGCGGATTGTATCGCCGATGCCGTTTAAAAGCAGATAGCCCATCGCGACAGAGGATTTGACCGCCGCGCTGCGCAGCACCCCGGCTTCCGTGACGCCGAGATGAACCGGGAAATCGTATTTTTCTGAAAACATCGTGTACGCGTCGATCGTCATCAGCGGATCAGAGGATTTCAACGACACGACGATATCCGAAAACCCGTCATCCAACAGATAAGCCATGTGCCGTTCAGCGCTTTCAACCATGCCCGCCGCTGTCGGACCGCTGTATTTGTCGAGCAGTTCCTTTTCCAGCGAGCCGCCGTTGACGCCAATGCGGATTGGCGTGCCGTGCGCCTTCGCCGCGCAGACCACCTCGTGGACCTTTTCCCGTCCGCCGATATTGCCCGGGTTGATGCGCAGCTTATCGACCCCGCCTTCAATGGCCTTTAACGCGAGGCGATAATCGAAATGAATGTCTGCTACCAAAGGAATTGAAATCCGCGCCTTGATTCTCGGAAGAGCTTCGGCTGCCGCTTCGTCCGGCACCGCTACGCGGATGATGTCGCAGCCGGCCTCGGTTAGCGCCGCGATTTGGTTCACCGTCTGGTCCACATTGCGCGTGTCGGTATTGCACATCGACTGAATCGCGATTGGATGGTCACCGCCGATGACCACATTGCCAATTTGAACTGTTCTCGTTTTTCGTCTGTTAATCTTCATCTTTTCCCTCTAATGCAAATACCTCAGCACATCGTTGACCGCCACCACAACGGAGAAAACCATCAGGCACGCAAAGCCGACGCCATTTAAAATCATCGCGGCCTTCGGCGATAAATCCCGTTTGGCGATCATTTCCGCTAGGGTCACCAGAATCTGGCCGCCGTCCAACGCCGGGAAGGGCAGCAGATTGATAATGCCTAGGTTAACTGAAATCAACGCGCAGAACAGCAAAAAGGACAGCACGCCGTGGCTCGCGAAATTGCCGACCATGCCAACCATGCCGACCGGCCCGGCGAAATCGTTAAGGGAAAGCTTGCCGACGATGAGCTGGTGCAGGCTCTGATAAATCGCGCCGCTGAAAGACACGAAAAGCTTTGAGCTGCTGACCAGCGAAACGGGAAAGCTCTGGCCGCCAGCCAGATAAAGGCCAAACAAAATAATAAAGGCGAGAATCAGGTTCATCGCAGGTCCCGCGAATAAAATAAGCAGCTTTTTGGCCTTTGAAATCTTCATAAAAGAGCGTTCCGGCGGCAGATCCTCCGGCACCCCGTATTCCTCAGCCAGCTCGCCGTCCGCGTCGTCCTCGCCCCACATTTGGCAGAAGCCGCCGATGGGCAGCGCGCGCACGGCAAAGACCGTCTCCTTTCCTTTATGGGAAAAGAGGAGCGGTCCCATGCCAATCGAAAATTCCAGAACGTAAACGCCGGCTCTGCGCGCCGCAATAAAATGCCCAAATTCGTGAACCACGACGAGCACGGTCAGCATCACCAGCGTCAGGATAATCATTAAAGCAATATTCATAATTTAAAGTGTGGTAAAAGTTAACATCGCGAAAAGGTACACAATCGGCAGCACGAAAATCACGCTGTCGAACCGGTCGAGGACACCGCCGTGTCCCGGCAGAAGCTTGCCGTAATCCTTGATGCCGGTTTTGCGTTTGATCATCGACGCCGTCAAATCTCCAAACTGGGATACAATGCTCCCGACAACGCCTAAAATCGCGTAAGAAAAGATCGGCAGATCGAAGGAAAATTTCGCCCGCATCAGAATGCCGTAGGCCACGGTTAAAATCACGGCCGCAACGGTACCGCCGACTGATCCTGCAACGGTTTTATTCGGGCTGATTTCCGGGATCAGCGGCGTCTTGCCGAAAAACCGGCCGATGAAATAAGCCCCGGTATCCGTCACAAAGGCGATGATGAACACGAGCCAGAGGTAATACAGCCCCTGCGGGATGGCGTCGAACAGCTGCAGATGCCCCAGCATCAGCGGCACGTAAACCAAACCGAAGACCGTCGCGACCGCGCGGTAAACGCTGTGTTCCTTCGAAAGGATTTCTGTGATAAAGACGATGATAAAGGAAATGAGCAGCGCCGGCACGGTGTACTGATAATCGAATTTCATCACGACGATCATAAATGCCGTGAGAATCAGCGGCAGCGCGTAGTGAATCGGCAGCTCCAGCTTTTTATTGACCGCGTGGACGTATTCGTGCATTCCGACCAGCGCCAGAAACAGCGTCAGGCCAAAGACAAAATAGCCGCCCAAGATGAGCAGAATCGCCAAAATGGGCACAAAAATCACTGCCGTAATAATTCGTTTTGCCATTTATTTAACCCCTCCATATCGTCTGTTTCGGTGCTGATATTCGACGATCCATTTGTAAAAGCATTTTTCGTCGAAATCCGGCCACAAAATATCGTCAAAAATAAACTCCGCGTAAGCAATCTGCCAAAGCAGGAAATTGCTGAGCCGCTTTTCTCCGCTGGTCCGAACGACGAGATCCGGGTCAGGCTGACCCGCTGTGTAGAGATAGCGGTCGATGAGCGCTTCGTCGATATGATTCGGCGAAATGCCGTCGTCCGCGATGCCCTTTACCGCGTGAACCAGCTCTTCCCGTCCGCCGTAGTTGAGGGCCAGATTTAAGATCATGCCCTGATTGTCCGCGGTGTCGTCCAGCATTTTCTTCGCCGCCTTCTGGACGCCTTCCGGAAGGCCTGACATGTCGCCGATGACCTTAACGCGGATGTCCCGGTCGTTCATCGATCTGATTTCATTTAAAAAATAGCGGATCGCTAAGTTCATCAGCCCGGATACTTCCTCGGCACTGCGTTTCCAGTTTTCCGTCGAAAAGGCGTACAGTGTCAGCACTTCAATACCCAGATCCGACGCCGTCGTGATCGCCTTGCGGACAGCCTTCATGGCCGAGCGGTGCCCGAAAACGCGGGGCATTTTCCGCTTGGTGGCCCACCGGCCGTTGCCGTCCATAATGATCGCGACGTGCCGAGGCAGCCGCGATTCGTCGATATTGTAACCGTCTATTTCCATATTGTCTCCAAATGCTTAGGCTTCCGCCTGTTTTCTCTTTTCTTTCTTTTCAAGATTCTTCCACGCCGTTTCAACCATCAGCTTGATGCGGTTGATCTGGTTGACTTCTGATGCGCCCGGGTCGTAGTCGATCGGCGCGATATTGGCGTAAGGGTAGCGTCTGCGGATCGGCTTGATCATCCCCTTGCCCATGACGTGGTTCGGCAGGCAGGCAAAAGGCTGGACACAGACGATATTTTCAACGCCGGATTCGATCAATTCCATCATTTCAGCGGTCAGGAACCAGCCTTCCCCGCCCTGATTGCCGAGGGAAATGAGCTCATCCGCTTTTTCCGCCTTCTTTTCGATGGTAGACGGCGCGCTGAAGTGGCGGCTTTCGTTCAACGCCTGCTTCATGTTCTTGCGGTAATGTTCAACCACTTTGATGACCAGCTCGTTAATGCGCTTAGCTTTGGCTGTCCCGGAGAGCACGTCGTGTTTATATATAGCATTGTACGAACAATACAGGAAAAAGTCAATGATGTCCGGCGAGACGACCTGGCAGCCTTCTTTTTCGAGCACCTTAACCAAGTTGTTATTCGCGGTCGGATGGTATTTGACGAGGATTTCCCCGACAATGCCGACCTTCGGAATCGTCTTGTCGACGCGCGGCAGCTGATCGAATTCGCGGACGATATCCTGAACATTCTTCTTAAAGACGCGGGCGCGGGGACGAATGATGTTCGGGCGTACCTTTTGGCGCCACTTTTCGTAAAGCGCGTTGGCCGAGCCCTTGACCTTTTCGTAGGGTCTAGTCGCGTAAAGCACGCGCTGGAACAAATCGCCGTAAACCGCGGCGATGACAATGCGGTACGCCATCGCCGGCGTAATGCTGAAGCCCGGATTGTCTTCGAGACCGACCGTATTGATCGAAACGACCGGCACCTGTTCCATGCCCGCTTCCTTCAGCGCCTTGCGGATAAAGCCGACGTAATTGGACGCGCGGCACGGACCGCCGGTCTGAGACATGATGACCGACACGTTGTTCAAGTCGTATTTACCCGACTGGAGGGCCGCCATGATCTGCCCGACGGTCAAAATACTCGGGTAGCAGGCGTCGTTGTTGACGTAGCTTAAACCCGCGTCGACCGCCTTTTGGTCGACAGCCGGCAGCACTTCAAAGTTGTAGCCGCTGGCGTTCATCGCCGTCGAGAATAAATCGAAGTGAATCGGCGACATCTGCGGGCAGAGAATCGTGTGTTTTTTGCGCATTTCCTTGGTAAAGGGCACGCGCTTGGTCAATGATTTGCCCGGCACCTTGATGTGGTGCGCGTCACGTTCGAGCAGGGCTGCCTTCAATGAACGCAGACGGATTCGAATGGCACCGAGGTTGCTGACTTCGTCGATTTTAATCAGCGTGTAGATCTTGCCCTTGTGTTCGAGGATTTCCTGGGTCTGTTCCGAGGTGACGGCATCCAGGCCGCAGCCGAAGGAGGTCAGCTGAACCAGTGCCAGCTCGTTGTGTTCGGTGACGAATTCCGCTGCGCGGTACAGCCGGCTGTGGTATTTCCATTGATCCAGAACGCGGAGCGGCTGTTCACTCTTGCTCGAGGCCAGCGCCGCGACAGAGTCTTCCGTCAACACCGCCATACCCAGCGAGGTAATGACGTTGTCGAGACCGTGATTGATTTCCGGATCGACGTGGTACGGGCGGCCAGCCAACACGATACCCTTGCGCTTGTGCTGTCTCAGCCACTGCAGGGTTTCCTTGCCCTTTTCGAGCAGATCGCCCATGACCTGGTATTTTTCCGCGTAGGCTTTCTTTAACGCTTCGGTGACTTCTTCCTTGCTGACCCCTTCTTCAGCGAAAATTTCGGTAAGGCGTTCTTCGACGCGTTGATGGTTGTCCAGCGCCAAAAACGGATTCATGAACTTGACGTTTTGATCCTTGATGCTGTCCATGTTGTATTTGATCGTTTCCGGATAGGACATGACGATCGGGCAATTGTAACAATTGTCTGCCGATTCGAATTCCTTTTCTTCGTATGCGATGCACGGATACCAGATTTTTTTCACACCCTGATCGATCAGGTCTTGAATGTGTCCGTGGGTCAGCTTTGCTGGGTAGCAGACCGATTCCGATGGAATGCTGCTCATGCCCTTTTCGTAGATTTTGCGGGTGGATTTGGACGACAGCACAACGCGGTAGCCCAAATTCGTCAGGAACGTGAACCAGAACGGGAAATTTTCGTATTGGTTCAGCGCCCGTGGAATGCCGATGGTGCCCCGAGTCGCTTCTTCTTCGGAAAGCGGTTCGTAATCGAAGAGGCGTTTGTACTTGTACTGATAAAGATTTGGGACGTTGTCCTTGTTGCGCACGCCGCCGGCGCCGATTTCGCAGCGGTTGCCGGTCACGTGGCGGCTTCCGTCGGCAAAAATGTTGATGGTCAGCTGGCAGTTGTTGCTGCAGCCGCCGCAGCGTCTGTGTTTGATAGTCGTTGTGAAGGAATCCAGTTCATCTGCTTTGAGCACTGTGCTCGTCGTGCCTTCCTGCCATCTTTCCTTGGCGATCAGTGCCGCGCCGAAAGCGCCCATCAGGCCGGCCACATCTGGACGGATGACATCGCGCCCTGTGATTTTTTCAAAGGCTCTGAGCACCGCGTTGTTGTTGAAGGTCCCGCCCTGAACGACGATGTTCTTGCCCAAATCCTTCGGGTTGTGAACCTTGATGACTTTTTGGAGAGCGTTCTTGATGACCGAGTAGGAAAGCCCGGCGGAGATATCCCCGACCGACGCCCCTTCCTTCTGGGCCTGCTTGACCTTCGAGTTCATGAAAACCGTGCAGCGCGTCCCCAAATTGGACGGGGTCTTCGCTTCCAGCGCCGATTCGACGAATTCGTTCATCTGAAGGTTCAACGACTTGGCAAAGGTTTCGAGGAACGAGCCGCACCCGGAGGAGCAGGCTTCGTTCAAAATGATGCTGTCGATCGCACCGGAGCGGATGCGCATGGCCTTCATGTCCTGGCCGCCGATGTCCAGAATGAAGTCGACATCCGGCTTGAAATAGCTCGCGCCCTTGAAATGGGCCATCGTTTCGACTTCGCCGATATCGACTTTCAGCGCAGACTGAATCAAGCCTTCGCCGTATCCGGTGGAGGCCGCGTTGGCGATATATGCGCCGTCAGGCAGCTTGCGGTAAATATCCTTTAAAATGTCGATGGCCTTTTTCAGCGGACTGCCTTCATTGCTCGAATAATAGCTGTACAGCAGCTCGCAGTCCTTCCCGATGACTGCCGCCTTCGTCGTGGTGGAGCCGGCATCAATGCCGAGGTAGACCGGTCCTTTGTAAGCCGTCAGATTGCCGCGTTTGACCTTGTCGCGGCTGTGGCGTTCGAGGAAAATGTCCAGCTCTTCCTGATCCTTAAACAGCGGATCGAGGTGGCCCAGACCGATTTCGTCTTTAAAGGGCTTGTCCATGCGTTCAAGGAGTTCAGAGAACGCGATCACCGGCTGTTTTTCACTGGCGTAAGCCGTCCCCAAAGCGACAAACAGGTTGGAATTTGCCGGAAATTCCACTTCCTCCGGCTTGAGTTTCAGGGTTTCAATAAACCGTTGGCGCAGCTCGGACAGGAAGTACAGCGGGCCGCCCAAAAAGGCCACATGGCCTTCGATCGTGTGGCCGCAGGCCAGACCAGAGATCGTCTGGTTAACCACAGCCTGCAGCACGGAAGCGGCGATGTCTGCCCGTTCTGCCCCGTCGTTGATCAGCGGCTGAATATCTGTCTTCGCAAAGACCCCGCAGCGCGACGCGATCGGGTAAATTGTCGTGTGCTTCTTGGCCAGCTCGTTGAGCCCTGCGGCATCGGTCTTGAGCAATGCCGCCATCTGATCGATGAAGGCCCCGGTCCCGCCGGCGCAGGTGCCGTTCATCCGCTGTTCCACACTCGCGCCAAAGAATGTGATTTTCGCGTCTTCGCCGCCCAGCTCAATGGCGCAGTCCGTTTCTGGAATTTTTTCTTCGACGGCACGGGTACCGGCCACCACTTCCTGAATAAATGGAATGTCCAGCCAGTTCGCTGCTAACATCCCGCCGGAGCCGGTAACCGACACGTGTGCCTTGAAATCGCCCAGTTCTTTTGTGACATCTCTCAGCAGATTGCTCATGCTCTGCTGAATATTTGAGCGGTGTCTGCGGTAATCGCTGAAAATAATCTGATCATTTTCATCGAGGATGACGATTTTAATCGTCGTTGAGCCTACATCGAGGCCCATTCTGTAAGTTTCGCTCATGGATTTCTCTTCTTTCTGTAAATTTCTATCTGTAGATTTCTATTTCACGATCAATCGGGATTTTCAAATTATCGGTGTATTATATCGCAAACATCTTTAGAATGCAATTAAATCTCGATAATCTTTGTCCACTTATTGATCGACGCATCTCTGCCCGACAAACTGCCTCTGCCACTTAAATTTTTTTAATGAAAAATAAACGATTATTGATTATACTTTTATTAAAATATTGTACAGAAATCTAATGAAGAAACTACAGGAAAAAACGATGAGTGATCAAATTAATAAAAAAGTCTTCGGCAGCCGCCTGAAGCAATTAATGAAATCCTACGGCGAAACCACCTACTCACTGGGAGCCCACTTTAATCTTTCGCCGCCGAGCATCTCCCGGTATACCCGAGCCGAAATGGCGCCGAAAATGACGACGATTTACGCCCTGGCCGATTATTTTGATGTCAATCCCAAATGGCTAATGGGACAGTCCGTCTCGATGTACCAGTCCGACATTCTCGACGACAGCGACATCAACGCGGATCACAGCTTAATCGACATTTCGGTATTCGATGAAATACGCTACGACCTGCCTATTTTCTCCAACCACCGCCTCAAGGAAGCGCTGCATCTTCCTCTCAGCCGTTTAAGTGAGTGGGGGCCAGTTTTTGGCTACCGCATCCCAGACGACACGATGGCGCCCGTTCTCAGACCAAGGGATTTGGTTGTCATCCGCCTGAGCACAGACATCAAATCGGGAGACGCCGTCGCGTTCCACGTCAACCGCCAAAACATGATGATTCGAAAGGTCATCGTTCAAGGGGGACAGATCATCACCCAACCGCTCAATCCATCGGCTGACGCCGCCTGCTACCAGATCAATAAAAATCACGTCCAGTTTATCGGGCGGGTGGTCTATTGTCTGCACCGGGAGGAAACCTATTTTGACGCATAAAAAAAGCTTGGCCAATTGGTCAAGCTTTTTTGATTAGATCTGTAAGCCGAGTTCTGTTTAAATGATCATCTATCTCGTTTTGCTGTCACCAGCAAACTCAAGCGACCTACCTGAGAGCAGCGACGGGCCGCCGCCTTTTAACGCTCGTTCTTGGTCTTGCTCCGAATGGGGTTTACCCAGCTGGCGAATTACTTCAACCACTGGTGAGCTCTTACCTCACCCTTTCACCCTTACCGCAGATGCGGCGGTTTACTTTCTGTTGCACTTGCCTTAAAGTCACCTTTACCGGACGTTATCCGGCATCCTGCCCTGTGGAGCTCGGACTTTCCTCAGAGTTGCCTCCGCGATCATATGATCTAGTCGCATTATATTATACGCAGACGCGCTTTGAATTTCAAGCTTTTTATTCCTTGAAGGTGCCCATTTCAAAGGCTTCCTGGCCGTCATCGGCTTCTGTGCCGGCGTCAGCTCCATCTGCTTCTTCCCCGTCGCCATCCTGATTGAGGATGAGGTTTCTCACCTTCTGTTCGATTTCATCGCACAGATCCGGTTTATCCTCTAAGATCTGACGGACCTTGTCGCGCCCCTGGCCGAGGCGTTCGCCGTCGTAAGAGAACCAGGAACCAGATTTTTTCACGATGTCGAGATCAACTGCGCGGTCGAGCACATCCCCTTCGTGGGAAATGCCCTTGCCGTAGATAATATCAAATTCCGCAGTTTTAAAGGGCGGCGCCATTTTGTTTTTGACAATTTTGACGCGGGTGCGGTTCCCGATGGATTCGCCTTCTTTTTTAATCTGTTCGACGCGGCGCACGTCAATTCTCACTGAAGAATAGAATTTCAGCGCACGTCCGCCCGTTGTGACTTCCGGATTGCCGTAGACGACGCCGACCTTTTCTCTGAGCTGATTGATGAAAATCGTGGCCGTATTGGCATTTTTGATGACCCCAGTGAGTTTGCGAAGTGCCTGGGACATCAGTCTCGCATGAAGCCCAACGTGAGAGTCGCCCATGGTGCCGTCGATTTCTGCCCGAGGGACCAAAGCTGCAACCGAGTCAACCACTGCAACGTCGATGGCGCCGCTTCGCAGCAGGGCCTCTAAAATTTCAAGGGCCTGTTCGCCGGTATCCGGCTGAGAAATAATCAAATTGTCGATGTCGACGCCGAGATTGGCCGCGTAGATCGGATCCAATGCGTGCTCCGCGTCGATAAAGGCCGCGTTGCCGCCTGCTTTCTGACACTCAGCGATAATGTGCAGCGCCAGGGTCGTCTTCCCTGAAGATTCTGGACCGTAGATTTCGGTGATTCTCCCCTTCGGAATGCCGCCGATGCCGAGAGCCATATCGATACTCAGCGACGAGGTCGAAATCACGTCGACATTTTTCTGCGCACTGTCACCGAGACGCATCACAGCGCCCTTGCCGTATGTCTTTTCAATATTTTTCAGCGCGGTGTCCAGCGCTTTTTTTCGTTCTTCCTGATCTAAAATTGGAACGACTGGTTCCAAAGGTTTTTCTTTCTTCGCCATGCGCATTCCTCCTTATCTATTTAACATTACAATAAAATCTCTCGAATGAGTCCGAAGACCTTCACCGCTGTCCGAGTCTGGATCATCCGACGATTGCCTCTAAATTTACAGGTCTGGGTTTCGGTTTTGCCGCCGGCGCAGACCGAGATGTTGACCGTGCCAGATGGCTGGCCTTCATCTTCTTCCTCACGGATGTCGGAAACCGCAATGTTGACGTCGCAGTCGGAAATTCGTGCTAAATTTTCAGCCATCGCTGCAGCCGTTTCCGCGCTGTCTGCGCCCTTAGCTTTGAGCAGTGCCGGGTTTAAATCCAAAAACTTAACTTTCATCTGATCGTCCTCGACGGTCAATCCCAGCTTATACACCTTTGCGATGTCGTCGATACCCGCCAAGACCGAGCCCGCAATGCCACCTGTTCCGGAATCGGCTATCGCTAACGTCATGCCCTTCTTAATCAGAAGATCCGCCGCTGTTTGAGAAAGAGGTTCACTGGAGTGAGCGAAAATGTGTCGGCCAAAGCGCTTTTCGATTTCATCGGCGTATCGGTCGAGCAAGCGGTTCATTTCGTCCAGGTCGGTGCCGTTCGCTGTCACGCGGATCAGCACTTCCCCTGGCTTCGCATAAGTCGCAATGGTCGGGTTGGTCTGTCCGTCGACCAAGTCGAGAATAGACTGCTCGACCATGGATTCACCGAGATCGCAGATATTGAAAAATCTGGACAGCACCAGCTGATGGGTCTGCTTTTTCAAAGCCGGAATCACTGACAAATCGAGCATTGTCTTCATTTCTTCCGGAGGCCCCGGCAGCATGAACACCTGCAAATCGTCCTTTTTGATGTAGATGCCTGGCGCGGTGCCCCGCGTGTTGTCGATGGCTTCCGCCCCTTCTGGAATGTCGCATTGTCTGAAATTGTTCTCGGTCATCGTGTAATTGTAACGGTCGAAATGGGCTTTCAGATTTTCAACCTGGCGCTGATCCCGCACCAAGGGCATGCCAAAATAATCCGCAATGGTTTTTTTGGTCAGATCATCCTGCGTTGGTCCGAGCCCGCCAGTCACAATGATCACTTCACTGCGGTGGGCCGCGATATCAAAACAGGCCTTTAATCGTTCCGGGTTATCGCCGATGGTCGTCTGGTAATGCACCGCCGCACCAATTCGCGAGAGCTTCCCTGAAATGTACTGCGCATTGGTGTTGAGGGTTTCGCCCGTCAGCAATTCTGTTCCGACGCAGATGATTTCGCAATCCATTGATTTTTCCTTCTTTCGTCAATTTTATAGTCAAAAAAACGCCTGATTGAACCAGACGTTTTAAAAATACTTATTTGGATTGAATAACGTTTTTGTTATTCACAAAATATTCAATTCCGGAAATAATGGTCAGCGCCAGCGCCACATAAATCATGATGTTGCCAAGCAGCCACAGCGGATAAATGTCTGGCAGCCAAGCGCTCAGAATCATCAAAATAATGGTGATCATCTGAGAAACCGTCTTGGCCTTGCCGAGTTTTCCAGCAGCGATGACGACGCCCGAAGAGGCGGCCAATGTTCTCAAGCCGGTAATGGCAAATTCGCGCGCAATAATGATAATGACAATCCACGCCATGATCTGGTGCGATTCCACCAAACAAATGAATGCGGAAGCCGTTAACAGCTTATCGGCCAGCGGATCCATAAATTTTCCAAAATCCGTGATCAGATGGCGGCTTCTCGCAATATGACCGTCAAGATGATCGGAATAAGATGCAACACAGAATATGATCAATGCAATCAATTGATGCTGCGGAAAATTAATTTCCATTGCTGCAACAAAAAATGGAATGCAGATCATTCTGAAAATCGTGATTTTATTTGGTAGATTCATTTATTACCTCCCCTATTAAATCAAATCCAATCGCGTCTACGATTTTCACCCGATAAAAATGGCCTGGTTTGGGCTTCGAGGTCTCGATAATGACGTCGCCGTCGATTTCAGGAGCGTCTCCCCACGTTCTGCCGATCGCGATGCCGTTTTCGTCAATCTCGTCGATTAAAACCGTCATTTCCTGGTCGATCCACCGGGTGCTCCACTGTGTCGAAATGGCCTCCTGCTGCTCGTAAATCCGCCGAATTCTCTCTTCCTTGACGTCTTCGTCAATTTGATCCGGCATCTCTGCAGCGGGCGTTCCTTCCTCCTGGGAGTACGCGAAGGCGCCTAAACGCTCAAACTTCAATTCACCCAAGGTTTGAAGCATCGCGTCAAACTGCGCTTCGCTTTCGCCAGGGAAACCAGCGATAACAGTCGTTCTCAAAACCGCATCAGGACATTTTTTCCTAATCAGATTTACTTTACCATAAATTTCTTTTTTGTCAATGCGGCGGCCCATTCTGTGCAGAATCTCGTCTTCGGTGTGCTGAATCGGCATATCGAAATAGGGACAGATATTATCGTGGCGGTTGATCACGTCGAGCAGCTTTTCGTCGATGCCTTCCGGATACATGTACAAAAGCCTAATCCACGTAAAGGGAATGCGGCCGGCCAGCTCATCAAGTAAATCCGCTAAATCGTAATCGCGATCCAAATCCACGCCGTATTGGGTCAGATTCTGCGCAACGAGAATCAATTCCCGAACGCCGCTGTCGTAAAGGGTCTGCGCTTCTTTGAGAATCGTCTCCGGCGATCGGCTGCGGTGCCGCCCCCGGATATTTGGAATTGCACAATAGGTGCAGTGGTTGTCACAGCCTTCGCTGATCTTTAGGTATTCCGTCGTCTGCCCTTTTTTGACGTAGCGCTTTTCACTTTCTTTTCGGATCTGAGCGCTCGTATAGATTTTGCCGTCTTTTTTATTTTGAATGATGTCCGGCAGATCGTCGATTTGGTTGACGCCGATGAAATAATCGACCTCAGGCAGCTCAGCCTTGAGCTCCTCGGCGTATCGCTGCGCCATACAGCCCGCCACGACAAAGGTTTGGCAGTTTTCCTCCGGATGTGTCCGGTAAGGCAGCAGATCGAAAATCATCTCAATCGACTGCTTTTTGGCCGCCTCGATGAAACAGCAGGTGTTGACGATGATCAGCGACGCCTCAGACGGCTCGTCCGTCAGCGCGTAACCGCGCTGGAGCAGGCCGCCGACCATGTTTTCGCTGTCCACTGTGTTTTTATCGCAGCCCATGGTTTGAACAAATACGGTTTGATCAGCCATGATAATTCTCCCTTGACATTAACAGCTTGCGCGGCTTGCTGCCGTTCGGCCCGGAAATGATTCCGCGATCTTCCAATTCGTCGATGATGCGGCCCGCTCTGGCGTAGCCGACTCTCAGCTTGCGCTGGATCATTGAGGTTGAAATCTGGCCATTTGTGAAAGCCAGCTCCGCGGCCTTCGGAAACAGTTCGTCCACCGATTCTTCGGTCTTCGCTTCCTCGGTGGCCGTTTCCGCCGCCTTGATTTCCTCTTCGATATGCGCATCAAAGGTCGGCTTAGCGCCTTGAGAGACCGCCGTGACAACCCGGTTGATTTCGGCGTCCGACACAAATGTGCCCTGAACACGAAGCGGCTTCGATTTGCCAACTGGGAAATAGAGCATATCGCCCTTGCCCAAAAGCTTTTCAGCGCCGACCTGATCGAGGATGGTACGGCTGTCTGTATTAGATGCTACAGAGAAGGCGATTCTCGAAGGAATATTCGCCTTGATCAGCCCGGTGATGACGTCGACCGACGGCCGCTGCGTCGCGATGACCAGATGGATGCCGCAGGCTCGAGCGAGCTGAGCAATCCGGCAGATCGCACTTTCGACTTCTTTCGGCGAGGTCATCATCAAATCCGCCAATTCGTCGATGATGATCACAATGCGCGGCAGCTTCTTCTGGCCTTCGCTTTCGGCCTTCTGATTGTAGCCCTTGATGTCTCTGACGCCGGCGTCTCTGAACAGCTGATAGCGGTCCGTCATTTCCTTGATGCCCCAGTTCAGGGCGTAAGCCGCCTTTTTCGTGTCCGTGACTACCGGAATCAACATGTGGGGTAAGGCGTTGTAAACATTGAGCTCGACCATTTTCGGGTCGATCATGATAAAACGCAGTTCTTCAGGACTTAACTTGTAAATCAGCGAAATGATCATCGTGTTGATGCAGACGGATTTTCCTGACCCCGTCGCCCCAGCAATCAAAAGGTGAGGCATCTTCGAGATGTCGCCGATGACGTTCTGCCCAGACAGGGTTTTTCCAAGTGCAAAGGGCAGCTTTGCCTGTGATTTTTGGAAAATCGGCGTGTTGATAATGTCGCCCAAAGCGACCACTTCGCTGACCGCGTTGGGCACTTCGATCCCGACGGCTGATTTCCCTGGGATCGGCGCTTCCATTCGAATATCGCTGGTCGCCAATCTCAGCGCCAGATCATCAGACAGCGCGACAATTTTGCCGACCTTGACGCCAGATGCCGGCTGCACTTCGAAGCGGGTGATCGACGGCCCGACGTCAACGCCGACGATTTTCGCGTCGACCTTAAAATCCTTGAGCGTCGATTCGATTTGATGCGCTTTTTTTACCACATCTTCTTTTTTATTGCCCTTGTTGTGAACGCCGGGGTTGAGCAGCGCCACGTCAGGCTTGTGGTACGCCGCTGTCGGAGCGGTCGTCGAAGGGCTCGGTATCTCCCCCGAGTCGTCACCGCCTTCCTCAGACGCATCGTCAAAGGGGACGCTGTCGTCAGCCGCATCCGGCACTTCATCTTCTTCCGGTTCAGGTACAGCCGCTTCTTCCGCTTGGCGCAGCCGGTCGTTGCGTTCTGCCCGAGCTTCGCGTTTCAAATCCTCATCGTCCAATTGGTCGATGACGTCGTCAATGTTGACGTACTGTGTGTTGACTGAGACCTTGCCGATGTCGCTGGGATTGAACAAATTGTCGTAATTCTGATCTTCCAGCTCTTCCTGCTGGCGTTTCAGTTCCGCTTCCTTGCGCATCTTGGCCAGTTCTCGTTCTTCCTTCATGGTTTTGACGCGTTCTTCAACCGCTTCCTGACTCTGGGCCTTTAGGCGGCCAAAGAATCCCGGCGAGACAATCGTGATGATTTTATAAATTTCAAAAATGAATAAAGCCAATAAAAGAATGATTGTGCCTGGCCGTTTAATAATCGTCATGAAAATATAAGCCAGCAGCAGTCCAAAGATCCCGCCGTACGCGTTCACGCCCTTGAGCGGCAGTGTGAACATATCCAGTAATGTGTACTGCATCATGTGCGGCACACCCATGCTGAACATGATGAGCAGGTTCGAGAGCAGCAATGCGACGTAGCCCATCAGGCTCCCGTTTTTCTTCCAATTTTGGACAAAAATCATGACGCCGACTACCACGAAGTACATACAGTAAATGACGGAGACATTGCCGAAAATGTAGCGGATCACGCTTTTGCCCCAGATCCGGTCGAATAGCGTCGGCGTTGCCGTCGAGTAAGAATAAGCGCTGTACAACGCAATCGCGATAACCAAAATGCCTATCAGCCGCGCTTGACTCGGTGTCATTTCCTGATTTTCTACTTTTTTTGTGCGCCTTGCTGTGTTTTGAGCTGCCGGTTTCGTTTTCTTCCGGCTTTTAGTCTGCTTTTTTCTTGCCATCGTACTTCACCATCCTATCTGATTCAATCTAATGGCATGAAGCCGGCAGGTGTCGTCCCCTGCCGGCTCACTGATGAACAACTTGTATTTCAAGATCAATTGGCGATTAATCTGCGTCCTTCGGCAGGCATGCCTTGCGGGACAGATTAATGCGGCCTTGATCGTCAATTTCAATGACTTTAACCGTCACTTCATCGCCGATTTGAACCACATCTTCTACGCGGTTGACCCGATGATTGGCTAATTTAGAGATGTGGATCAAGCCATCCTTGCTGCCCGGAATATCGACAAAAGCGCCGAATTTCATGATCCGGACGACCTTGCCCTTCACCACTTCGCCAACCTGCACTTCGTGAACCACGTCGTCGACCATCTTAAGCGCCTTGTCTGAAGAGGCCTGGTCGACTGCAGCGATGTAGACGGTGCCGTCTTCTTCAACTTCGATCTTCGCGCCGGATTCATCCTGGATGCCAATGATCGTTTCGCCGCCCTTGCCGATGAGATCGCGGATCTTTTCTGGATCAATGTGAATTGTCGTGATGTGCGGCGCGTACGGCGAAATTTCAGCTCTCGGTTCAGAAATCGCTTCGTTCATGATGCCGAGAATGTGCATCCGGCCGTCCTTCGCCTGCTTCAGCGCCTGGGTTAAAATTTTCCGATCGATACCGTGAACCTTGATATCCATCTGAATGGCTGTGATGCCGTCTTTCGTTCCAGCTACCTTGAAGTCCATATCGCCCAGGAAGTCTTCCATCCCTTGAATATCAGTTAAGATCGCGACCTGGTCCCCTTCTTTAATCAGCCCCATTGCACAGCCGGCAACGGCCTTTTTAATCGGCACACCCGCAGCCATCAGCGCGAGGGATGAGCCGCAGACCGAAGCCTGAGAAGTTGAGCCGTTGGAGCTCAATACTTCAGAGACCACGCGGATCGCGTACGGGAATTCTTCTTTAGACGGCAGTACCGGCAGCAGCGCACGTTCCGCCAGCGCGCCGTGTCCGATTTCCCGGCGTCCAGGTCCGCGGCTTGGCTTCGTTTCGCCGACCGAATAGCTCGGAAAGTTGTACTGGTGCATGTAGCGTTTTTCCGTTTCCGGTTCGAGGCCGTCGAGCACCTGAGCTTCCTTCAAAAGGCCTAAAGTCGCCACAGAGCAGACCTGAGTTTCGCCGCGTGTGAATAAGCCGGAGCCGTGAACCCGCGGCAGGTAATCGATTTTGGCGCTGACTGGACGAACTTCCGTCATCTTTCGATTGTCCGGACGGATATGATCGTTGAGGATCAGACTGCGGACTTCTTCGCGTTTAATGCCGTTGATGACCATGTCAATTTCGGCTTGATGATCCGGATCTAATTCGCCGAAGTGTTTTGATGTTTCGTCGATCAAATCATTCATCGCGTCGATGCGTTCGTCTGCGTCTGCGATGTGAACCGCGTCGTGCATCCGTGTGCCCATATAATCCTTGATATTCGCTTTCAGTTCTTCTGTAGGTTCCTGAAGCGGATAGTCTGCCTTCGGCACGCCGACTTCTGCGACAATTTCGTCGATAAAATCGATGATCTTCTTGATTTCTTCGTGTGCGTACAGAATCGCGTCGAGCATCGTTTCTTCGTCGAGCTCGTTGGCACCAGCTTCAACCATCATGACCGCGTTTCTCGTTCCGGCAACCGTCAGATTTAATTCGGAAACCTGTTTCTGATCCCACGTCGGGTTCAGAATGAATTCGCCGTCGATTAAACCAACCTGAACGGCAGCTGTTGGGCCGTCGAAGGGCAGGTCAGAAATAGACAAAACAATCGACGATCCGATCATCCCAACGAGTTCTGACGCGCAGTCCATATCATCAGACATGACCATCGTGACGACGTGCACATCGTTGCGGAATGTTTTCGGGAACAGTGGGCGGATCGGACGGTCGATCAGGCGGGAGAAAAGAATCGCCTGATTGGTCGGACGGCCTTCACGTTTTAAAAAGCCGCCTGGAATCTTCCCGACAGCGTACTGTTTTTCGACATAATCGACCGAAAGCGGGAAAAAGTCAGTTCCTTCCCGAGGTTCTTTTGAGACAGCCACATTGCATAACAGGCTCGTGTCCCCATAGCGCACCATTGCAGCTGCTTTGGCCAGACGGGCCACTTCGCCGATTTCCACACGGAACGGGCGGCCTGCAATCTGTGTTTCAAATACCTTTGTCTCAGAAACTTTCATTGTACCTCCTCAAATGATACGATAACCTGTCATTTCAGTATTTTCTCTGAAATAACAAAAAGGGCGGAACACTCCGCCCAATAAAAATAATTATTTTCTTAATCCCAATCTTGCGATCAGTTCACGATAACGATTGATGTCTTTCTTTTTCAAATAGCCTAACAGGTTGCGGCGCTGGCCGACCATTTTGAGCAGGCCTCTTCTTGAATGAAAGTCTTTCTTGTGAACAGCAAAATGCTGATTTAAGTCATTAATGCGGTAAGTCAGCAGCGCGACCTGGACTTCCGGGGAACCGGTGTCGCCTTCGTGGGTGCCGTATTCTTTGATAATCTGTTCTTTCTGTTCTTTCGAAATCATATTCACTACTCCTTTTGGTTGATTTCCCTGTTCCTAGTATGTCGTCGGAGTGATTCGCCAAACCAAGAACAGGCTTGAATGTGTGTATTCTATCATTTCAATTATCGTTTGTAAAGCCTTTATTTATCGGAATTTTCGGATGTGCCGTGGACGTATCGCTCAATTAATTTTTCACAAAGAGCCAGCGTTTTTTCAGGCGAATAATTTTTCGCGGCCTCGTTCATATTGTCCGAAATTTCATCGGCGATGTTTTTGTGTTCCATCAATAAATCGACGAGCTTTGGCAGTTCGTCAATATCTTTGACGAGGATCCCCATGCCGGTTTTTTCGAGAAATTTCGCGTTTTCCTCTTCCTGGCCGGGATAAGTGTAGGGAATGATCATCGGCGTTCCTTTGAGCATTGCCTCCGTCGTCGTCAAACCGCCTGGCTTTGAAACGATGATGTCGGATGAGTCCATCAGCTCCGAAATGTTTTCGACGTAGCCGAAAATATCCACACGGGTGTGTGCATTGCCCTTTAGGGTATCGTAAGGGATCTGCGCCAGCTTCGCTCTCATTTCCTCGTTGTGACCGCAAACAACCATTAAATGAATCGGTGCCTGTGTCAGGATTAAATTTCGAAAAGCCGGCTCGATGCGGCCGGTGCCCAGGCTGCCGCCCATCAGCAGCACGGTTCCCTTGATATTTTTGTCTTTTGGCGTTTTCGAAGATCTCTTTTCATTAAAGGCAGCCCGAACCGGGATGCCGTAAGGGTAAATGATGTCCGGCGCTATGCCGCGTTCGATCATATCCTGCTTGGTATAATCGCTGCCAACCACATAGGCATCGACATTCTGACTGCGGTACACGCCGTGAAATTTGTAATCCGTAATAAAAGACAAAACCGGCGTGTGAAAAGCACCCATCCCCTTGAGCCGCCCCAAAACATTGGTGACAAAGGGATGGGTTGAAATGAGAAGCACAGGCGAATCGTTCAGGATCATCGACAAAATCTCCGGCGAGATGATGGATGTGCCGATATGGAAAATTGCCCGTTGAAATGGTGTCATTTTATCAAATTGCCGGTAAAGCAAATCGTAAAATTTCGGCGTATTCTCAACCATCCGTCGATATCCGCCTGTGATCATTTTGTTTAACGTCCTGGACGACTGTTCAAAGGTATCTATAATCCGCGCGTCATAGCCGCGGCCCTCAAGACCCTTTTGAATGGTCTTGGCGGCCAGATTGTGTCCGCCGCCCGTCGACGCGGAAAAAATTAAAACAATGCGTTGATCACTCATAAATTTAAAGTTTAGTCGTCAAAATCCTTTGAAAATCTGTAGTTGACGCGCATCAGTTTGCCGCCCACTTTCTTTTCTCTATGCTTTTCCAACGCGTAGATCACACCGATTCCCAAAGTCAATCCTGCCACAACAGCGCCAAAGGCTGCAAATATTTTTTTCATTGTTTGTCCTCCTGTATTTTTATCGATTTAGGTCTATTACTGTGCGGAGGGATCATCGGCTAAAAACAATGTCCCCGCATTTTTGCCGTTTACAATTTTGTACAGCACGTTAATATCCTCACCGGATGTAATCAGCGTCGGAATGCCATGTCCGGTCGCGTACCGCGCGGCCTCCAGCTTCGTGATCATGCCGCCTGTTCCCAGCTTCGACGCGGAGCTGTCGCCCAGCGCCATCAGCTGCGGCGTCATTTTTTCAACGACCTCAATGCGTTTTGCGTCATCAAATTTGAAAGGGTCCTTGTCGTACAGCCCGTCGACGTCGGATAAAATGACAAGCCCGTCGGCGCCGATCAAATTCGCCGTCATCGCTGAAAGCCGGTCATTATCGCCAAAGCGTTCCTCTTCGATTTCGTCGGTCGAAACCGCGTCATTTTCGTTGACGATCGGGATGATCCGCTCTCTTAAGAGCGCCGCAAAGGTGTGCATCGCGTTGTGACGCTTGATTTTATTGTAGAACACGTCTTTCGTCAGCAGAATCTGCGCGACGTTCTGGTAATAGCTGTCGAAAGAGCGGTGATACAATTCCATCAAGAGTCCCTGCCCAACCGAAGCAGCCATCTGTTTTTCCTCAAGGGTCGAGGGGCGGGTTTCCATTCTCAAACGATGCATCCCGCATCCAATGGCACCGGATGAGACCAAAATGATACGGCGTCCCTCGTTTTCAAGATCGGTGAGCACGCGGGCCATCTGATCCATTTTGTGCAGATCGACGGTGCCGTTCTCATGGGTCAGCGAGGTGGTGCCGATTTTTATCACGAGAATCTGAGCATCAGCCAAATTGTCATGCATAAATTATCCTCCAATTCCCTGATATTTTCGTTAAACTCATCTCAGTTTAGCAAATTTATTTTAAAAGTTCAAGATCACGCAAAATACTGTTCAGATTCAGCCCGAAGGGTCTTAGCTGCCTGATGAGGATCGGGCTGTGCAAACAGCGCCGAAATCACGGAAATGCCGCAGATTCCGCTGCCAGACAGCTCTTTCATATTATCCGCTGTGATGCCGCCGATCGCGACAACTGGAATATCTACCACTTCGCAAATCGCCTTCAAAGTCGCGGCGTCAACCGCGTCAGCATCGTCTTTAGAGCCGGTCGGAAAGACCGCGCCGACGCCGAGGTAATCGGCACCGTGGCGTTCTGCTTCGAGGGCCTCCTCAACCGTTGAGGCCGACACGCCGATAATTTTGTCATCCCCCAAACGTCTGCGCACGTCGCCGGCGGCCATATCGCTCTGTCCCACGTGCACGCCGTCCGCGCCGATTGCCTTGGCAATTTCAACGTTGTCGTTGATAATAAAGGGCACGTGATAAGCCGCGCAAATCTTTTGAATGACCTCGGCTTCTTGTTTAAATGCGTCAGTATCGAGATGCTTTTCGCGCAGCTGAATGAACGTGGCACCGCCTTTAAGGACAGCTTCAACATCGTCTGAAAGCTTTTTATTTCCGAGCCATCTGCGGTCGGTGATCGCGTAAAGTCTGAGGTCTTCCGGTCTTACTTTATTTTGTTTCATATTTTGCCTCCTGATCCAATGTCTTGCCGTCCATATGATAAATCGCGTCAATAATGCGTCTGCAGTAGGTCGCATTGCCTTCGTAGGGTGCCAAATGACCGTAGGCGATTTCTCCGGCTACCCCCATTGTGCACACAGCGGCAGCCGCGGCGTAAAGCCGTTCTGATTCGGGTGCGGCGGCAGCGAAGGCCGTCATCAATCCCGAAAGCTGGCAGCCTGTCCCGGTGATTCTGCTCATTTCAGCGCGTCCATTGCGAATGACAAAGGCTTCATCGGCACTGCAGACCAAATCGATTGCGCCGGTCGCGGCGACGATACTGCCGGTTTCTTTTGAAAAAGCCTTTAAAAAGGCGATAGACTGATCCAAATTCGCCTCAGTGACCGCATCGCCTACGTCGGCATCGACTCCCCGCGCCTTGCCTGACTGATTGGCTAGTGCTCGAATTTCTGAAATGTTGCCGCGGACAATATCCGGTTTAATTTCTTCTAAGATATGCTGCGCCGTCCGCGTGCGGAGCGAACTGGCGCCTGCGCCGACCGGGTCAAGCAGCACGACGTGATTTAAGCGTTTCGCTTCATCTCCGGCGATCATCATGCTTTCGATCGTGCGGTGATTGAGAGTGCCAGTGTTGATGTTGAGCCCGCCGCAGATTGCCGTGATGTTTTTCACTTCATCCACTTCATCAGCCATAATCGGGCTGGCACCGCAGGCCAAAATAATATTGGCTACATCGTTCACCGTCACGTAATTGGTAATGTTATGAATCAATGGCTGTTTTTCCCGCGTTAAGTCGACGTATTTTCCTAACATGTCTTCCTCCTGATACAAAAAAACCGAATGTGGGTTAACACATTCGGAAAACAAAATCTATTTCAGACCGTAACTGCTTTTTGAGGCAACCGTGTTCCCTTGGAAAGTAATATTTGCATTTGAATCCGAGCTGCCATTGCCCTGCCAATAAAAGATTTGAACATTGACCGTGTTGCCCTGCGCGTCCTTGTAAGTAGATTCAGACAACTTGGAACCGTCACTGCCGATAATCTGTTTGACCTGATCGTACGTCATGCCGTTGGTGATTTTGTCGTACTGGGCTTTGGTAATCGTTCCCGCATTGGCTGTCGTGTTCGAATTTGCCGCAGCCGTCGTGCCGTTGTTGTTATTATCTGCCGTCGACTGGCTGTTCGTATTGGACGAAGACGAGCTGGTAGATGAACTATTGGAAGAGCTGTCTTTATTCGAACTCTTCGAACTCGACGATGTTGTGCTGCTGCTGTTTTTCGTAAAGGGCAGGCCGTGATCCCTAAAATACAGGAAATAGGACGCGGCGGCCGCCACAACCACAATCGCGATCACAATCAGCGCAATCATCGGGCCTTTTTTCTTTTTCTTTACCGGTTTGTCCGCAGCTTCGGCTATTGCAGGCCCTTCTTCCACCGTTTCCGCTGCAGACTGTGCTGATTCTGCAGCTTCTTCCGGTCCTGCTTCTTCGGATGGTTCTGGCTTGTAGTCAATTTTGTCCGTTTCCGGTGATTCATCTTCTTGCGCTTCCGGTTCCTGAGCTTGAGGTTCGGATTCGGATTCGCCAGGCTGATCAGCGTTGATTTTCGCTTCCGCCTGCTGCATCTGTTCTTCTTCTAACTTTTCAAGCTCTTTAATGACATTTTTGAAAACAGGCGTTACAGCTCGTTTAAAAGCCGTAATCATCTTTGGATCATCAACTTGAATGACCATCCGCGTTTTTCCCATTTCAGGAATCATATAATCAATGCCAATCGGGCCGTGTTCTGGATGCTTGCCTTCAATATGCAGGCTGTTCTCGTCCACCATAATATCTTCAACGCCCATATTAGCGAGCGCCGCTTCCGATGAACGCATCCAGGCATCCAATTGACCTTTGGCTGTAAGTGCCTGTCTCATGTATCTGCCTCCTGTTTCATATGTTTTCAAACATACCACTCTTAATTTATTCTATTCCATATAATTTTAGCTGTCAAGCAAAATAATCGGTTTCGTTGCCGAATAAACACATTCTACGGATATTTACAATATTTTAGCCGATCTTTCGCTCATTCATCCATAATCGTGTAATGCGTATCCACACAATGATAATTTCGATCAGGGGAAGGCGCATTTTGATTGACTTTAATATAATCCTGTAAATTCTGTTTTAGGTCCTTTGCGAAGCGGCTTGCAGCGATCGCTGTGCCAGCTGTTAATACAGCAGCGGTGCCAAGTCTCACAAGACCTTTTGTCAATAAACTCATTGATCCTCCCTTTTCTAGGCAATCATTTTATTTATTATTATACAATATTTTCTATCATCATGAAATAAGCATTTGTAGAGTTTTTAAATTTAAGCATAAAAAAAAAGACCTAATAAATTAAGTCTTAAAAATGGCAGGGGCAGAAGGATTTGAACCCTCGGCACGTGGTTTTGGAGACCACTGCTCTACCAACTGAGCTATACCCCTGCAAGGAAATGGTGATCCATCGGGGATTTGAACCCCGGACACCCTGATTAAAAGTCAGATGCTCTACCAACTGAGCTAATGGATCATAATGGTGGGGAAAGATGGATTCGAACCATCGTAGACTAAGTCAACGGATTTACAGTCCGCCCCCTTTAGCCACTCGGGCATTTCCCCGAACATTAGAATGGAGCTGACGGGCGGACTTGAACCGCCAACCTGCTGATTACAAATCAGCTGCTCTGCCAATTGAGCCACGTCAGCATATTAAAATGGCGACCAGGATGAGGTTCGAACTCACGACCTCCAGCGTGACAGGCTGGCATTCTAACCAACTGAACTACCTGGCCGCTAAAAAATTGGTGACCCCTGGGAGATTCGAACTCCCGTAGCCGCCGTGAAAGGGCGGTGTCTTAACCACTTGACCAACGCGCCATGGCTCCCCGAGCTGGACTCGAACCAGCGACATATGGATTAACAGTCCACCGTTCTACCGACTGAACTATCGGGGAATCACTTGGTGTGTCACCAACGAAAATTATTATACGATACTTTTCTGGAGAATGCAACCCCTTTTTTAACTTTTTTCAAAAAAAATTTAAATTATTTTTTGCCCGATCAAAAAAGCGGCGATTCCACTGTCGTTATTGCTTAGTGTGACGGCCTTCGCCACGGCCTTAACATCGTCGGGAGCATTGCCCATCGCGACACTCATCCCCGTGTACTCCAGCATGGCAAGGTCGTTGTAGTTATCGCCAAAGGACAGTGCCTCTGACTTGTCCAGGCCGTAATCTTTGAGCATAACTTCAATCCCTGCCGCCTTGGACACAGCGCCATCCATAATTTCCAAAAGGATGTCGGAGGAACGCGCCACCTGAAACTGCGGATAATGCTGCTGAAAATACTTTTCTGCGGCGGCGCAGTCTGCCGGTTCCGCCATCAGCAGAATCTTATGCGGCAGCGTGCCCTGCGCAAGCAGGTTGTCAAAATCGGCCTGTTCAGCCTGCGCCGAGGTGATCTCTTCCTCACGCCTCACGCGCGCATCCTGCTTATCCGCCACATACCAGTGATGAGCGCTGTAAAAATTCACCGTCACCGCCGGGAATTTTTCGCCAATCTCCGCTAACAGCTTACGCACAGGAACAGCCGCCATATAGGTACTGGCAAGCTCTCTGCCCTCTTTGTCCAGCACATAGGCACCGCTGTAGCAGATGATGGGCATCTTTATCCCCATATCCTCCGTAATCGGATAAATCGCCTCCGGCATCCGCGCCGACACCAACACAAAGGGAATATCCTTCGCCACCAGCTTTTTTACAGCATCCTTCGTCTGACTGGTCACTACATGCTGACTCGTCAGCACCGTGCCGTCAATATCGGAAAAAACTATTTTTACATCTGTCTTCGTCATAATAATCCCCCCAAGGATATTATGACAT
>DGWE01000010.1:36468-37321 GCA_002396065.1 Eubacteriaceae bacterium UBA4266
ACATAAAATCATATGTTATGCTACCTTTATATTCTATCCCGTTTCACATCTTCGGCGATAAGTTCTTCAAGCCGCCCTACGGTCATATCTTTTTCGGAGTAGACGGTAATGCCGTGTTTTTGCAGCAGGGCAGTGGTTACACCCTGGCCTTTGGCTTTTTTGCCGTCGAAGTTGCCGCTATGGATTTTCTTGACGCCGCAGGAGGGACTGCCTTCTTTGAGAATAGCCACTTTCGCATGATAGGCTTCGGCGATTTTGAGCACCTTGTCGGCGCCCGTCAGCAGGTATTGGGTGGTATCCATGCCGTTTTCGTCCATAGCCCGCGCTTTGCCCGCAAGGACTTTCTTGCCCGTACCTCCCTGAATCTCCATGGCGGGCCTTGGACAGGGCAGCATGGCGAAGCATTCGGGGCAGACGGCGATAAAGCGGCCCCGCTCATTGTATTTCAACAGCAGTTCATGGGTGTTGGCCCCTCCGCTGTACTTTACCTTATGCCCTAACAGACAGGCGCTAACCAGAATCATCTTCGATACCCCTTTCTCCCAAACACACACACATTTATACCCAGTTTCTTCGCCAAGGACTCCAAAGAATCCTCTTTTAATTCCTGTCCCGCCGCCAAAGGAATTGCGGCACAGGTGCGGGCATCATCCATGGCATTATGATGTTGGAAATCAATATGCAGATGCGTGCCCACGGTATCCAGCTTGTGATTCTCCAAGAAGGGCCATGCCTTGCGGGCGATAGCCACCGTATCGCAGTAGGCAAAATCCGGTGTCGGCAGTCCTTCATCAGCGAGGCACGCACTTAAGACCCCCATATCAAATTTTGCATTATGCGCCACCACGATTTT
>DGWE01000010.1:37449-38635 GCA_002396065.1 Eubacteriaceae bacterium UBA4266
GTAATGCCATGAATCTGTATATTGAAGTAATTGTACTTATTCATGGGCGGCTGAATCAGCGAGTAGTATACATCCTTCATCCTGCCGTCTTCCACCGCCGTCACCGCCACACTACAGGCCGAGTTGCGGCAGCCCGTGGCCGTTTCAAAGTCAATGGCCGCAAAGTTCATCATAAATCAATCGTTCCTTCTTCCTTACATCTATAGAATACATAAAAGCCTTCCCCTCTGGGGAAGGTGCCCCAAAGGGGCGGATGAGGTAACAGCAGATTAACCTCATCCGAGCGCTCCGCGCCCACCTTCCCCAAAGGGGAAGGCTAATCTTCATAGCCTTCTGTTATGTTATTTTTTCTTGCTTTTCAGATATTCGTCAATGGCGGCAGCTGCCTTGCGGCCTGCGCCCATGGCGAGAATTACCGTAGCGGCACCCGTGACGATATCGCCGCCGGCAAATACGCCCGGCTTGGACGTTGCCCCGGTTTCCTCGTCAGCAGCAATGTTGCCGCGCTTCGTCGTATCAAGGCCCGGCGTAGTCTGCGAAATAATCGGATTGGGGCCGGTACCGATGGATACGATAACCGTTTCTACCTCCAAATCAAACTCAGAACCAGCCACGGCTACCGGACGGCGGCGGCCGGATTCATCCGGCTCGCCCAGTTCCATCTTAATACAGCGCATGCCTTTAACCCAGCCGTTTTCATCCCCTAAAATTTCCACCGGGTTGTTGAGGAGCTTGAATTCAATGCCCTCCTCCTTGGCATGTTCCACTTCTTCTTTACGGGCAGGCAGTTCCGCTTCGCTGCGGCGATAGACGATATAGACCTTTTCCGCGCCCAGACGCAGCGCCGTGCGAGCCGCATCCATCGCCACGTTGCCGCCACCGATAACGGCGACCTTCTTGCCAATCTTAATCGGCGTAGCGTATTCCGGGAACTTGTATGCCTTCATGAGATTGCAGCGGGTCAGGAACTCATTGGCGGAGTAAACGCCGCTAAGGCTTTCGCCCGGAATGCCCTGGAAACGCGGCAGGCCGGCACCCGTGCCGATGAATACGGCATCAAAGCCTTCTTCTTCCATGAGCTCGTCCACCGTGAACAGACGGCCAGCTACGGAGTTGAGTTCAAACTTCACACCGAGTTTAGCGATGTTGTCGATTTCCTTTTTCACGACCTCATCTTTCGGCAGAC
>DGWE01000010.1:38787-40235 GCA_002396065.1 Eubacteriaceae bacterium UBA4266
CCGGCACAGGACAGGCCGGAGGGGCCGGAGCCGATAACGGCTACCTTCTGTGCGTCAGCAGCATATTCGATGGGCTTTACTTCTTCATTCTTAGCCATATAGCGGTCCGCTACATAGCGCTCCAGACGGCCAATGCCGACGGATTCGCCCTTCTTAGCCAGCACGCAGTATTTTTCGCACTGGTTTTCCTGCGGGCAGACACGGCCGCAGACAGCGGGCAGCGCATTGGCTTCCTTGATTTTTTCAATGGCGCCATCAAAATCGCGCTCTTTAATCTTGCCGATAAATTCCGGAATATCCACGGACACCGGGCAACCTTTGCGGCACTGCGGCACTTTGCAGTGCAGGCAGCGTTCTGCTTCGGCTGCTGCCGTTTCCTCATCGTAGCCCAAAGCTACTTCATCAAAGTTATGGGCGCGAACCTGCGGGTCCTGCACCGGCATTTCATGTTTCTTCAAAGACAAAGCCATCGTTTATTTCCTCCCCAAACCAATGCGGCAAATATGGTCCTTTTCCTCAGCCTCCATATCGCGGTACATCCGCTGGCGGCTCATGAGTTCGGGGAAATCTACCTTGTGACCATCAAATTCCGGGCCATCCACGCAGGCAAACTTCGTTTCATCGCCTACGGTTACACGGCAGCCGCCACACATGCCCGTACCGTCTACCATGATGGGGTTCAGGCTGACCACCGTCGGAATGCCGAGCTCACGCGTAGCATCGGCCACGCTCTTCATCATGATAACCGGGCCGATAGCCGTAATCTGGGCAATCTTTTCGCCGCGGTTCACGAGTTCCTGTACCGCATAGGTGACAAAGCCCTTGATGCCACGGGAACCGTCATCCGTCGTAATCAGGATTTCATCCGTTACCTCGGACATTTCCTTTTCCATAATCAGGATGTCCTTGGTCTTGGCCCCCATGATGGCGATAACCTTGTTGCCTGCTTCCTTCATCGCACGGGCAATCGGGAAGGTCGGAGCAACACCGATACCGCCGCCCACAACGACCACCGTACCGTCAAACTTCTTGATTTCGGACGGCTGTCCCAAAGGACCGGCAAAGTCCACAATGCTGTCACCGGCTTCTTTTGCAGCCAGCGCCATCGTGGAGGCACCGATTACCTGAAATACAATGTTGATGATGCCTTTTTCGCGGTCAAAGTTCGCGATAGTCAGAGGAATGCGCTCACCTTCCTCGTCGACGCGCAGGATGATGAACTGGCCGGCCTGACATTTTTTCGCCACGCGCGGGGCTTCGATATCCATGGAGAAGACGCTGGGAGACAGCTCTTCCTTTTTCAGAATCTTAAACATGATTCACTCTCCTAAATACACACAATAAAATCAGGCTAATACACCTGCTAAATACTCTTCCAGATTGGTCTTAATGGGCATCAGATACACATTGGCATCCTTCTTGTCCGCCATTTCCATGACCTGACGGGA
>DGWE01000010.1:40280-44628 GCA_002396065.1 Eubacteriaceae bacterium UBA4266
CCATGACCTGACGGGAGAAATCCACACTCCACTCCAAGGTCGGCGCAAAGTCCTTCGGGAAGATGACGTTGTTCTTGCGCTCCCAATAACTCTGCGAAGCCGCCGTGACCACCGGCGATACGCCCCAGTACACATCAAGGCCGTCAAGCATATCCATGTAGATGGAAAGCAGCCGCATGTCGAAAAACGGCTGCGTGAAGAAACCTGCGGCTCCTGCCTGCACCTTGCGGCGGGTACGGTAAAGCTCATGGCGCATGGAACTTCTGTACTGGTCAATGCCCGCATAAACCTTCACTTCCGGCATTTCCTCGCGGAACTTGCGGATGACGTCCGTAGATTCCGTCGGATAAACCTCATGGGTCATGCGCTGCGGCGGGTCGCCCTGCACCACCAGAACTTCCTTGATGCCCTTTTCCCGCAGATAATCCTTCATGGGCAGTTCCTTGTCCAAATCGATATCCATGGCGCGGATATGAGGCATGGACATGGCAAAATACTCCTGGGCAATTGCCGAACCTTCCCAGCTGCGGGTGTCAAACCGCAGTAAATCGGGGATATTGATAACATCAATCTTGCCCTCATACTGCTTCAAAAGCTGTAACTCGCCGCGCAAAGTTTCCTCGTCACGGGGAATCAGCTCCACGGATACTCGTTTCATAGGCTGCCTCCAGACTATCTGTTAATTTGTAAAGCATAAGCTGCATGAATACTATTGTAAAGTTTTTCTTATGAAAATGCAAGTACAACCATGTCATAATGTGGCGGCTAGTTGTCTGGCTGGATTTGACTTGTCAAGTTTTTTGCAAAGTGAAAAGCCGTGAGGGTAACCACTCCCTCACGGCCTATACAATTTCACTCTACGATTTGAAATCACCTAAATTATAGCATTTTCTTGTGTTAACAGTCAATACATGATATACTTTCTTCTGCCGTACCTCTATGCCTTTGTGCACAGAGGAGGTGATTACAATTTCTCTCTACGATTTTTTCCTATCTATCGTGGCAGGTATAATAGCGCATTATATCTGCAAGTGGTGGGATGGTAGGAAGTAAAACCATACCGGTACGGCACGCCCACAAGGAACAGGGGTCTAACCAGCCTGCTGTCCTACACAGCCTGACTTTCTTCGGGAAGTCAGGCTTTTTATTTGCCACCGCCTTATTTGTCTAATACGCCGCCAGCGGCAATGCTTGCCACGCGGTGCTCGGCGGCTTGCTAAAAAATGCGCATTCAAGAATTCATTAGGAGCGCATAAAGAGATTAATCATAAACGCAAGGCTCACGAGCCACATGATGGGGCTGACTTCTTTCGGCTTGCCGGCAAGGGTCTTCATGAAGGCAAAGCTGATGAAGCCGAAGGCAAAACCATTGGCAATGGAAGAGGTCAGGGGCATCATGATAATCGTCAGGAAGGCGGGCAGGCCGTCGGTAAAGTCCGCAAAGTTCACCTTGCCTACTTCCGACATCATCAGGGCGCCGACCAGAATCAGCGGCGGAGCCGTTGCATAGCCCGGCACCAGACCAATCAGCGGGGCAAACAGCAGGGATACGAGGAACAGTATGGATACCGTTACAGCGGTAAGTCCTGTTTTCCCGCCAGCGGCGATACCAGCAGCACTTTCAATGTAGGATGTTACCGTGGACGTACCAAAGATGGCCGAAAAAATCGTACCGACGGCATCGGTATTCAAGGCTTTGTCGAGGTTTTCAATCTCGCCGTCCTTCTTCACCAGTTTGGCCTTAGCCGTCAGACCAATAAGCGTCCCCATGTTATCAAACAGTTCCACTACGGTAAACGTGAATATAATGGAAAGAATACCATAGTTCCAAGCCCCCATGATATCCAGCTTGCCGAAAGTTTCGCCCATATGCGGAAGGCTGGTACTGATTATCTCGGCAAAACTCTGGGGAACCGGAGAATAACCCAATATCATGGACAGAATCGTCGTGGCAATGATGCCGATAAGGATAGCCCCCTGTACCTCACGCGCCATAAGCGCACCGGTGAGCACCAGACCAAACAAGGACATCGCCGTTTCCGGCTTGGTCACGCTGCCCAGCGTGATGAAGGTTGCCGGGTCGCTGACGATAAGCCCCGTGCCCTTCAGGCCGACAAAGGCGATAAACAGGCCAATTCCCACGCCGATAGCCACGCGCAGGTTCTGCGGAACAGCGTTGATAATAGCCTGACGCACATGGCTGATAGTCAGAATCAAAAACAACAGGCCGGAGAAAAATACCGCTCCCAAAGCCACCGTCCAATGCAGTCCCAATACACCGCAGACATAATAAGCAAAAAATGCATTGAGCCCCATTCCCGGTGCCAAAGCCACAGGGTAATTGGCGAACACGCCCATCATCATCGTGGACAGCGCCGCAATCCAAATCGTAGAAGCCACTGCCGCCTCCTTGGGTACTCCGGCATCTGCCAAAATATTCGGATTGACGAACATAATATAGGCCAACGCGATGAACGTAGTAAAACCAGCGATAACTTCCGTGCGTACCGTGGTTCCCTTTTCCGAAAGCTTAAAGAAGCGTTCCAAAAAAGACTGACTTGCTTGTGCTTGCATAAAAAATAATAGCCTCCTCTTTCCGGGCAAGAAATCATCTGCCGCCAAGAAAAAAGAAGCTGCTTTTGGTATCAGTCATGCTCCATCTTTCTTGTAGACTGTGACAATTTACGGTTGCCTGTAGAAACGCCCGCACCATATCAGCGGGCTTATACAAGAATTGAACGGTTAAAGCATAACAAAAAACAGGACACATGTCAATTTGTTAGAAAGTTACAACTTCGTGTTGAGGGAAAAATTATTCTTCTGCCCACAGGCAGGATTTTATGGTACAATGGTGTAATAATATAACATTAGTTATATAGTGGTAAACGGTCAATTTGGAGGAGCTTATGCAGGACTTGAGAGTTTTCGTCATCGACAACTCCATAACGTTCCAGAATACCATGGTGCAGGAGCTTAATAAGCGGCTGCCTGCGGGCAGTCTTATCGAGCACGCTGGTCTGCCCGCCGAAGCCCTGGAAAAAATTTCTGTCTTTAAGCCCGGCGTCATCATCCTGAACTTCGCCTTGAGTTCTCTTTTGGTACAACAGGAGAAGTTCCTGCCTCTGCTGGTGAAAAAATATCCCCAGATTCCCATTATCACCTACGGCATAATGGACAGCGGGCAAAAAACAGCTCTGGTTCTGGGCGCCGCCCATTATTTGAAAAAACCGTCCATCGGGCAGCCCATGCAGCCGTTCCTGGAAAAAATGGTCAGCACGGTGCTGGTTGTGCACGGAAAAACCAGCACCGCCGCGCCCCCGGCTTCTCCGGATATCGGCGGGGGGGCAGTTGTCACCAAAGAAGTCTGGAATGCCTCCCAGCCTGTGGTCAAATCGCCCAAGCCTGCGCCCCCGGCCATGACTTCTTTTGTTACGCCGCCCGCCAATGCCGCGCAAATCGACCTCATTGCCATGGGCGCTTCCACAGGAGGGACGGAAGCTCTGTCCGCCGTAATCACCCGGCTGGAACCGCCGCTTCCCGGCATTGTCGTTGTCCAGCACATTCCGCCCATGTTCTCCAGACTCTTTGCCGAACGGCTGAACACGGAATGCAAACTGACCATCAAAGAGGCCGTCAGCGGTGATGTGGTTCTGCCCAATCATGTCTACATCGCTCCGGGTGCCAAGCACATGACCATCTCCCGCATGGGAACACGCTATATGCTGGAATGCAAGCCCGGGCCGCCAGTGCACAGCGTCTGCCCTTCGGTAGATGTGCTCTTTGACAGCGTAGCCGCTGTGGCAGGCAGTCATGCGCTGGGAATTATCCTCACGGGCATCGGCAAGGACGGTGCCGCAGGTCTATTGAAGATGCGGCAGAAGGGTTCGCCAACCATCGGACAGGATGCGGCAACTTCCACCGTCTACGGCATGCCCAAATCCGCCTTTGAAATTGGTGCAGTCCAGCAGCAGCTGCCGCTTCTCAGCATTCCCGGCGCCATCAATAAAATCGTCAAATAAAGCCTTCCTTCGATAACGGGAAGGCTTTTTCCTTTTTAATGAAGGAATTTGCCTGCTAAGGGAGAATTTATGAAGTAATTGAAGAACTCTTATCCAATAACATAAAAGGAGTATTGCTATGAATGCATCTGTATCGAAAAGCGGCTCTGGGGGCAGAGCTGCAGCAAACCTGCTTTCTCCGCTGAATGTATGGGGACTTTCGCTGGGCTGTGCCGTGGGCTGGGGTGCCTTTATGGTGCCGGCCAATATCTTCATCCCCACCGCAGGCCCATTGGGCACCATACTGGCCATGGCACTCAGCACAGGATTACTGCTGGTCATTGCCTATA
>DGWE01000094.1 GCA_002396065.1 Eubacteriaceae bacterium UBA4266
GCCCGTCCGGCTGTGGGCGTATTCGGACATCATCCGTGGCAGAATCGGCACGTGCATCGTGTAGAGTTCGTGGGCCAGACGGTAGACCATCATGGTGAAAATCCCCGGATAGGTCAACACGATTTCATCGAGATCGCTGGCAGCCGGATCGCCGTCGTAAGCCGCCTGAACGTCCATGGTCAACATCTGGCGCACCTTGGGCAGACGGCTCATAAATTCACAGCTGATCGTCGAGGCGCGCGCGTCCAAGATCGATGGTTCTTCCTGTTCTTCCTGGGGCCGGGTATCATTGGCGCGCAGCAGGGCCAGACGGATCTGATGATGGAGCCGCTCCTCGATGGACATCATCAAATTGCCGATATAATAGCGAATGGTGCAATTAAAAAGCTGCCGGTCGCCGTAATGCCGAGGATAAAATAATTTTCGAATTTCACCTAAAATTTCGATCATGGCACTGCGCTGTGGCAGGGCCGCCGACGTGTAAGAAATGTAGGCATTATCGTCCCGATAAATCTGCACCATCTCCTGGCTCAGCGTGTTGATCTGCTTGTTAAATGCTCTGCTCAAAATGAACTCCCCCGTATTTTTCGATATCTACTCTATTTTAACGCGGACGGCGGGGTGCGTCAATTCAGTTAATTTTGTCCAAAGATAGAAAAAACAAAAAAATCTTCTCTGAAATGAAATACTTCAGAGAAGATGATGCGCTTAATAAACGATAACCGGTGTCCCCTGAGAGACATTGTTCCAGACAATGGCCACCTGTGACGGTGGGGTGTTGACACAACCGTGAGAGCCGTTGCCGCGGTAAATTGAGCCGCCATAAGCACCGCGCCAATAGGAATCGTGAATCCCCTGACCCCCGTTAAAGGGCATCCAGTAGGAAACCGGGGTCGAATACCCCTGACCTTTCAGCGTCGCGTGGCGTTCTTTGTAGGCAATGTAGTAGGCGCCCGGCGTCGTGCCGTTGCCTTTAGTCACATCACCGGTCACCACCGCAGTGTCGACGACTTTTTTACCGTCCTTGTACACCCACATGTGCTGGGCGCCGATGGACACTTCGACGTAAGAATCGCCAATGTCGTCGTAAGTGCTGTTGCGAACCTTGCCCTTTTTGGAATATTCCGGGTCGCGGGTGATGACTTTGCCCGCCTTGATTTCCTGGGTGAGATTCTTGGCTTCGGCGTCGCGATCGATGCGCCAGCCGTAATTGCCGCCGTTCACGGTAACGGTGCTGCCGCCGGTAGTCTTGAAGGTGTGCTTGCCGTAATAGGTGTTGGTCTTGTAGGCCAAATCGTAGAGATACTTCTTAAGCTGGGTCTGATCGATGGTGACGTTCATCTTGTCGTCCACAGTCAGCCACGGCCCGAACACGCTCTTGTCAATGACGACCTTGTCGCTGCCGAAGGTGTAGGTGATTTCGGCCTTGATCATTTTGCGCATCTTGGCCGCCGCCTGCTTGACCTTTTTGGAGCTTGACGTGTACTTCGGTTGAACGTAGCAGTCTTCTTTTTTCAGGTCGATGGTGCTGTCGCCGTCGGCGATCGCGCTGATCAGCAGCTTATTGAGCTTGGTCTGATCGACAGTGCTGCCGGAAATCTGATCTTCAATCACGATTTTGCCGTCTTTGTAAACGGGCTGGGCGTTGCGCGCCGCTTCAACCTGGCTGCCAGACACCTGGAACAAATTGCGGACCAGGTAATCGATCTTGTCCTTGTCGTAGGAAATCGCGGAGTGGCTCTTCTTTCCTGAGAGCAGGTGCGCCGGCCAGGCAAAGCCGTTCTGATTCGACAGGATCTGCTGGACGCGCTTCTTGCCCTGATATTTGAGGCCCAGCGCGGTCGCCGTGATCTTTTCGGTTTCCCCTTTGCGCCCCTTGAGCTCGACGCTGTAGGTGTCGGCGCGGTTTTCAACGGAGCTGCTGATGGCCGAGACGGTTTTGCCGGAGGCGGTGAGGCCGTTAATGGCCGTATTCGGGAAGAAATGATAATTGAAATAAACCGCAAAGGCTGCGTAGATAATGGCAATAGCTGCGATAATTCCCCCGACGATTTTGACCTTCGGCGCAATTTTCCGTTTGCGTGGCTTCGGCTGCTTCTTTGAAGTTTTTTCTTTGACCGGCTGAGCTTCTGGTTCAGCCTTTTCTTCGGCGTCCGCCTTTGATTCAGCGTCTTCCACGGCTGCGGCTTCAGCGGTTTCGGCTTGGGCTGCCGCTTCGTCTGCTTCTTCTGCTTTGTCTGCTTCAGCTTCTGACGCTTCGGCCGTTTCATCAGCTGGTTTGGCATCGGCTTCGACCGGTTCTGATTCAGAGGCTTCGGCGGTTTCATCGGCTGCTTCAGCTTCTGCTGATTTGGCCGTTTCGTCGACCGGTTCTTCGTCTGATTCGGCTTCAGCTTCAGGCGTTTCGGTCGTTTCGTCAGCCGGTGCTTCAGCTGCTTCAGTGTCTTCAGCTTCGGACTTAGCCGCAAAGACCTCGTCGATTTCGGCCGCGAGCTTGGATTCAGCCGAGGCGCCTTCGTCTTTCGCTTCGTCGCTTTCCGCTTCTTCCAATTCGGAAGCTTCGGTTTCAGCGGCTTCGTTTGCGTCAGCGTCCGCCGCGTCTTCCGATTTTTCTTCGGATGTTTCTTCCGGTTCAGCGGCTGCGTCCGCCGCTTTTGCCGAGGCCTCTACTTCAGCGGCCATCGCGTCAATGGCGTCTGCCGCGGTTTCGACCGTCTTTTTCGGCGCTGCTTCCGGCGTTTCGTCCGCCTTGGACGCTGCGTCCGCTTCGTCGTCTTCGTCTTCGCCTTCGGCGATTTCGAAGCTGCGTTCCCTCAGCCGTTCGTTGACGACTTCTGTCGGGTCCTTTGCTTCGCCCGCGTCATCCGCGGCGGCTTCAGCCGGCGCTTCGGAGGCGACATCATCGTCAGTTGTCACATCGTCCGGCCGGACGTCTTCATCGAAGGCTGATTTCACCTTCGACGAAGCTTTGTCGTCTGTCCTTTCGAACAGACCTTTTTTTTCATTTTCTTGAGACATAGTTTTCCTTATTTCTTAATTTGATTTATTCCAGATCAAATGCCGCCTGAATCGCCGTTACTGCGCGCTTGACGTCGTCATTGCGGACGACGCAGGACATCGCAATTTCCGACGTGGTGATCATCAGAATCTGAATGTCGTTTTCCGCGAAAACCCGCAGGTATTTGGCCGCGACGCCGGACTGGGTGCGCATGCCGATGCCGTGAAGGTTCAGCCGCGTAATGTTTTTGTTTACGGTGATGCCCACTTCGGGGAAATCATCTCCGAGGTTGTTAGCGATGTCCCGAACCTTAGCCAGGTCCCGCTCCGGCACGATGACGGACACGTCGTAGGTGTTGCCAACCGGCGCCGTTCTCGAGATGACGCTGACGTTGACAGACGCCGCGGCCAAATCGTCGAGGAGGCGGGTCATCACGTATTCGCCGAAGGGCACGTTATGCATCGTGATCATTAAGCTTTCGCAGTCGATGGACAGCGAATCTACTGGATGTTCTTCAATATTAATCATTTCGCACCTCTTTACAGTTCAAAGCCATCGGCCACCGCCATGACCACCCGTTCCTTCGCTTCTTTCGGAATCATGCAGGAGATCCGGATGTCGGAGGTCGTCACCATCAAAATCGGGAACTGCTGTTCACAGAGCAGCGCGAAGAATCGGCTCGCGACGCCGCTGTGAAGCTTCATGCCGCTGCCGACGACCGACAGCTTGACGGTATCGTCCCGAATGGTCACTTCCGTGCCTTCGTATTTCGCCTGGAATTCCGGCAGGACGCGGTCGAGCAGATCCCGGTCTTCCGTCGAGAGGGAAAACGAGATGTGCATCTTGTCGTTGACCGGCTTGGTCTGGCTGATCATGTCGACGTTGATGCCCGCTTCGGCCAAATCGGCAAACAGCTGCGCCGCGACGTCCGAACGGTAGGGCACGTCTTTGATCGACACCATCATTTCGTCGTCGTAGACCGCGAGGCCGGTGATGTCCTTGGCTTTCTGATCGATGTTCGACGTGATGAGCGTCCCGGGGACTTTGTTAATGCTGGAGGCGACGAGGATGTCCGCATTGTATTTGCGGCCCAGCTCAATGGCCCGCGGGTTCATGACGCCGGCGCCAAGGCTGGCCATTTCGAGCATTTCGTCGTAGCTGACCACGTCAAGCTTCTTTGCTGGCGGGTACAGCCGCGGGTCGACGCCGTAAATCCCGTCGACGTCGGTGTAAATTTCGCAGGGGCAGCCGAGCACGACCGACAGCGCAACTGCTGACGTGTCTGAGCCGCCGCGGCCCAGAGTCGTGATATCGTCGTTTTCGTTGACGCCCTGGAATCCGGCGACGATGACAATTTTGTCTTCGTCCAGTGCTTCGACGATTTTCGTCTTGTCCACGTCCATGATTCTGGCGCGGCCGTGGAGCCCTTCGGTTTTAATGCCGACCTGGGGACCGGTAAAGGAGATGGCCTTGTAGCCCATTTCGTCGAGGGCCATCGACAGCATCGAGATGGAGACCTGTTCTCCGGTGGCCAACAGCATGTCCATTTCCCGCTTTGGCGGTTTGTCGTTGACCGCGTAAGCCATTTCGACAAGGTGGTCAGTGCTCTTTCCCATCGCTGAAACGACGACGACCATCCGGTTGCCCTGTTCCTTCTTCGCGATGATCCGCTTCGCGACATTCTGGATCCGGGCAATCGTCCCCATCGACGTTCCGCCGTATTTTTGAACGATCGTATTCATAAATGATTCCTTATTCCTTTTATAGATTTTCGATTGTTTTTTCTATTTTATAGATAAAAGAGCGGACTGTCAATTAGACAGTTCGCTCCTTTATAAATGTAAATGACTTCTGTATATGATCTTTTTTAATGCTGTGTTACTAGGCGTGGATGACGTCACTCATATCGAACAGACCGTTCGGCTGTTTGACCAAGAAACGGGCGGCCTTCAGGGCGCCGTTGCCGAAAATCTTTCTCGAAAGAGCCGTGTGCTTAATTTCGAGCAGCTCGTCGTCGCCGGCGTACAGCGCCAGGTGAACGCCTGAGATGGTGCCGCCGCGGATGGCGGAAATCCCCATTTCGTCTTCGGTGCGCTTGCAGTCCCGGCCGTGGCGGCCGTAGGTGTAGCGTTTCTTCGGCAGGCCGGCTTCTTCGAGACCGTCGTTAATGGCATCAGCTAAAAGCAATGCCGTTCCGCTCGGCGCGTCAACTTTGCGGTTATGGTGCGCTTCGACCAATTCAATATCGTAATCGGCAAGCACGCTGGAAATCTGCTTCAAGACGTCCGCCATCACATTGATGCCGAGGGACATGTTTGCCGATTTGAAGATCGGGAAGATCTTTGATTTTTCGGCAATGGCTTTTTCATCATCGTCACTGAGACCGGTGGTCGCAACTACCAGCGGCAGATGGCGCTTTTCGGCGAAAGCCAACACCTTCGGAAAGGCTGAAAAATGCGAGAAGTCGATGATCACATCGGCATCCTCTTTGCACTGATCGAAATCCGCGTAAATCGGAAAATCTGCGCTGGTGTCCGCTGCCTTGTCTAGACCAGCGACAATGGTGAAATCATCCGCAGCCGCGGCGCAATCTGCAACGACCTTTCCCATATGTCCGGCAGCGCCGGATAAAATCATCTTAATCATCGAGAAGTCCTCCATAAGCTTTCATGACGTCAACCATCCGCGACTGCGCAGCTGCTGTCATCGGGACCAGTGGCAGACGAAGCGCTCCCGTGTCCAGACCCATGAGCTTCATCGCGGCCTTGACCGGGATCGGGTTGTTTTCGTAAAACATCGCCCGGTTCAACGGATTGATCGCAAGGAAAAGCTTCCGGGCTTCGTCCATCCGATCTTCGACACAGGCCATAGCCATGTCGTGGACGGCCTTCGGCGCGATGTTGGCGGTGACCGAAATGACGCCCTTGCCGCCCAATGCGATGATCGGCAGGGTTTGATCGTCGTTGCCGCTGTACACATCAAAATCGTCGTCCTGGGTCAGTTCGATGATTTCCGCGATCTGGCTCAGATCGCCGCTGGCTTCCTTAACCGCCTGAACTGTTGGCAGCTTGGCCAAACGGGCGATGGTCGCCGGCAGGATGTTGGAGCCGGTGCGGCTCGGGACGTTGTAGACGATCAGCGGAATGTTCGTGTTGTCCGCGACGGCCTTGATGTGCTGGTAAATCCCTTCCTGAGTGGTTTTATTGTAATAAGGATTGATAACCAGCGCCGCGTCCGCACCGATGGATTCGGCGTACTGGGTCAGCGACACCGCGTAGCTGGTGTCGTTGCTGCCGGTGCCGGCGATAAAGGGCACGCGGCCGTCGATGTATTCGGCAGAAGCCTTGAGCACGCTGCGGTGTTCTTCGTCACTGAGGGTTGCCCCTTCGCCTGTGGTCGCGCAGATTAAAAGCGCGTCAGTGCCTTCTGCGACGTGCCGATCGATGTTCGCCTTCAGGCCGTCGTAATCGACAGAACCATCTTCCTTAAACGGCGTGATCATCGCGACACATGAGCCGGTAAAGATTGTAGACATAGTGTTTCCTCCTAAAAGCTTAAATCGTGCCAATCAGCCCTGATACTGATCGTGGACCAGATCCTGTTCGATCAGGGATTCCGCGATCTGGATCGCGTTGGAAGCGGCGCCCTTTCTGATGTTGTCGCCGACACACCAGAAGTTAAAGCCGTTTTCGATGGAGAAGTCGCGGCGGATGCGGCCGACGTAAACTTCATCGTGGCCTTCCGCTTCGATCGGCATTGGGTAAATGTTGTGTTCAGGATCGTCGCGCAGAATGACGTTCTGGAAGCTGCCCATGCAGTCCTGGAGTTCCTTGACTGAGCCGAAGGGCTTTTTCAGTTCGACGTTGATGCTTTCGCTGTGGCCGTAGAACACCGGCACGCGGGCTGTGGTCGCGGTGATGCGGATGTTGTCGTCGTGCAGGATTTTGTGGGTTTCATTGACCATTTTCATTTCTTCTTTGGTATAGCCGTTTTCGAGGAAATCGTCAATGTGCGGCAGGATGTTGAACGCGATCGGGTACGGGAATTTCTTCGGCGGCACGCCTTCGACGCCGTCCTTCAGATCGCGGTAGCCCTGAACCCCAGCGCCGGAAACGGCCTGATAGGTGGAGTAGACGATGCGTTCGATGCCGTATTTGTCGTAGACTGCCTTCAGCGGCAGCATCGCCTGAATCGTCGAGCAGTTCGGATTCGCGATGATGTTGTGATGCCATTTCAGATCTTCCGGATTGACTTCTGGCACGACCAATGGCACGTCTGGATCCATCCGCCAGCAGGACGAGTTGTCGACGACGATGACGCCGCGTTTCGCCGCTTCCGGTGCGAATTTTTTGCTGGTACCGGCGCCGGCTGAAAAAATCGCCAGGTCAATATCCTTGTCAAAGGATTCCGGTGTGGTTTCTTCGACGGTGTAGGTCTTGCCGGCGAATTCGATGGCTTTTCCCGCTGAGCGTGAAGACGCCATCGGATAGAAATGATCCACTGGGAAATTTCTTTCTTCGAGCACGCGGCACATCATCTGGCCAACGAGGCCTGTAGCCCCAACAACAGCAACATTATACTTTTTCACAATGATCCTCCTTCAGATCCTTTTGTCATAAAAAAAGCCAGTATAGAGATACCGGCATCACAAAGGTTCGAAATCAACATTGATTCCCAAACATTTGACAGCGCTCCGCCGACCGGCGACAGTCCTGACGATGTTTTCGGCAGGCCCAGAACCGTTATCAGCAGGGACAGCGGCTCTTCGGCGTTTTTTCCTTTTCCCGCCGTTCCCTTCGCCCTGATGCGATCCCGACGGGTACTGATAAAAGACGCACCTCTATCTTTGTTTTTTTTATATAAAATTTGCTGGTTTTTATTGTATCAAAAAGCGCATGGTTTGAAAAGGGAAAAGTCAAATAAAAAAGCAGCGGTTCACCAGGCCGCTGCTTCAAAGAGATGGTTCCATTCCTTTTGTGTGTAAGCAAATGGAAAGAGGAATGAATTAATGAAGGTTAAATAGAAAGGATCCATTCGTCAAACCGACCTCTTTATGTGTCTGCTTTAACGTTGTTGCGTTCCGATGCCACAAATCGAAGACATCCGAACCAATCACTGTGCCGGTCTTCTGACTTCGCGATATCATCTGCGCTCCCTTCCCACCTTTCGGCAGTGGCTATGAGCGCGCATTTCGCGTTACAGCTGCGATTCACAGTACAGGTTTTCCACCTGTTTCCCTTTACCCACAGGATCTTTTTTATTTAACTAATCTCATTATAGAATAATCTTATTAAAAGGTCAATTCATTTGAGAAAAGGTCTCAAATTTACATATTTTCGACCGCTTCGGCCATGACCTTGGCGATGTCGTCGCGGATGACCAGCTCTGCTCTGGAGTCCGCCGAGGTCGCCGATTTGTTGATTTCAACGAGGTGCTTTCCTCTGAAATAATTGATCAGGCCGGCTGCCGGGTAGACAATCAGCGAGGTGCCGCCGACGATCAGGGTGTCGGCCTTTGAAATGGCGTCCACCGCGCCGTTGATCTGCGCTGGATCCAGGGCTTCTTCGTAAAGCACGACGTCGGGCTTGACGATCGCGCCGCATTTTTCGCATTTCGGCACGCCCAGCTGCGCCATCACCCATTCGTCATCGTAAAACGCACCGCATTTCGTGCAGTAGTTGCGCTTGACCGAGCCGTGGAGTTCAAAGACGATTTCGCTGCCCGCCTTTTGATGCAGGCCGTCGATGTTCTGGGTGACCACAGCCTTGACCTTGCCCATTTTTTCGAGCTTGGCCAGCGCAATATGACAGCCGTTGGGTTCGGCCTTGGGATAGACCATCTTGTCTCGGTAAAATTTATAGAATTCTTCGGTGTGGTTGACGAAAAAGCTGTGGGACACCATTTCTTCCGGCGTGAAGGTGGCGTTGAGCTTCTGGCTGTAAATGCCGCCCGCCGATCTGAAATCCGGAATGCCGGAAGCCGTCGAAACGCCGGCGCCGCCAAAGAAGACGATGTTGTCGCTTTCCCTCAAAATTTCCGTTAGCTTCGAAATGTCAGATGCCATTGTAATAACCCCCTTTTTATTTTTATTATACGCCTGTTCTGGGGGAAATGCCAACCACAAAAAAACGCCGCCCCAAAAAGGAGCAGCGTCGTGATCGTGCCAAAACGGCTTATTTGTTGCCACCGCCGCGGCGCGCACGTCTTCTGTCCAGTTCAGACAAAATCTTCTTGCGCAGGCGGATGCTCTGCGGTGTGACTTCCACCAATTCGTCGTCTTCGATAAATTCGAGGGCTTCTTCGAGGGAGAAGACCTTCGGATCGATGAGCTTCAGGGCTTCGTCGGAGCCGGACGCACGGGTGTTGGTCAGCTTCTTGTTCTTAATCGGGTTGACGACCATGTCGTCGCTGCGGTTGTTGATCCCGATGATCATGCCTTCGTAGACCTTAGTCCCCGGATCGACGAGCAAGGTCCCGCGGTCGCTCAAGTTGAACAGCGAGTACGCCATAGTTTCGCCGTTGACGCCGGAGACGAGCACGCCGTTCTGACGGCCTGGGATGTCGCCCTTGTAGCGTTCGAAGTGGTCGAAGCGGCGGACCAGCGTCCCTTCGCCGTGGGTGTCGTTGATGAATTCGCTCTGATAGCCGAGGAGCCCGCGGGTCGGGACTTCGAAAGTCATGTCGGTCCAGCCTTCTTCGGAGCTCATTTCAGTCATCATCCCCTTGCGCTGGTTCAATTTGGCGATGACGGTTCCGGAGTATTCGTCCGGCACGTTGGCGACGACTTCTTCGATCGGTTCGGTCCGGTGGCCGGATTCGTCGGTTCTGAAAATGACTTCCGGCTTGGAGACGGCCAGCTCGTAGCCTTCGCGGCGCATGTTTTCGATCAGAATCGACAGGTGCAGTTCGCCGCGGCCCGAAACCTTGAAGCCCTCGGTGGTGTCCGGCAGGGGTTCAACTTCGAGGCCGACGTTGACTTCCAATTCCTTTTCGAGGCGGGCCTTCAGGTGGCGGGTCGTGATGAATTCCCCTTCCTGGCCGGCAAAGGGCGAGGTGTTGACGAAGAAGTTCATCGACAGCGTCGGCTTTTCAATTTCGATCATTTCCATCGGCTGGACCTGATCCACTTCGCCGATGGTTTCGCCGATGGAGATGTCCGGAATCCCGGAGACCACGGCGATGTCGCCGGCCGGCGCGGATTTAACCGGCACTCTGGACAAGCCCTTGTAGACGAAGACCTGATTGACCTTGACCTTTTCGAAGCTGCCGTCGCGCTTGGCCACTTCCAGCTGGTCCCCTTCGTGGATCGTCCCAGTGGAGACGCGGCCGATGCCGAGGCGGCCGATGTAGTCATCGTAGGCCAGGGATGAAATCTGCATCTGCAGCGGTTCGAGGCTCAGGTCTTCCTGAATGCCGACGTGCTTGATGATCGTGTCGAACAGCGGAGTCAAATCCGTACTGTCGTCGTCCATTTCGTATTTGGCAATGCCTTCCTTGGCGATCCCGTAGAGAATCGGGAAGTCGAGCTGTTCGTCGTTGGCGTGGAGTTCGACAAAGAGGTCGAAGACTTCGTCGACGACTTCTTCGGCGCGCTGGTCCTTCTTGTCGATCTTATTGATGAACAGAATCGGGCGCAGTCCCTGTTCGAGGGATTTGTTCAAAACAAAGCGGGTCTGAGGCATCGGGCCTTCGCTCGCGTCGACGAGCAGGATAACGGTGTCGACGGTTTTAAGGATCCGTTCCACTTCAGACGAGAAATCGGCGTGGCCCGGGGTGTCGACGATGTTGATCTTGATACCGTCGTGCATGACCGAGCAGTTCTTCGAGTAAATGGTGATCCCGCGTTCCCGTTCCAAATCGTTGGAGTCCATCACGCAGTCGACGACCTTCTGGTTGTCGCGGAAGACGTGGCTCTGATTGAGGAAAGCGTCGACCAGCGTGGACTTGCCCGCGTCGACGTGTGCAATCACGGCAATATTAATAATTGGATTTTCTTGTTTCATTCATTTCTCCTGTTTAACGAATTGTAGTGCCGATAATGGTCAAAATTTATTTCATTTATTTTCAATCGGCCCGCCGATTTGACGGGTTTTCATTTGTGTGAAAATTTCGCTTACAAGACTATATCACACTTTTCATTTTCTTTCAATTTTTCCTTGATTTTTTACAAAATTGCACTAAAAAAAGCGGAGCTGACTCCGCTTTTAATTTAAAAATGGCCCTTTGTCATTGGCGATGTCCTTGATATTCGACGTCCCGGTTAATCCGCGCGGACGTCTCAGCCGCTTCCCGGCCGCCCCGTCCAGTTTCGCTCGTGACGCACGGATCGGCTGCCGGCGCCTTTTGCGCCTTCGGCCTTTTGTCGATCGGCGTGTGATCGCCAACGCCCAAAGCCTCGCCGGCCACACCCAGCGACGTGATCAAATCGCTTAAATCCGTCGGCATGTAAATCTTCGTCGCCCGGCCGTCGGCCATGTCCTTCAGAGCTTCAATGCCTCTAAGCTTCAACACCGCGTCCTGTATGTCCGCCTCATTGAGCATCTTGATCCCGTCGGCCTTCGCCTTGGAAACCAACAGGAGAGAGCGCGCTTCCCCTTCAGCCGTCGCGATTTTCGCGTCCCGCTCTGCTTCGGCGGCGAGAATCTTCGCCTTCTTGTCCCCTTCAGCCCGGGAGACGACCGCTTCCTGATGGGCCTGAGCCTCGAGCACGGTCTGGCGCCGTTCCCTTTCGGCCCGCATCTGCTTGGTCATGACCTCTTCGATTTCTTGGGGCGGCTTGATGTTTTTGATTTCCACCCGGGTCACGCGAATACCCCAAGGATCAGTCGCCTCGTCGAGGACGCCCTGCATCTTGGCGTTGATCACTTCCCGGCTCGTCAGCGTCTGATCCAGCTCCATCTCGCCGATGATGTTGCGCAGCGTGGTGGCTGACAGGTTTTCCAGCCCCGCGTGGGGGTTGTTAATGCCGTAGGTGTAAAGCTTCGGGTCGAACACCTTCATGAACACGACGGAGTCGATCTGCATCGTGACATTGTCTTTGGTGATCACCGGCTGCGGCGGAAAATCCAGCACCTGTTCCTTCAGAGAGACCTTGCTGGTGATTTGGTCAATAAACGGCGCCTTCACGTGGAGGCCCGCCTCCCAGATGGTTTTGAATTTGCCGAGCCGTTCGATAATATAGGTCTCGGTTTGCGGTACGACGCGCACGTTGACGAGCACCAGCACCAGAATGACGATGAGCAGAAAGATCATTCCCAACACGATTTTCTCCTTTGTTAAAAAATAATAAAATTAGGGTTGAAAAAAGACTTTGCCGAAAAGCGGCAAAGTCCGATGGATATAAATTAACGTTTTGAGAACTGCGGTGCGCGGCGCGCTTTTTTGAGACCGTATTTCTTACGTTCGACCATTCTGTCGTCACGAGTTAAGAAGCCAGCCTTCTTCAGTTCAGGACGCAGGTTGACGTCTGCTTCGACCAATGCGCGGGCGATACCGTGGCGGATCGCGCCGGCCTGACCGTTGAAACCGCCGCCATAAACGTTGACGACAACGTCAAAGCTGTCAGTGGTGTTGGTTAATGCCAACGGCTGACGTGCGATCATTTTCAGTGTTTCCAGTCCG
>DGWE01000012.1 GCA_002396065.1 Eubacteriaceae bacterium UBA4266
CACTGCGTCTTGGCGTCTGGCATTTCAACAATTTGAACGACCTGAAAATTCTTGGCGTCGATCAAGCTCTCTTTTTTGCATTTGGGACAGAACAGCGGAAAATGCGTGAGCACGGTGTCCTCTCGCAGCTGTACCCGGGTTTTCTGTCCGCAGTGTGGGCAATACACCCACTTTTTCCGAATGTGTTTATCTGGCATCACACGCCTTCTCCTTCAGTTTCGCCTGGAGCGTCTCAGAAAAGTGTTCGACATGCCGCTCAACCCTCATTACAATGTCGTCTTTGTCCGCGGCTCCGTCGTAAAGGCTGTACATCAGGAAAATCGGCCCGTAAAATTCCAGCGCAAGCTGTTCAGCTTCTGCCGCATCGTTCGTGAATCCCTTGAAGATCTCCGCCATATACGCGACGGGCTCACTGGCCAAATAGTACTGATAAAGCTTTGCCATTTTCGGGTCCCGGTATTGTTCCAACGTCAGCATTTTCCGAAAACGGCTCGGAAAAACCTCCTCAGTCCAATGCCGAAACTGCGCTTTCGTGAACGCCGCGATTTTGCTGAGCTCTGCCGTCTGATAGCCTTTAACCACATCTGTCATGCTGCCTTCCGGCATCGCGTATTGCTTCACCCTCTGCTGATCCATCTGATTCATTTTTTTGACAATACAATCGAGAATTTCCTGTTTTCCTGCGTAATGTTTGTACAGTGCGGCTTTGGTCACGCCAAGCCGTGCAGCGATGTCGTTCATCGACGTGCCCAGATACCCTTTCTTCGCAAACAACACGAGCGCCTCCTCTAAAATCCTGTCCTTCGTACTTTTCTCTTGGCACTTCATTCTATCCTCCTGTTGTTCTTAAATACCGCCGAATAAAAAAGCAGCACTTAAAATCAATTCGTGAAATTAGGCACTGCGTCTTCGCGTCTGTCTCGTACGAGTTACCTTTTGGTTACCTCTATTATAGTGACCGGACGGTTACGTGTCAAGGGATATTTTGAGCGCAAAAAAACCGAGACCTTGCATAGCAAGATCCCGGTGAGGGGTATCAAAGAGAAAGGGAACGTGACCCGATCTTAAAGCATGGAGAGGTAACGGTCGCCGGTATCCGGCAGCAGGGCGACGATGGTCTTGCCCTTGTTTTCCGGGCGTTTCGCCAGCTGGACCGCGGTCCAGACTGCAGCACCAGAGGAGATCCCGGTCAGGATGCCTTCTTTTTTGGCGACGGCACGGGTGGTGTCGAACGCGTCTTCGTTGGTCACCGTGACGATTTCGTCGTAAATGTCCGTGTTCAGGGTATCCGGTACAAATCCGGCGCCGATGCCCTGGATTTTGTGCGGACCGCCGTGGCCTTCAGACAACACAGGCGAGCCGGCCGGTTCAACCGCGACGATTTTGACGTCCGGTTTCTGGGATTTCAGGTATTCACCTACGCCGGTCAAGGTGCCGCCGGTGCCGATGCCTGCGACGAAAATATCAACTTCGCCGTCGGTATCTTTCCATATTTCCGGGCCGGTGGTTTCGCGATGCGCCTTCGGGTTAGCCGGGTTGACAAACTGTCCCGGTACAAAGCTGCCCGGTGTCTGTTCGTGCAGTTCGTTGGCCTTTTCGATAGCGCCCTTCATCCCTTTTGCGCCGTCAGTCAAGACGACTTCCGCGCCGTAGAGCTTTAACAGGTTGCGGCGTTCAACGGACATGGTTTCCGGCATTGTCAGGATGACTTTGTAGCCCTTGGATGCGCCGACTGCGGCCAGACCGATCCCGGTATTGCCGGAAGTCGGTTCGATGATGGTCGCGCCCGGTTTGAGCTGACCTTTTTCTTCCGCGTCGTTGATCATCGCCAGCGCGATCCGGTCTTTGACCGAACCTGCTGGATTGAAGTATTCCAATTTCACGACGACTTTAGCGTCGAGGTTTTCTGCTTCTTCTACGTGAGTTAATTCGAAAAGCGGCGTGTTGCCGACTAAATCTGATAAATTCTGATAAATCTTTGCCATTTTATGCTTACCTCCGAAATATGAATCCAATGCGTTTATTATTGAATCGCCTTAAATGCGGTATCTAATGCGTCGATCAAATCGTCGACATTTTCAATCCCGATGGACAGACGAATGGTGTTCGGCTTGATGCCCTGATCCAACAGTTCTGCTTCGTTGAGCTGTGAGTGGGTTGTGGATGCCGGATGGATGACCAGGGATTTGACGTCAGCGACGTTAGCCAGCAGTGAGAAAATCGGCAGGTTGTCGATGAAGTCCATTGCGGTCTGCGCGTCCCCTTTGATTTCAAAGGTGAAGATTGAACCGCCGCCGTTCGGGAAGTATTTGTTGTAGAGCTTGTGGCTCGGTTCGCTTTCGAGAGACGGATGGTGCACCGCTTCGACCTGCGGATGGTTGTTCAGGTATTCGACGACCTTCAGCGCGTTCTGAACGTGGCGTTCGACACGCAGTGACAGGGTTTCAAGTCCCTGCAGGAAGAGGAAAGCGTGGAACGGTGAGAGCGTAGCGCCCTGATCTCTCAAGAGAATCGCGCGGATATAAGTCGCGAAGGCTGCCGGGCCGGCTGCGTCGGCAAAGCTGATGCCGTGGTAGGACGGGTCTGGTTCAGAAATCCACGGATAACGTCCGCTGGCTTTCCAGTCAAAGGTACCGCCGTCAACCAGAACGCCGCCGATTGCGGTGCCGTGGCCGCCGATGAATTTTGTGGCAGAGTGGACGACAATGTCTGCACCGTATTCAATCGGTCTGACCAAGTACGGAGTCGCGAAGGTGTTGTCGATGACCAATGGCAGACCGTGCTTGTGTGCGATTTCCGCCCATTTTTCGATGTCGACGATGTTGGAGTTCGGGTTGCCGAGGGTTTCAGCGTAGAGCGCCTGGGTGTTTTCGTCGATTGCCGCTTCGATAGCGTCGAAATCGTCAGGTTCGACCCATTTGCCGGTCACGCCGAAATGCGGCAGGGTGTGTTCGAGCAGATTGTAAGTCCCGCCGTAAACTGTCTTCGCTGAGACGATGTTCTGCCCCTGATGGGCCAGGGCTTCAATGACGTAAGTGATGGCTGCTGAACCGGAAGCGGTAGCTAATGCCGCTGAGCCGCCTTCGAGGGCTGCGACACGTTTTTCAAAAACGTCGACGGTGGAGTTGGTCAGTCTGCCGTAAATGTTGCCGGCATCTCTTAAGCCGAAGCGGTCAGCCGCGTGCTTGGAGTTGTGGAAAACGTAAGAAGTCGTCGCGTAAATTGGAACCGCTCTAGAATCGGTAACCGGATCCGCCTGTTCCTGTCCAACGTGTAACTGCAGTGTTTCAAATTTATAAGCCATTTTAATTTCTCACTTTCTTTAATTCTATTACTAAATTTACTTGTTTACTATTTATTTTATTGCCGTCTGACTATCTTATTTTATTTGGAAATTGATTAGCGGCAGCACATTCGCCCGCCTGTGTTTTGCTTGAGTACGTGTCGAATCCAGTCACTCTGACACGTACAGGCCGTTCCGTCAACTCTGTTCAATTCGGCACCTCCTGAATTATTATTAAACATAGGGTTTAAATATGTTATGGGTATATATTAAACCTATTTGATTACTATGTCAAGGCCAAAATAAAAAAAATCAACTCTTTTTTTAAAGAGCTGATTTTTTAAATTTTATTTCTATCTGCCGCCGGCTTTGCCGGGAACGGCTGTTCGAGTAAAGACGTAGGTTGTCGCGTCGGAGCGCTCGGGATCGTAGTGGTAGCCGCTGACCTCAAAGGCCTTCAGGGCTTCCGGCGTTTCCGCCTTTGTTTCGGCAAGGTAGCGCACCATTTCTCCCCGCGCCATTTTGACGTAAACCCCTTTTTGCACCACGCGGTCTCCCTGCAATTCGCCAAAGACGCAGGTGATCATGCGGTCCCCCGGCTGAAGGTAGGGCGCGACGCTTCTGCTGTACTCCTTGGAAGCCAGGTTGATCAGCACGCGGCTGTCGTCCATCACGTCCTGATAGAGCCGGCTGCCCCAGAAATCGTAAAGATTTCGACTGCCGTTCACCGCGGCCTTAGCCTGCATCTCGAGCCGGTAGGGCGTCACACCGTCCATCGGCTTCAGCACGCCGTAAAATCCGGACAGAATCCGGAGGTGCGACTGAACGTAGTCGTACTGGCTGTCTTCAAAAATGGTCGGCGCCATGTACTGATATTGAATGCCGTCGAAGGCCAAAAGCGCCGGCGTCAGATTGCGGGTCAGATCCATTGTCTCCAGTCGGCGGTGATTCTGCTCGGCGATGGCGTCGCTGCAGGCCCAAAGCTTCTGCTGTACCTCGAAGCTCAAGCCCTGCATCCACTTCATCAGAATTTCGGTTCGATCGAGAAAAACCGGCAGCGCCGCGGCGGGCGGCGCGTCGGGATCGCGAATCATCTGCTTCGCGGGTGAAATGATGATGCGCATAAGAACTTACGCCTGATTGAGCAGCGCGTCGTAAAGCCGCCGGTCCTCGTCCTTAAAAACGTTGAAGACGACTTTTTTGACGCTGGTCTGCGGATGGGCGTCCAGCCACGTCTTTACAGTTGCAACCGCAATTTCCGCGGCCTTGTCCTGAGGAAAGCGGAACACGCCCGTGGAAATGCAGCAGAAGGCGATCGAGTCGAGATCGGCGTCGTCCGCCGCGTCGAGACAGCTGCGGTAGCAGCTTGCGAGGGCGTCGACGTCCCCTTGGGTCAGTTCGCCCTCGACGATCGGACCGACGGTGTGAATCACGCACTGGCACGGCAGGTTGTAGGCCGGGGTGACCTTGGCCTGGCCGGTGGGCTCAGGCCCATCTTGGCCCGCCATCAGCGCGGCGCAGGCGTTGCGCAGCTGCATGCCCGCCGCCGAGTGGATGGCGTTATCGATGCAGCTGTGGCCCGGCACAAAGCAGCCGAGCATCTGAGAATTGGCCGCGTTCACAATAGCGCCGACCTTGAGCCGAGTGATGTCGCCCTGCCAGAGGGCGAGGCGGCTGTCTGTCCGGCTGACCGGCAGCGCCGCCCCGTCCACGACGCCCTTGTCTTCAAGGAAGGATTTCAAAATGGCGTCCTGGAGATTTTCGACGATTAACGACATCGGCTTGGGCGGGCGGACGTTCATCAGCGCCCGCATCAACGCCCGCTGACCGGCTTCGTCGCTGCCGTAGGCCGACGGGTCGACCGGCGGCGTCGGTATTTCACCGAGCAGCATCTGGTTCAGCATTTTGATCTGGGCTAAACGATTCATATCGGTTTCTCTCGATCAGACTTTGAGTTCGACGGTTTCAGTGTCGATGTGATCGCGGTTGGCGTCGAGCACCGGCTGTACTTCCCCTTCGAGGAATTCACTGACCTGCTGCGGCGCGCGGCCGATGTACAATTCCGGATTCAAAATCGCCGGCACGTCTTCGGCCTTGATGCCGAAGGAGCCGTCCGCAACGATGCGGTCCATCAAATCGTTGGGCTTGCCTTCTTCTTTTACCTGAGCACCGGCCTGCATCGAGAGCTGGCGGATCTTTTCGTGGAGGTCCTGACGGTCGCCGCCGTGCTTGACCCCTTCCATGATGATGTTTTCCGTCGCCATGAAGGGCAGCTCGTTCATGATGTGCTGGTGAATGACCTTCGGGTAGACCACGAGGCCGCTGCAGACGTTGTTCGCGATGCCAATGATCGCGTCGACAGCGAGGAAAGCTTCCGGAATGGAGATGCGCTTGTTCGCCGAGTCGTCGAGGGTGCGTTCAAACCACTGGGTCGCCTGGGTGATCGCCGGGTTCAGGCTGTCGACCATCACGTAGCGGGCCAGCGAACAGATGCGTTCGCAGCGCATCGGGTTGCGTTTGTAAGCCATCGCCGACGAACCGATCTGCGATTTTTCGAAAGGTTCTTCGACTTCCTTCAGGTGCTGCAGCAGGCGGATGTCCGTTGCAAACTTAGACAGACTCTGAGCGATGCCGGAGAGCACCGCGAGAATACGGGCGTCGAGCTTGCGCGGGTAGGTCTGGCCGGTGACCGCGAACGTCTTGTCGAAGCCCATTTTTTCAGCGATCTTTTCGTCCAAGGCCTTGACCTTGTCGCTGTCATTTTCAAATAAATCCATGAAGCTGGCCTGGGTGCCGGTTGTGCCCTTGGCGCCGCGCAGGCGGATCGTCGAAAGCAGGTATTCAAGGTCAGCGTAATCCATCAGCAGATCCTGAATCCAGAGGGTGGCGCGCTTGCCGACGGTCGTCAGCTGCGCCGGCTGGAAATGGGTGAACCCGAGGGTCGGCAGCGATTTGTAATCGTCCGCGAATTTCGCCATCTTTGCGATCAGGTTGACGAGGATGCGCTTGGTGTGGCGCAGCCCTTCGGTGTACTGAATGATATCGGTGTTATCGCCGACATAGGCCGAGGTGGCGCCCAGATGGATGATGCCCTTGGCCTTCGGGCACTGGTCGCCGTAGGTGTGCACGTGGGCCATGACGTCGTGGCGCAGCTTCTTTTCGTATTCGGCCGCCAAACCGTAGTCGATGTCGTTAATTTTCGATTTCAATTCGTCGATCTGTTCGTCGGTAATGTCAAGGCCGAGTTCTTGTTCGGTTTCGGCCAGGGCGACCCACAATTTCCGCCAGGTGGAAAATTTAAAATCCGCCGAAAAGATTCTGCAGATTTCCGGCGAGGCGTAGCGCTCAATCAATGGATTTTCGTAAAACTCTTTGCTCATGTTACACTCCTTTATTTTGCTTCGGTGCCGAAGATGCGGTCCCCCGCGTCTCCGAGCCCCGGAATAATGTATTTATCCTTGTCCAAATGGTCGTCGATCGCACAGCAGAAAATCGGAATATCCGGGTAGGCGCTGCTGATGCGCGTGATGCCTTCCGGCGCCGTGATGATCGCTGCGATCACAATATCCTTACAGCCTTTTTCCTTCAGTTTTTCGACAGTATATTCGATCGATCCGCCTGTCGCCAGCATCGGGTCGATGATGATGCATTTCTGGGCGCGGATATCGTCCGGGAAATTTTCATAATAAGAAATCGGCGCGTGGGTTGATTCGTCCCGCTTCACCCCGATGTTGAGAATCTGAACATCGGGATATACCTTTGTAAAGCCCGGAATCATTCCGACGCCGGCTCTGAGAATCGGCACAATGGCCATTTTCTTCGAGGTATCAATACGTCTCTGGACCGTCTTGCGCATCGGCGTCTGGATTTCGACATCCTTCATCGGCAGCGTCCGGCCGATTTCGTAAGCCAGAAACCCGCTGATTTCCTTCACGATTTCCCTGAACTTCCGTGTATTGGTCTTCTTCATTCGTAGAACCGTCAACCGATCAATCACCAATGGATTATCAATCAAATGAACAGTAGCTGGAATTTCAAATGACATGGCTTCCTCCCTTGCTTAACACTTCATGACACAGCTTTTTCTACATTATAAACCCAGAGGGCTTTAGTTTTCATCGAAAATTTCGTAAACCCGCTCGATGTGCCGAGCACGTCCCGTTTTCTCATCGACGTCGATCAGCACGCCGTTGAGCTGCCAGGGCATCTGGCGTTCAATTTCGTAGCGCACTGGCATCTTCGTCGTCAGCTGTTCGATGATGATTTCGGCCTTAACACCGAGAATGCCGTTGAGGGGCCCAGTCATACCCAGGTCGGTGATGAAGGCGGTTCCCTTCGGCAACACCCGGGCATCCGCGGTCTGGACGTGGGTGTGGGTGCCGACCACAGCCGTGGCCTTGCCGTCGAGGTAAAAGCCCATCGCGATTTTTTCGCTCGTCGTCTCAGCGTGGAAATCGACGAGCAGGACGTCGCTGTTCGCCACAAGCTCCGGCACCACCCGTTCCGCCGCCGTAAAGGGCGAATCCAGGTTGTCCATAAAGGACTGCCCGGACATGTTCAGCACAGCAATGCGCACGCCGTCGTGTTCGTAAATGTGCGATCCCTGCCCCGGCGTCTTCGGCGGGTAATTAATCGGCCGAACGATGCGGTCGTACCGGTCGATATAGTCACGGGTCTCCCGCTGCTTCCAAACGTGGTTGCCCATGGTCAGCACGTCAATCGGCGCGGCGAGCAGCTGTTTCGCGTTTTTTTCCGTCAGGCCGTTGCCGCCCGAGGCGTTTTCACCGTTGGCGACGACGAAATCGGCGCCTAGCTTTTTTCTAATTGAAGGCAGATATTCCCGGACAATCTGGCGTCCTGGCCGTCCGACAATATCGCCGAGCATTAATATTTTCATGTCATTGACCTCAATGTCTTCTAAAATTCATAAAAAAAGGAAGGTGAGTAACCTTCCTTTACTGATTATTTTGCGTAATCAACAGCCCTGGTTTCTCGGATCAAATTGACTTTAACGTTTCCGGGATATTCCATTTCCGTTTCGATTTTCTTGGCAATGTCTCTAGCGAGCAGCGGCAGGCCCTTGTCGTCGACATCTTCCGGCGCGACCATCACGCGGACCTCACGGCCAGCCTGAATCGCGTAGGATTTTTCGACACCGTCGAAGGAGTTGGCGATCTTTTCCAGATCTTCGAGGCGCTGGACGTAGGAACCGAGGGTTTCTCGTCTTGCGCCGGGACGGGCCGCAGAAATCGCGTCAGCCGCCTGGATCAGCACTGCTTCGATGGTCTGCGGTTCGACGTCATTGTGGTGGGCTTCAACCGCGTGAATCACGGCCTTGTTTTCTTTGTGCTTCTTCAGCACGTTCACGCCGATTTCGACGTGGTTGCCTTCCACTTCATGGTCGATGGCCTTGCCGATGTCGTGGAGCAGCCCCGCGCGCTTCGCGATTTTCACGTTGGCGCCGAGTTCAGCTGCCATCATGCCGGCCAGGTAAGAGACCTCAATGGAGTGCTTGAGCACGTTCTGCCCGTAGCTCGTGCGGTATTTCAGCCGGCCGAGGAGCTTGATGATTTCAGGGTGCACGTTGTGAATGCCCGTGTCAAAGCAGGCCTGTTCACCCGTTTCTTTAATTTCGTTGTCCAGTTCCTTGCGGCACTTGTTGACGACTTCTTCAATGCGTGCCGGGTGGATGCGCCCGTCGACGATCAGCCGTTCCAGCGCCATCCGCGCGACTTCGCGGCGGACCGGATCAAACCCAGAGAGGACGACCGCTTCCGGCGTGTCATCGATGATCAGATCAATCCCCGTCATCTTTTCGAGGGCGCGGATATTCCGGCCTTCGCGGCCGATGATGCGCCCCTTCATTTCGTCGTTTGGCAGGTTGACGACCGAAATCGTCGATTCCGCGACGTGGTCAGCAGCGTAGCGCTGAATGGACTGCGCCACGATTTCGCTGGCGCGTTTGTCGGCGTTTTCCTTCGCCTCGTCCTCAATTTTCTTGTAGAGCACCGCGGCGTCGGCCCGGGCTTCCCGACCCACTTCGTCCATCAGGGTTTCCTTGGCTTCTTCCTTGGTCATCCCCGAAACTTTTTCGAGCTCGGCGATCTTTTCGTCCATCATGCCCGCCAGCTTCTTTTGCTTCTGGTCGAGTTCCCGGCTGCGGCGGTCCAGTTTTTCCCGCGTTTTGTCGAGGTTGGACGTTTTGCGGTCGAGATTTTCTTCTTTGTTCATCAGGCGCGTTTCCATTTTCTGGAGCTCGCTCCGACGATCTCGGTTTTCTTTTTCGATCGCGTCTTTAATCGACATCGCTTCTTCTTTTGCGTTGAAGAGCATTTCTTTTTTCTGATGTTCAGCGTCTTTTTTCGCGTCGTCGATAATCGCAGCAGCACGGTCCTTGGCGGCCCCGATCTGACGGTCTGACACTGTTTTGTTTATCAGATATCCGGCAAAAAATGCAACGATGATGCAAATTGCCAGTATAATTGTCAGCATCTTTTTCACCTCCTGTTATGAATTTTTTGTAAAGATTTTTAGACATTTATCTTTTTTATTTTACCCTTAATAGACACGAACGTCAACAAATTGAGAGCCGATTCTTCATGAGATTTAAACCATTACAGATGACCTTAATTTTTATTTTTGTTATTTTTGTTAGGGAACACTTCATTGACGCTTAACCGTATTGTAATTTTCTGTTAATCTGATACAATATGAAAACAGATTTTGAAAAAACATAATTTTGAAAGAAGATGTAAATTTTGAAAACACTATTTGCAAAATACCGCCACAACGATCATGCTCTGGGCATCTTTTTCATCGTTTGTTCTGCTTTCTGTTTTTCGCTGATGAGCCTGTTCATCAAACAGGCCGGCCATCTTCCGACCTTCGAGAAGGCGCTGTTTAGAAATCTCGTCGCCCTCATCGTCGCGACGATCATGCTGGCCAGAACCGAGGAAGGCTTTCGGGTGAAAAAAGGCAGCGGTTTCGGCCTGCTCATGCGCGCGCTCTGCGGCACGCTTGGGCTGCTCTGCAATTTCTACGCCATCGACCGTCTCGGTCTGGCGGACGCCAACATCCTGAACAAAATGGCGCCTTTTTTCGCGATGATCGTCTCGGCCTTCATCATCGGGGAAAAGCCCAACCACATCGAAGTGCTCTGTGTCATCCTCGCCTTCGTCGGCGCCGTCTTCGTCATCAAGCCCTCCGCCGGCTTTGCGGCGAGCTTCCCAGCCTTCATGGGCCTGCTCGGCGGTCTCGGCGCCGGCACCGCTTACGCCTTTGTGCGCAAGCTCGGCCTTCAGGGGGAACGTGGCCCGGTGATCGTCTTCGCCTTCTCGCTGTTTTCAGTGCTGCTCTGTCTGCCCTTCACGATTCTCCATTTCAAACCGATGACGGCTCGGCAGTTTCTCTGCCTGATCGTCGGCGGAACGGCAGCAGCCGGCGGCCAGCTCACGGTCACCGCAGCTTACACCCACGCACCGGCGATGGAAATTTCTGTCTTTGACTACACCCAGGTGCTGTTCGCGACGATGTGGGGGCTGTTCTTCTTTGGCGAAATCCCCGACGTCTGGAGCTTCGTCGGCTACGCCTTCATCATCGGCACGGCGCTGTTCAAATGGTATTACAACCTGCATTTAAAATAGGCTTAACGTCATGAACCAACTGATCGCCTTTTATCACCTGACCGCCGCCTCCGGGCCGTGGTGGAAGGCGGCGCTGATCAACACGCTGCTGGTGCCGCTCTTTATCGCGGTGCTCGGGCTCGGGATCCGGCTCATCTGCCAGACGTTGATCTGGCTCTTGAGCCTGATCGTCCGACCCACCGCCGCGTTGATTTTTGCCAATTACCTGACTTATCCCGGCGTCGTCCACCACGAATTGGCCCACGCGCTTTTGGCATGGCTGCTCGGCGCTAAGGTCCAGCGCATCACGCTGAAGCCCACGCCGGGCGCCCTCGGTTCCGTCAATTTCCTGCCCCGGGGCGGACGCGTCCGCCAGTCTCTGCAGCTGACGCTGTCTTCCATCGCGCCGGTGCTCCTCGGCATCGTCACCCTCTACTTGATCGGACGCTACCTCTGGCCGGTCTGCACCATGATCGGGCTCCGCGTCCTTGTCGGCTACCTGGCCCTCAGCATTTTCCTGCACATGGATTTAAGCGGACAGGACATCCGAGTGGCGCTCAACGGCCTGCCTGTGTGCTTAATGATTTTGTTTATTATTTTTTCCTTTTGGCGCGTCGATTTAATTGACGGCCTGCACTTCGTATTGATTCACGCCTGGCAGTAATGCCCGGCGTTTTTTTGTACGCAATGATTTACTTTACGCGTCCAGCGCGTGGGTCTCGACGGTAAATTTGCGGACGAACAATTTGTCGCCGCCGAACTCCCGTTCGTCGTCGGGCTCATCCGCCGGGATGCCAGCCCGTTCCTTGGCCTTGGCCACGGCCTGTTCCGCCGATGCAAAGCTCCCGTCTGGCATGACAAAGCTGGCCCTGAGTCCCTTTTCGACTACGACGCCTTCTTTTTTCGGATCGATTTCAGAGAGCGCCCACACGTCCTCGACGTCCATCACGATGTCGACTTTCGCCGTGATCTGATTGAGCTCTTCCGTTTCGATCTGCAGAAACCGCGGATCTTCGGACGCCGCCGCGATCGCCGTTTTCACAATTTCCCGGGAAATATCCGGCGCCGTCGGCCGAAAGCCACCGGCCCAGCCCCGAACCTCACCGCTCTTAAAAAGCGTGACAAAGACGCCTGACGCCTCGACCGAATCGGTCATCCGCGCCACATCGTCGGGATAATCTGCTTTGTACTTTTCGAGGAAAAGTTCCGAATCGAGCTGAGTGTTTTCCCGAACCCATTTTTCAACAGCGGCCATCGCGAGCCCGACGTAGGGATCCGCGCCGCTGAGCACCTTTCGATGCGCCGCCGTGCGTTTCCGTTCGATCTGCGCGAGCAGACTTTCGTAGGTCGGGTCGTCCCGATCCAAATCGTAATCGAGGCGGCCGACACCGGTTAGACCTCCTTTTCCAAAATCGTGCCACTTCGTGTAAATGCCGTCGGTCGCGCCGACGGCCATGATATCCGCAGCCAGATCACCGCTTTCCGCCGGCTTTTCCAATAGTGCCATCAGATCGGCGGTGTCCTGTCCTTCGAGCGCCTCTAAAAATCCGCCGGCCTGCCGCTGGTCAGCCGCCACAGCGATCATCACATCCCGATCGCCCGACTCGATGGCCTGGCGCAGAATCCGCCCAGCTCGGTACAGCGTTGTGTGATCGACGCCGCCGACGTTGACCACCACGCTCTCGTGATCGGGATAGACCCGGTCAATTGCCGTCACCGCCGCGTTGAGAGGCTGGGGAATCACCGGCGTGATGGCGTAGCGTTCGGCTTCGGTGTCGTTGATGAACACCGCATCGACGCCTGACTCGTTGAGCCGGTCGTGAAAATCGTTCATCAGATAGAGGTCGCCCGTCATCTGAAGCCAGCGGTCGCCGCACTTGCCCATCAGCCCCGGCTGGTAGAGCACCGCCAGCGCGTCAGTAAAGCTCGGTTCGCCCTGGCTGAGATAGACGATCGTCTTCGGCGCCGTCTTGGCGACACTCAGCGCCAAATCGCGGACGGCCCGATCCCATTCTGGATGGGTGTCTGCCAATTCTGCGATGTCCGAATTTTTAAATCGTGGAAAAAATGCAATGCCTTTTAAATACATGTTGTTCCGCCCTTTTCTGATTTTTATATTTTTCAAAGTATTCTATGGTAGTATATTATAAAAATAATTGCAATATCCAATTTTTGAGAAAGGAACCTCAAAATGTCTGAAAAATTAACCCATTATTACTGCGCGCAGCATCTCGCGCACGAGCTCGACGCCCAATCGCCCCTCGGGATCGCAGTCGATTCCCATCCCGACGCCTTTTACCTCGGCGCGGAAGGGCCGGATTTCTTCTTTTTCGATCTGCTCCCCTCACCGGGGCATCCTTCCCATATGAAATACGGCAGTCTGATTCACAGCCACGACGTCGACGCCTTTTTCCATCAGGGTTTATTTTACACCCTGAAACTTCAGGATCCCTTTGAACGGGACACCTGCCTCGCTTATTTGATGGGCTTCTCGGTTCATCACGAGCTCGACGGCAAAACCCACCCCTTTATTTATTACCACACCGGCCAGTACCAGCACGACAAGGCCACGCGGGTCTTCGCCTACATCCACACCTACTACGAGGTGCTTCTGGATACGGCCTATCTGCAGTACGAACGGGGTGAGCTCGCCACGGACTTTAACTTCAAACGGCTGTTCCGCATTTCCAACGAGGAAGCCAAAATTATTGGCCGCTTAATGGAAAACATCTTCACCGTTGTGTTCGACAAGCCCCTCGACGTCTTCGATTTCATGCGGGCGGTCAAGGCGGCCCACGCCGTCGCCGGCATGACCAGCGACCCGACAAACCGCAAGCGCAATGTGCTGCGCCACATCGAAAAGCTGGCACACCAGGAACTGCTCGTCAGCCGGGAATTCTACCCGCCCTACACCAACGAACCCGTCGTCTTAAACATGGATCACCACGCCTGGCAGCATCCGGTCACCGGCGAAACCTCGACGGCGTCCTACACCGACCTCTTTAACGAAGCGGTCGAACGGTCGAAGGCCGACGCGGATTTCATCGCCGCCGCCCTTGACGATCCCGACACCCTGACGCGGGAAGGCGTCCACGCCGTCTACGGCAACCGGTCTTACCTGACCGACCTCGATTTAGACCGCGACCAGACGATGACCCATTTCGACATCATCTTCCTCAAACACCCGTCCCTTTTAAAAGGTTTTTAAGTGAAGGCCTTGTAAGAAAAAATCACAAAAAGAAAAGCGTCTCATTTGATTTGATATGTACCCAGAATCCTGGACACATATTGACGAACTAGGCGGAACACATGGATGCTATTCTGTATTGTACAGGTGGCATCCATTTTGTTTTTGCCTGAATTCTTTTATTATTGTAGTAATTTATATATGCTTCGACTGCTTTCGAAAACTGATCAAAAGATGTATATTCCTTTTCACATCCATAATACATCTCATTTTTCATTCTTCCGAAAAAAGTTTCCATTATGCAGTTGTCGTAGCAATTTCCCTTCCTCGACATTGATTGAATAATCCCATGTTCTTTTAGTCGGCTGTTATAATAAACATGTTGATACTGCCACCCTTGATCCGAATGCAATATTAATCCGGGTGTTCTGGGAAACTTCTTAAATGCGCGATCAAGCATTCTTTTGATCTGCTTTAAATCTGGATGCAGAGCAAGGTCGTAGGAGATAATTTCATTTGTTGCCATATCAAGTATCGGGGACAAATAACACTTTCCCCAAGAAAAGTTAAACTGAGATACATCTGTTGTCCATTTCTGAAGTGGCTTGTTTGCAGAAAAGTCTCTATTGATGATGTTGTCCGCAGTCTTTCCGACTTTTCCCTTGTAGGAACAGTACTTCTCTTTAGGACGCTTTCCCAATAAGTTCGAATGGTGCATGAGCCGCTGAACCCGCTTATGATTCACCTTATATCCTCTTCGGATAAGCTCTTTGTGAACGCGTCTGACGCCATATCTGCTTTTGTTTTCTATGAAGATGCTTTTGATTGCGTTCATTAACTTGATATTTCTTTTAGCGACAACATCTTCTTTATTGATTTCGAAGTAGTATGTAGACTTAGGCAGAGACATAGCTCTAAGAAGATACTTTAGTGAGTATCCTTTTTCCCGGAGCGCTTTGATGATCGCTGCTTTTTCGCCTTGAGTCGCGCAGCTTCCCTTTCTTCTCTCAAGGCGATCTCTTTTTTTATGACTTCAATTTCTGCCTTCATATATTGATTTT